>NZ_JBEZXU010000024.1:0-146238 GCF_040638175.1 Actinoplanes sp. NPDC026670
CGGCCAGATCTTGCATGAGTCACTCGTAGATCACCGGTGCCGAACCCTACCGATACCAACCCCTCCCGGAACCGGCCCACCTATAGAAGCGTCGCCGTGAAGGTGGAGAACCGTGCAAGATCTGCCAGGAGGCAAGGCTGATCAGACCGGCGCACGGCCGGGCCGACGCACGGCCGGGCGGGCACACGGCCGGGCAGGCACACCGCCAGGCAGGCACACCGCCAGGCAGGCACACGGCCAGGCAGGCACACGGCCAGGCAGGCACACGGCCGGGGCGTGGGAGAGGCCGTCAGCTCGCGGTCAGAGCGGACCGGCGGCCGCCGACGACCTCGGCGGCGGCGAGCAGGCCCAGCGACAGCGCGGTCAGTACCCGTACGCCCGTGGTGTGTGGCAGGAACGCGGCCGGGAGGAACGGCAGGACCGCGAGCAGCGGCACCGCGACGACGGCGGCGACGGTCCAGAAGCGGGCCGGGTTTCTGGGGGCGGGCGGCGGCTCGCCGTGCCAGCGACGCACCAGACGGTCACGGCCGATGATCGCCGCGATCAGCGCCATGGCGGCGAAGCCGACAATGTGGGCCGGGTATTCGATGTCCGGGTACCAGGCTTCGAGCCCGTCGAGCACGAGGTGGCTGGCCGCGCCGATGAGCGCCGACGTGACGGTGATCCACCAGCGGTGCCCGGAGGACCGCAGCGCCCCGTAGTCGCGCAGCGCGAACGTCCGGCCCGCGGGCAGGTGCACGGCGATCGCCGGGGCCGCCCGGCGCACCAGGAAACAGCCGAGCAACGTGACCGGCAGGCAGAAAATGATCAGCCCGTGCAGCTGGTGGGAGAGTGGCCAGACCGGTAGGCCGCTGCCGTCGACGAGGTACGCCACGTCGGGTGAGGCGGCGCCCAGGGCCAGGGCGACACCGTCGAACCAGCGTGGCCGCCACAGTTTGAGCGGCAGGATTCCGGCGGGATGGGTGGGAAATGTACTCGGCACCGCCCGCACGATAGCCAACCGTGCCCACCGTGCCCCTAATGTGACGATCATGAAGTTGCGTGAAGAAGAGGTCCGGGTGGGCGATATCCGGGCCGTCGTGATCCGTCCCACGGTCGAGAAGGCGTGGCCTGGCCTGCTTCTCTACACCGACATCTTCCAGTTGACCGAGTCGACGCTGCGGACCGCGCGGCGGCTGGCGGCGGACGGGTTCGTGGTGGTGGTGCCGGAGATCTACCCGCACGGCCCGCTGGCCGGGGTGGCGCTGGAGTTCGACGACGCGGGCAAGCAGCAGGGTCTGGCCGGGGCGGCGGCGACCACGACGGCGCAGTTCGACGCCGACCGCACCGCGGTGCTGGACTACCTGGCCGCCCGCCCGGACGTGTCGGACGTGTTCGTGACCGGGTTCTGCATCGGCGGGCACCTGGCGTTCCGGGCCGCTTTTGATCAGCGGGTGACGGCGACTGTCTGCTTCTATCCGACCGGGCTGCACAACGGCGCGCTGGGCGCGGACGCCGATGCGCAGAGCCTGGCGAGGGCGGCGGACATCCGGGGGCGGCTGCTGATCGTGTTCGGCAGCCAGGACCCGCACGTGCCGGCCGACGCCCGTCTGGACATCCTGCAACGGTTGTACGCGGCCGGCCTGACCGACCTGGAACTGCACGTCTACACCGGTGGCGAGCACGCGTTCATGCGGGATGTCGGCCCCCGGCACGATCCGGCGCTGACCGATCGGGCCCTGATCGAGGCGGTCGCCTTCTTCCGCGAAACCTAGCGTTCATATTCTTCGATGTCTTAGCATTCTGAGAAAGTTTCGCGTCTTCTGGCGTACCCGAAGGGACCCCCATGCGCCGGCGCTTTTCTCTCTCCCTCGCCGCCCTTCTACTGATCCCCGCAGCGCTCGCCGCGGTCGGCCCCCAGCCGGCCGCGGCGGCGTACGCGACGAACGACTACTGCCTCGGTGAGTGCTCCGACATCCTGCCGCCCGGCCAGAACGGCGACGCCGATCTCGCCGCGATCCTGGCGCACCAGGTGTTCGGCACGATGCCCGCCAACTCCGACAACCAGCTGGCCCCCTACGCCAATCTGACCTACAGCTACACCGGCCTGACCCCGGGCCAGATCAACACCTTCTTCAACGACGCGTCGTACGGGGTCGCCGCCGCGAACGTGGCGAGCACGATCACCCCGCGCTCGGACGTCAAGATCGTCCGCGACCGGGCGCTCGGCATCCCGCACGTGACCGGCACGACCCGCGCCGGGACGATGTTCGGCGCCGGTTATGCGGGCGCGCAGGACCGGCTGTTCCTGATGGACCTGATGCGCCATGTCGCCCGGGGCAGCCTGACCGGGTTCGCCGGCGGCGCCGAGGGCAACCGCGACCTGGAGCAGAGCGTCTGGCGCAACTCCCCCTACACCGAGGCGGACCTGCAAAACCAGATCAACACCTTGCGGGCTTCGGGTACGCGCGGCGCGCAGCTCTACGACGACGTGCAGCAGTACCTTGCCGGAATCAACATGTACATCGACGACTGTATGGCTGCACGTGACTGCCCGGGTGAATACGTATTGACGGGTCATCTTGACTCGGTGACGAACGTGGGTGGACCGGTCGACTTCGTGGCGACCGACCTGATCGCGATCGCCGGTGTGATCGGTGGCCTGTTCGGCGGCGGTGGTGGCAACGAGATGCAGTCGGCGCTCGTGCGGATCGCGGCCCGCGCCAAGTACGGCACCACCATCGGTGACCAGGTGTGGCAGCAGTTCCGGTCCCAGAACGACCCGGAAGCCGTGGTCACGCTGCACGCGGGGCAGTCCTTCCCGTACAGCTCAGGGGATCCGAATGCCACCGGGGTGGCCATGCCGGACGCCGGAACGGCGACCCCCGAACCGCTGGTCTATGACAAGACCGGCTCGGCGGCCACCGGCGTGACCGGGACCAGCGCCATCGCCGACTCGCTGAGCACGCTGACCATCGACAGCGCGCATCAGGGCATGTCGAACGCCGCGATCGTCAACGCGGCCAACTCGGCCACCGGCCACCCGGTCGCCGTCTTCGGCCCGCAGACCGGATACTTCGCGCCGCAACTGCTCATGCTCCAGGAGTTGCAGGGCCCGGGGATCAGCAGCCGCGGTGTCGCGTTCAGCGGCCTCAACCTCTACACGCTGCTGGGCCGCGGCCCGGACTACGCGTGGAGCGCGACCTCGTCGGTGCAGGACATCACCGACACGTACGCGATCCGGCTCTGCAACGCCGACGGCAGCACCCCGACGACGGCGTCGACGAGCTACCTGTGGCACGGCACGTGCACCGCGATGGAGACGCTGAGCCGGGTCAACTCGTGGGCGCCGACCACCGCCGACGACACCGCGGCCGGCTCCTACCGGCTGACCGTGCTGCGCACCAACTACGGCCTGGTCACCTGGCGTGGCAAGGTGGGCGGCGTGCCCGTCGCCTTCACGGCGAAGAGGTCGACCTATGGTCACGAGGCCGATTCGGCGATCGGTTTCCAGATGTTCAACGAGCCCGATCAGATGGGTACGCCGTCCGCGTTCCAGAATTCGGCGGCGAACATCGCATTCGCGTTCAACTGGTTCTACGTGAACTCGGCCGACACCGCGATGTTCACCTCGGGCACCGAGCCGATCCGCCCGGCCACCGCCGACCCGAACCTGCCGACCTGGGGTGACGCCGCCCAGGAGTGGACCGGTTACCGGGCCGCCTCCGCGCACGTGCAGGCGGTCAACCAGGACTACTTCGTGAGCTGGAACAACAAGCAGGCGGCCGGCTACTCGGCGGCCGACGGCAACTTCAGCTTCGGTTCGGTGCACCGCGGCGACCTGCTGGACGCGCCGCTCAAGGCCGGGATCGCGGCCGGCACCAAGTACGACCGGGCGACGCTGCTCAAGGTCGTGCAGCAGGCCGGGCTCACCGACCTGCGCGGCAAGGAGGTGCTGCCCAGCCTGCTCCGGATGATCGACACCGCCACGGTCACCGACTCCACCCAGGCCGCCGCGGTCGCCAAGCTGCGCACCTGGCTGACCAACGGAGCACTGCGCAAGGAGACCGCGTCGGGCAGCAAGGTGTACGCCGACGCCGACGCCATCCGGATCTTCGACGCCTGGTGGCCGCGGGTGGTGGCCGCGCAGTTCCAGAGCGGGCTCGGCACCGGCCTCTACACGGCGCTGGTCGACACGCTCCAGATCAACGAGTCACCGTCGGGCGGGCAGACCGGCCAGGTGTCGACGCTGCCGCACTCGGCGAACGCGGCGCAGGGGCACAAGGGCAGTTCCTTCCAGTACGGCTGGTGGGGCTGGGTCGAGAAGGACCTGCGGGCGGTGCTCGGCGACAGTGTGCCGAACTGGTCGACGAAGTACTGCGGCGCCGGCACCGTCAGCGCCTGCCGCAGCGCCCTGCTGACCAGCCTGTCCGCGGCGATCGCCGAGCCGGCGGCCACCACCTACCCGGCCGACGACCACTGCGCGGCCGGCAACCAGTGGTGTGCCGACGCGATCCTCCAGTCCCCGCTCGGCGGCATCACCCACGACCTGATCTCGTGGCAGAACCGGCCCACGTACCAGCAGGTGGTGTCCTTCCCGGCCAAGCGCGGCGACAACCTCGCCAACCTGGCGGCCGGGCGGACCGTCACCGCCTCCGGCAGCCAGTCGGGCAACGCGGCGGCCAACGCGGTCGACGGCAACATGACGACCAGGTGGGCCAGCGAGTGGGCGGACGGCCAGTGGATCCGGATCGACCTGGGCTCGTCGGTCGCGGTGGGACGGGTGCGGGTGTTCTGGGAGTCGGCGTACGCGTCGGCGTACAAGATAGAGACCTCGGCCAATGGGACCACCTGGACCCAGGTCGCCTCCGTCACCGGAGGCAACGGAGGCGAGGACAACGTGGCGCTCACCGCGAGCACGGCACGTTACGTCCGGCTGACCGGGGTCACCCGCGCCACCCAGTACGGCCTGTCCACCTATGAGATAGAGGTGTACAGCCGTTGACGTCCCGCGCCTGGTCCTCCGCGTGGAGGACCAGGCGCGGCCCGGTCAGCGGCCGGTGATGCCGCGGATCCACCCGGCGAGGTTGTCGGTGCGGGCCGGGATCTCGATCTCGGTGTGCGGGCAGCTCGGGCCGTCGCTGACGACCGCCACCAGCTGCGGAGCGTGCCCGCGGGACTCACGGAAGAACGGGCCACCGGAGTCGTACGGGCACGGCGTGGTGTCCGGGTTCGGCGCCTTGCCGCGGACGCCCAGAGTCGAGTCCGCCACCGACTCCACCACCAGCTGCCCGGTCTGAAGATGCGTCACAGGTTTGGCGTTGGCACTGGTCAGCGAGCCGTAGCCGGTGAGCCGCAGCACCTCGCCGACCTTCGGGGCACGGCGGCTGACGGCCAGCGGCCGGATGTCGGTGATCGGCTCGGCCAGCCGGGCCAGGGCCACGTCGGCGGTGGCGGACTGCCGCACCTCGACGATCTCCAGGTCGTGCCCGCCAGGGCTGGTGACCAGATCGGTACGGCCGACGGTCGCGACGGTCGAGGCGGCGACCGGGCGTTCGACCCGGACGCCGTTCTCGTCGCGGAAACAGTGCCCGGCGGTGATCACCCATTCCCGGGCGATCAGGGCGCCCGAGCAGGCGCTGTTGCGGGTTCCTCCGCCGAGGACCGGGATGCCGGTCATCGTCAGCTTGACAGAGAACGAGTATCTGCCCTCTTTCACCGGTTCGCCGTTGGCGATCGCGTTGGCCGGCGAGGCCGCGGCGAGCGTGATGCCCGCCGCGGCCACCGCCAGGAACATCGTTCTTCTTTGTGGCACTTGCTGTCCTCCTCGAAGCGAATGTCCTCTTTGGGATAGACGCAGGAGGATGGTAGAAGGTTGGGTCTAGACCGACGCGGAGATGCAGAACGGGTGGCCGGCCGGGTCGAGCAGGACCCGCCAGCGGTCCGGCTGCGGCTGGTGATCGGGCTTGGTGGCGCCGATCCCGAGCACCGCCGCCTCGCCGGCCTCCAGATCGTCGACGCCCAGCTCCATGTGGGCCTGCTTGGGCACGTCGGAGCTGGGCCAGGTCGGTGGCAGGTACTTCGCCACCTTCACGAACCCGATGCCGTTGCCGGGTCCGCCCAGGTAGACGAACTCGTCACTGGTGTAGCTGATCTCCATGCCGAGCAGCTTGACGTAGAAGTCGGCGAGCGCGACCGGGTCGTCGCAGTCGAGCGAGAAGCCGACATAACGGGCGAGTGCCATGGTGATGCTCCTTTTCGTTGTCACCACCACCCTGTCAGCCATGACTGACATCCTGTGGCAGTCTTTGAAAATGCGTGCGAGTCGTCTGCTGTCCGTGGTCCTGCTGCTCCAGGACCGCGGACGGCTCACCGCCCAGCAGATCGCCGGCGAACTCGGCGTCTCGGTGCGTACCGTGTACCGCGACATCGAAGCCCTCGGCGAGGCGGGCGTCCCGGTCTACGCCGAGATCGGCGCCAACGGCGGATATCAGCTGGTCGACGGCTACCGGACCCGGCTCACCGGCCTGACTCCGCAGGAGGCCGGGACGATCTTCCTGGCCGGGGTGCCGGACGCCGCCGCCGAACTCGGGCTCGGCGCCGTGCTCACCACCGCCGAGCTGAAACTGCGCGCCGCCCTCCCGGCCCGCCTGGCCCGGCAGGTCGACGAGGTCCGCGACCGTTTCCACCTCGATGCGGCCGGCTGGTTCCGGGAGACCGAGGCCCACCCGCACCTGGCCGCACTGGCCGGCGCGGTGTGGAACCGGCGGCGGGCCCGGATGCGCTACCGGCGCTGGCGGGAGCCACGCGAGGTGGACCGCGACATCGAGCCGCTCGGCATCGTCCTCAAGGCGGGCGTCTGGTACTTCGTGGCCCGGGTCGGCGAGGATCTGCGGACCTACCGGGTCGCCACGATCCTCGACCTGACCGTGCTCGACGAGACCTTCGAACGTCCCGACGGCTTCGACCTGGCCGCGACCTGGTCGTCCTGGGCCGCCGACTTCGAACGGCGGCTGCACCGGGCCGAGGCGACGGTGCGCCTCTCCCCCGCCGGGCTCACCCGGATCCCGTACCTGATGACCCGGGCGATGGCCCGCAACGTCCGCGACGCGGTCGGCGCCCCGGACCCGGACGGCTGGACCACGGTGACCCTGCCGATCGAGTCGGTGAAACACGCCCACGCCGACTTCCTGCGCCTGGGCGAGGACATCGAGGTGCTGTCCCCACCCGAGCTACGCGACCTGATGCGGGCCAGCATCACCGCGATGGCCCGCTTCTACCCTCAGGCGGCCTTGGCCGGCGCCGGGGGCGTCAGCTCCATCAACGGCTCGACGGCGGGCCGGGCCAGGTAGTAGCCCTGCGCGTGGCAGATCTGGTTCTCGGTCAGGGCGGCCAGCTCGCCGGGGGTCTCCACGCCCTCGGCGATCACCACCATGCCCAGCGAGACGGCGAAGTTGGCCATCGCGCCGATCAGCGCGAACCGGGCCGGGTCCACGTCGTTGTCGGCGATGATGCTGCGGTCCAGCTTGATGATGTCCGGGCGCAACCGCAGGATGTGCTGCATCGAGGCGTAACCGGCGCCCGCGTCGTCGACGGCCAGACGTGCCCCGAGCGAACGGATCCGGTCCAGGACGTCGGCGACCACACCGTAGTCGTCGATGGCGGTGTGCTCGGTCACCTCGACCACCACCCGGCGGGCCTGGTCACCGAGACCCGACAGCAGGTCGAGCAGCCGCGGGTCGGTGAGCGTCTGCGCGGACAGGTTGATCGACAGGTAGCCGTGCGCCGGCAGCTCCGGCAGGCGGCGGCAGGCCAGCTCGATGGCGTGCAGCTCCAGGTCGATGCCGAGCCCCACCTCCCAGGCCTCGGCGAACCACAGGTCGGGCGTGCGCTTCGGCTCGGCGTTGAACCGGGCGAGCGCCTCCATCCCGGCGATCCGCTGACCGTCGATGTCGACGATCGGCTGGAGCACCACGTACATCGCCTCGGGGTCGTCGAGGGCCTGCTCGATCCGGGCGCGGGAGTCGGCGTACCGCTGCTGCTTCTCGTCCTGCGCGATCTGGGCGACCTTCTCCACCGTGACGTCGGCGGTGAAACCGCGATAGCCGACGGTCCGGCCGGTCTCGTCGAACATCGGCGCGACAGTCGTGCTCAGGTGCCGCACCGACCCGTCGGTGTGCCGGGTCTCGGTGGCCAGATCCTGCCGGCCACCCGGGTCGACCTTGGGCCGGGCCGACGCCCCGTCGCTGATCAGCTCGCAGACGGTCCGGCCGATGACCTCCGGCGGCTGGTGGCCCAGCATCGCGTGCACGCCATGGCTGGAGTAGGTGATCCGCATGTCGGCGTCGGTCTGCCAGATCCAGCCGTGCGCGTTGTCGACGGTGTCCTGGAACGCCTGCACCGCCTCCCGCTCCCGGGTGGTGAGCATCCGCTCGAACCGCACCAGACGGCGGGTTACCACCACGGCGTACGGCAGACCGGCCAGCCCGACCATACCGAGCCACTCGTCGGGTTCCGGGAACTCACCGGCGCTGACCGCGTCGATCCAGTCCCACACGTACGAGACCAGGGCGATCGCCATGGTCACGGCGAGCACGACGACAGCGGACGAGACGACTCGACGAGAGTTGAGAATCTCCTCGGTCGCCACCTGGCGATGCTGTGCCTGGTCAGTCACATTCTGAACGTCGGCACTGTGGGGCCCGTGTTGAGGAACCCGTCGATGATCAGAAAAGGTCAGAGCCCGGCACAGCGCAGCAGCTTTGATTCACGGCGGACCTGGGCGACAACTGTGGGATTCCTTGATTTTCCGGATCGATCGCCCGTTCACCTGTCGACGAGAGCCAGCCACTGTCCGCTGACCACCTGTGCGCCCGGCCCGGAGAGCGTACGCTCCAGCCGCCCGCCGGTTGCCGCGGTCAGATCCCAAAGCGCGCCGCCGGGCAGCCGGATACGGCCCAGCGTCTGACCGCTCGCGTACGCCTGACCGGGTTCGACCAGCCACCGCTGCAGCTGGGCGGCGCCACCCGGCACGGTGAAGACCAGCGGCGTCAGCCGCTCGGCACCGGTGACCGCCGGCACCAGACGCGGCCCGCTGACCAGCGACCAGCGGGCCGCCCCGCGAACCACAGCCAGCTCCGGCTCGTCGATGCGCCGCAGCGGCCGGCCGAACTCGGCGGCGAGCATTTCGACCACGGCCGGCATCCGGGTGCCACCGCCGGTGAGCAGGATCGCTGCCAGTCGCGTGGCCGGCACACCGTGGCGGGCCAGCAGCTGCCGGCAGGCGAGCACCGTGCGGTGCAGGACCGGTGCGGCCAGCGCCGCCAGGCCGGGCCGGGTCAGCCGATAGGCGGGCGCGCCGGGCATCAGGAAGTCCTCGGTCGCCGCGGCGTCGCTCAGTTGATGGCGGATGCGCTGGGCGAAGTCGGTCACCGCCGCATTGAGCCGCAGGGCCGCGGCCTCGTCACCGGCCGGTGGAGTGAGCCATTGCCGGTTCGACGCGGCCACCTGCCGGCCGACCAGCACATCGATGTCGGCGGCCCCACAGTCGCCGAGCCGCACGTGCTCGACGATGTGCGACGCCGGCCAGCCCAGACGGACCAGCGTCGCGTCAAAGGAGCCGCCGCCCAACCCGTACATCAGTGCCAAGTCGCCCTCGGGCAGGCCGGCGCCGGCAGCCAGCACGTGCGCCGCCGCCGTCGGCTCGTCCAGCGACTCCACCGTGGTGAAGCCGGCCGCTTCGGCGGCGGCCAGCGTCCGCGCGCGGCGCGTTTCGTGGTCCCCGCCGCCGGCCGGCACCGTGAGCAGAGCCCGCGTCACCGGCGTGCCGGTGACGCGCTCGGCTTCGCGCCGCAGCGCGTTCAGCAGCGCGGCGAACAGTTCACCGGCACGAAACGGCCGGCCGCCCAAGAGGTACAGCTCGTCTGCGGCAAGTCCGCGGGTCCACCCGGCGGCCGCGGACCCGGGGTCTGCGGAACGGCGCTCCTGGGCGGCGGCGCCGGTCAGCAACTGCTCGCCATCCCGGAAGAGGGCCGACGGCCACGCCGGCGCACCGGTGAGCGGCTCGGTGAGCAGTTGCATGCGATCGGCGGTGAGCAGCAGCACCGTGGTTGCGCTGTGTCCGACGTCGATCACCAGACGCGGGCCGTCAAAGTCCGATGACATCGACGCGGCTCCCTGTCTCGAACTCCCAGTTGACCAGCAGCAGATCACTGCCGGGCACGAACGCGACCCCGGCCGCCGCCGGTGCCGGCGGCACCATGCGATGCAGTTCCAAGCCCTCGGCCGGATCGCTCAGCACCACCCCGGCCGACTGCACCCCGGCCCGCAGCTGTCCGTCAGCCGTGGCGGCCTGAGCCACGAACGCGTCGGCGGCGCTGCGCGGCCGGAAAGCCGGGTTGCGCTGCTCCCAGACCGGATCGGAGATCTTGTCCTCGACACTGCCGGTGTCCAGGTCGAAGACGGTGATGGCAGTGCGCCGGTAGCGGCCCACCGACTGACGTCCCGCACCCTCTACGGCGACACGCCATCCAGTCTCGTCGACGAGCACCCGGCGTACGTCGAATGCTTCAGCGATCTGCGCGGTCAGCGTGCCCGAGGCGACGTCCCAGACTCGAAGGCCCATCTCGTCGTCCCAGCCGATCAGGGTCACCCGCCCCTGCGGGTCGACGAAGAGCCGGCCACCGGCGCTGCCCCCGGTCGGCTCCGGAGTGAAGCCGCCCAGCGCCTCGCCGGTGCCGGCCGACCAGATCCGCACCTCGTCAGCCCGCGCCGAGCACTCGTACAGCGTGATCTGATCGGCGCCGAGCAGGTAGGTGCCGGCGGTTTCGACGCTTCGCAGCACGGTGGGCGACTCGGCCGCCAGCGTCACCGGGTCACGCCGGGCGCCGACCGCCAGAACCGGACCCACCAGTGCGCCGGGCTGCGGCAACGGGCCGTTCAGGCGGCCGGCCCGCGGCGCGGCCAGCCGGGCGACCAGCTGATCATCGGTACGGACCTGGGCGAGTACCGCGCCGGCCGGGTACCGCTCACCGGGGCGCACCTCCCAGTTCAGCAACCGGGCCCGCCCGCCGGGCACGTCCCACACCACCGGCTCGGTACGCCACGGCGCCGCCCATGCGCTGATGCGCCGCTCGGCAGTGCGCTCGGCCCAGCGGGCCGCGCCGCGCACGGCCGCGAACTCGGGGTCGGCACCGCCCCGCGATTTGTGCCCCAGGCGCTCCTCCAGCCCGGCGGCAAGACCCAGCCGGGAGTCGCCACCGGCCGGCACCACCGCGGCGAGGTCGACCGGAGCGATCGCGGACTCCCGCAGCACCTCGAACGCCGCGGCGGCCAGCGCATCGAGATCACGCCCGCCGGTGGTGGCGCGGCTCGCCAGCACCTGGCTGTGGACGCCGTCCACCCGTACACAGGAGACGGTCCAGGAGGCGCCGAGGTCGGCGACGAGCACCGGCGCACCGTCCGGAACATCGGCGCCACTCCGCGGATCGAGGGTGATCGCCACCGCGTCATCGATCAGTTCCACGTCGGTGAACCCGGCAGCCTGTCCGATCTCGATCAGCGCGTCACGGCGCGGGTCCGGGGTGGGCCACACCGCCGGGACGGTCAGCACCAGACGCCGGATCGCGGCCCGGTAGACCCGGCGGGCCTCGGCGCCGATGGCCGACAGGTACACACCGAGCGCCTCCGCGGCCGGCACGTCACGGCCGTCGATCACGAGCGGGGCATCATTCTCGAGCGTACGCCGGGGACCGTCCAGGAGGCGGCGTGGCGACGCCTTCCGTAGTTGCTCGGCCGCCGCTCCGACCAGCCAGGCACCGTTGTCGAATGCCATCGACGACGGCCACACCGGGCGTTCGCTCGCCGGATCACGCAGCAGCGCGGTCCGGTTCTGCGCCACGATCGCGGCCCGCGAGCAGGCGTTGCCGACGTCGACGACCAGGATCGGCTCGGTCACGTGTCTCCTCGTTGCCACCGGAATCCCGGCAACCTGAATCGCCGCCAGTCGCCGCCCGGAAAAATGAGTCCCGGCCAGTAGTGTCCCGGCTACGCTACGCGCAGTCCAGCCACGACAGATGCAAATACGTGGTCCTTCTGCCGGACATCCCGAGGCGGCAGCAACTTCGAGTCGACGAGGTTACCGGCACATGTCGGGGTTGATCGTCCGGTCAGATGCGGCCGGGACCGCGCCGCGGTTCGCGTGCCGGGTGAACCGGCACGCGAACCGGGCAGGCAACCGGACCGACCTCGATCGGCGGCACGCACCACTCACCGAGGCGATGATTGATACGTCGAGTGGTTCAGGACAGGGTGCAGGTGATCGGAGCAGGAGTGGTGGCGGTCCCGTTGCCGACGAAGCCGAACGTGGTGGATGCTCCGGCGGCCAGCGCGCCGTTGTGGGCGGCGTTGCGGACGGTCACCGCCGGGGTGCCGACCACGCCGTTCCACAGTGAGCCGATCGTGGTGCCGGCCGGGTAGGTCCAGTTCACCGTCCAGGCGCTGCCGGCGGTGGTGCCGGTGTTGCGTACCGTCACCTCGCCTTGGAAACCGCCGGACCAGGAGGTGGTGGTCTTGTAGGTGGCGGTGCAGCCCTGGTCGCCGCTGCCTCCGCCGGCGCTGGTGGTGACGGTGCGGCCGGCCGATGCCGCGCCGATGTTCCCGGCCGCGTCGCGGGCCCGGACGCTGAAGGTGTACGCCGTGGACGCGGCCAGCCCGGTCGCGGTGTAGGAGGTCGCCGACACGGTGGCCACCACGGTCCCGTTGCGGAGCACGTCATAGGCGGTCACGCCGACGTTGTCGGTGGCCGCCGTCCAGCTCAGGGCCACGCTGTTCGCGGTGATCGTGCCGGCCGTGGGCTGGCCGGGCGCGCCCGGAGCGGTGGTGTCGCCCTCCGACCCGCCGTCGCCGTAGCGCTGGCCGAGGCTGATCCCGGTGGTGCTGCCGTCGCCGCCGAGCGGGATCTGGTGGTCGAGGCCGACGAACTTGCCGCCGTACTGCCACAGGGCCGGTTTGAGCAGCGCGTACTTCTGCTCGTCCCAGGTCTTCCAGTCGTCGAGCAGCAGGCCGCCGGTGTCGCCGGAGTTCGGGTTGAGCACCCAGAACGTCTGGTGCAGCTGGTTCTCCACGATCAGGTCGCGCAGCGCGGTCATCCACTTGTCCTGGCGGGCGTCCTGGCCGAGCCGGCCGCCCCATTCGCCGACGAGCAGCGGGGCGGTGCCGTTCTCGTGCAGGTAGAACCAGTTGGGCCGCCACACGTCGTCGGTGAGGCTGGCCTTGTCGAACGGCTTGTCGAACCACGGCTGGTTGTAGACCAGCGGCCCGTAGTCGTGCGGCGAGTAGACGAGTTGGTCCTGGTTGGCGCCCAGGTTGATCGGATACTGCTTGGCGCCGCGCAGGTTGCCGCCCCACCAGTTGTAGTAGTAGTTGGGCGACAGGTCGGGGTCGGTGTTCGGGGAGTTCCAGGTCTCGCCCTCACGCGGGTAGACCTCGTTGCCCTCGACCAGGATCAGCACCTCGGGGTTGATCGCGAGGATCCGCCTGGCGGCGGTCTCGGCGGTGTTCTTCCAGTTGTCGACGTCGGTCGAGTTGTCCCACTTGGCGCGCACGGTGTCGTTCGGGGTGCCGTGCGGCTCGTTCTTCAGGTCGAACGCCACCACCGTGTCGTTGGTCTTCCAGCGGGTGGCCGCCCATTCCCAGCCCTGGTAGTACTGCTCCGGGGTGATCGTCCCCTTGTACCAGACCGGGTGGATGTGACCGGAGTTGTCAGCCTCGGCGGAGTGCACGTCGAGCAGCACCTTGATCCCGAAACGCTCGCACAGCTGGAGCCAGTACTCGAAGACCTGGAGGCTGTTCATCCCGGTGAGCTCGGGGTTGGCGTAGGTGTTGACGTTGGGAACGGTCGCCTGCCCGGCCTTCCATTCCAGCAGCAGCTGGGTGGAGATCGGCACCCGGACCAGGTTGATGCCGCGCTGTGCCATCGCCCCGGTGAGCTGGGTGATGTTGGCCGACCAGAGCCCGTGGAACACCCGTTCCGAGGCGTTGAAGCCGAACCAGTTGGCGCCGGTCAGCCAGACCGGGTTGCCGGCCGAGTCGACGATCCGGTTGCCGGAGACGTGCAGCCAGTCGGACGCCGGCACGGCCGCCGCCGCGGGCGCGGCTGGCGCGGTGACGCCGCCGGTCAGCGCCAGGGCAAGCCCGGCAGCTGCGGCGGCCAGACGTCTCCTTGCTCGCCTGTCGAACACGCTGGAACTCCTTCGTGGGGGATCGGGGACGGGACCGCGGGAGCGCTCCCACGACATCCTGTAATCTCCCGGACACAAAACACAACCCTCAGCGATCAATGAGCGTCGAAGTTCCCAAAGCTGACCGCGACGGTTCGACTCTCTCGACCAGCCGGGTGGCCACGATGGTCTACGGTCGTGGCGTGTCGATCTCCGACGGCTTTGACTACGTCACCTACGGCAGCGTGTGCGACCCGGTCGAGCTCGAACGTTTCCTCGGGCACACGATGACGGTCAACGACCGTCTCGTCGCCGACGGCCGGCGCGGCACCCCGGTGTGCGTGTGGGGCCGGCACGGGATCGGCAAGACCGACATCGTCGAGTCGGTGGCGCGGGCCCGCGGCGCGGCGTTCGTGTCGATCGCCCCGGCCCAGTTCGAGGAGATGGGCGACCTGCTCGGGATGCCGGTGGTCGTCGACGGCGGCGCCGCGACCGCGATGGCCCCGCCGGAGTGGGTGCCACGCGAGGACGTGCCGGGCGTGCTGCTCATCGACGACGTCAACCGGGCCGACGACCGGATCCTGCGGGGCCTGATGCAGCTGCTCCAGCGATACCGCCTGGCGTCGTGGAGCCTGCCGCCGCGCTGGCAGATCGTGCTGACCGCGAACCCGGACGGCGGCGACTACTCGGTCACTCCGATGGACGACGCCATGCTCACCCGCATGCTGCACGTGACGCTGCGGTTCGACGTCAAACGCTGGGCCGCGTGGGCCGAGACGCAGGGCATGGACCCGCGCGGAATCGCGTTCGTGCTCACCTATCCCGAGACGGTCACCGGCGTGCGCACCACACCGCGCAGCCTGGTGCAGTTCTTCGAGCGGATCGCCGCCCTCCCGGACCTGCGGGCCGATCTCGACCTGGTCACCATGCTGGGCGACGCCTGCCTGGACTCGTCGACCGTGTCGGCGTTCGTCGCGTTCGTCAACAATGACCTGGACATCCTGGTCACCCCGGAGGAGATCCTCGGCGCCCGGGACTTCGCGCCGGTGGCCGAGCGGCTGGCGGAGCTCGGCGGCCGGGGCGGCCGCCGGGTGGACCTGCTCGCCACGGTCTGCACCCGGGTGGTCAACCACCTCCGGCAACGGACCACCCGCCTCGACGCGACCGCGGTCGCCAATCTACGGGGGCTGCTCACCCTCGAGGCGCTCCCGGCCGACATGCGGCTGGCCATGGCTCAGGACCTGATGCTGCTCGATCGGTCGCTCGGCGCGACCCGCGTGCTCGCCGACAAGGCGGTCGGCCGGCTGCTGCTCGACCTGGCGGCCGTGCCGTCATGAGCCCCGGCCTGGCCGGGATCCGGGCCGAGATCGACGCCGCCGCCCGCGACCTGCTGATCCGCGAGCCGTACTACGGGCACCTGCTGGTCGGCATGATCCGCCTGGTGACCGACGGCGACGCCGGGATCCGCCTGGTGCCGGCCGGTCCGGCGCCGGGGCTGGCGGTGTCCGCCGCCGGGTGGGCGGACCTGTCGCCGGCCGCCCGCACCGCCTGCCTCCGTCACGAGCTGCTGCACCTGACGCTGAAGCACCCGCTGCGGGCGTCGGCGTACGGCTCGCTGCAGCTCTGGGGTCTGGCCTGCGACCTGGTGGTCAACCAGCTGTGCGACACCGCCGCACTGCCCGGCGCGGTCACGGTGGCCGACGTGGGACTGCCGCCCGGCCGCACCGCCGACGACTACTACGCGATGCTGCGTGAGCCGTACACCCGTGCCTGCCAGGGCGGCGACCCGGACGGATCGGCCGGTGACGGTCCGGCGGACGAGGTGGTCGCGGCGGTGCGGGCCTGGCTGGACGGGCCCGCCGCCCGATGTCACGAGGCCTGGCGCGATTTCGCCGCGCTGCCCGCGGCCACCCTGGCGACGTTCACGCACGGGGTCGAGACGCTGCTGGCCACGACCGTGCGCCGGGCGACGGTCCGCGGCTGGGGTCCGCTGCCGGCCGAGCTCGTCGAGATCCTCGAGCTCGTCATCCGCCCGCCGCAGGTGCCGTGGCGGCGGGTGCTGCGGATGTTCGGCGCCACCAGTGAACGGACCCGGCTTCGCACCACACTGTCGCGGCCGTCGGCACGGTACGGAACCTCGCCCGGGGTGCGGGTGCGCCGCAGTTCCCGGCTGGTGGTGGCGGTCGACACGTCGGGCAGTGTGGCGGCGGCGGATCTGACCGCCTTCTTCAGCGAGATCCACGCCATGTGGCGGCGCGGGGTCGAGGTGACCGTGCTGGAGGCCGACGTGTCGGTCCATCGCGAGTACCGCTATCGGGGCCGCCCGCCCGAGACCGTGTCGGGCCGTGGCGGCACCGGTTTCGATCCGGCCATCCGTCGCGCCAACGAACTCGGCCATGACGGACTGGTCTACCTCACCGACGGCTTCGCGCCACGGCCGGCCGTCGCGTCCCGTACACCCCTGTTGTGGGTGTTGACCGCGGGGGACAGCGTCCAGGACCTGTCCCACCTGCCCGGACGCCGGGTCCGCCTCACCGGAAGGAACGGTTGACGATGTCCCAGCCATGGCAGGACCCGGCGACAGCCCGGGCCGAACTCGCCGACCCCCGTGGCGCGGGCCGCCTGGCTCGCGCCTTCGACGCCGGCGACGCCGCACACGTCACCACCTGGCTGGCCCTGGCTCCGGCCGAACGGCGAACCGTGCTCACCGCGGGCGCCCGGGCGCTGCACGAACGCGTCTACACGCTGGCCGCCGGCCCGGGGCGTGACCTGCCGGCCCGGCTTGCCCTGCTGGCCGACCTCGTCGCGGTGCCCAAGCTGGAACCGCACACCGCCGGCCGCTACCTCGCCGACACGATGTACAAGACCGGCTGGCGCCCCGGCGTCACCGCGGAATGGGCCACCGCGTGCGCGGAGGCGTTCCTTCCGTACGGCCCGGAGTATCCGAAGATCTTCCATGACACCGCCCGGGTCCGCTTCCTGTGCGGCGACCGCGACGGGGTGGTCGAGGCGGTCGCCGCCGGCCGGCAGCACGGCGGCAGCATCTGGCTGATCCGCGACGACACCTTCCTGGCCGCGATGTGGGCCGACGACCGGTATGCGGCGGTCTTCGCCGACCTCGACCCGCCGGGGCCGGTCTTCGACAGCCTGCCGGCGGCTGTCCTGGCGGGTCGTCACGTGCACGTCGTGCGCCACTCCGGCCGGCTGCCCGATGCGCCCGACGGCGTGGACCGGCTGGTGAATCTGGAAAGGATCAGCCTGCCCGGTGACGACGCCGGCCCGCTGCTGCCCGGATTGGTTGCGCTGCCGAAGCTCGCCGAGATCAACCTGAACAGCTGGTACCAGCCGTTGCAACTGGCCGCCGAGGACCTCGACCCGGTCCTCACCGCCCCGCGGGCGATCGCCCTGCGGGTCGCCGACGGCACCAGCGACATCGTGTCGTTCGCGCAGACCCGATCACTGCGGGCCGGGTTCGAGGCCGCCGGAACGGCGACGGCCGGGCGGCTGCTGCAGATCACCCTGCTGTTCAGCCTGCCCGACCGTCGGCACGTGACCGGGGCGAGCGTCACCGACCTGCTCGACGCCCTCGACTGCCCGGTTCCGGTGGTACGCGGCCGGGCCGTACAGGTGCTGGCGGACGTGCTCGCCGCCAGCCCGCCGACACTGGCCGCCGGCGACGAGGTGCTGGTCGCCGGCCGGCTCGGCATGGGCGCGGCGGAGATGGCCGAACGGCTCGGCCGGCTCGGTGTGCGGGTGGGCCGCAAACCCGGACCGGCGACCCGGGCGGTGGTGGTCGGCGAGCGGCACCGGGGCGTCGCCGGGCAGCTGCTGGCGGCCGGGCTGCCGGTGATGACCGAGGCCCAGCTGGCGGCCCTGCTGGAGAGCACGACGGAGCCGGTCGACACCGGCGCGACCGACCGGATCCGCGACCTGTTCGCCTCACCCGACCCGGCCAACCCGGCGCTGGCGGCGGAGCTGGTGCGCGCCAACGGCCTGGGCGCCGGCCTGCTCGCCGAACTGCTGGTGGTGTCCCGGTGCAACTGGCTGGACCAGCGGGTCCGGGACCAGGCCCGCCGGCTGTTCAACCGGAGCGCCCCGGTCGGTAGCCAGGCCGCCGTCCGGGAGCGCGAGACCCGGTTCGTGGTCGAGCCTCGGCGGGAGCGCACGCGCGCCTGGCAGCTGCGGGAGAAGTACTTCGAGCTGCGGGCGGCGGCCGGCAAACTGGGCGAGCTGTCCGAGGGGGAGCTGGATCCGTTCACCCTGGTGATGTTCGCCTACCGGATGGTGGGCGAGACCGAGCTGACGTTCGGCTGGCGCGGCATGACGGAGTTGCCGGCGGCGGCGTTCAGCCTGCCGGACACGGTGCTCCTCGACTCCGGCGGTGAGGGCGCCTCGACGGTCGCGGACGAGATCGGCGACCTGACCCGCCTGCGGGTCCTCGACCTCGCCCACAACACGCTGACCGTGCTCCCGGACACGCTCGGCAAGCTGTCGAGCCTCGAGACCCTGCGGATCGGCGCCAACCGGCTGACCGCGCTACCGGCGAGCATGGCCGCGCTGACCGGCCTGACGGAGCTGAGTCTCGGCGGAAACCCCCTCACGACGTTCCCCGGCGTGATTCCGAAGATGACCGGCCTCACGACGTTGAGATTCGAGATCGGGGACAAGGGAGAGCCCTTCGACGGGCTGCCGCCGGGCATCGGCGAGCTGACCGCGCTGCGCCACCTCGACCTGTCCGGACAGCATGTGGGCACGTTGCCGGAGAGCATGCGGGCCCTCACCGAGCTGGAGGAGCTGAACCTGCGCTGGGCGCACGTCGACGCCCTGCCGGAGTGGCTGGGCGAGCTGCCGAACCTGCAGAAGGTGTGGCTCGACTTCATGAAGGGCACCGACATCGCCACGGTGACCCCGGTCGTCGAGCGGCTGAGGGCCCGGGACATAACGGTTCTCTCTGACTGAGCCCGCCGGTCAGCCCACCGGGACCCGCGCCGCGCGGGTCAGACCCGGCCGCCACCAGTTCCACCGGCCTAGCAGTGACATCGTGGCCGGCAGCAGCAGGCCGCGCACCACCGTGACGTCCAGCAGAACCGCCACCGCCATCCCGACGCCGATCTCCTGCACCGCGACCAGGTCGCCGAGGACGAACCCGAGGAAGACGACGCCGATCGCCAGGGCGGCCGTGGTGATCACCGGGCCGGCGGCGGTCAACCCGGCCAGGACGGCGCGATCGCTGGCCGCGCCGTCGGTGGCCGTACGCCGGTCCCATTCCTCTTTGATCCGGGCCAGCAGGAACACCTGGTAGTCCATGGAGAGCCCGAACGCGAAGACGAACAGCAGCAGCGGCGTCGTCAGGTCGAGCGCGCCCCAGGGTTCGAAACCCAGCACGCCGGCGCCCCAGCCCCACTGGAACACCGCGACCAGCACCCCCATGGTCGCCAGCAGCGTCAGCACGTTCATCGCGATCGCCTTGACCGGCACCACCACCGAGCGGGTGAGGGCGAACAGCAACGCCGCGGTCGCCGCCACGATGACGGCCAGGGCAACGGGCAGGCGCTCGGCCACCGATCGTTTCGCGTCGGCCAGTTCCGCCGCCGGGCCGGCCACCAGCACGGGTGCGGGCCCCTCGAGTGCCCGCAGGTCGGCCACCAGTTGCTGGGCCTGCGGGCTGTCCGAGGCGCCCTCGGGCACCACGTCGGCGATGCTCACCCCGGCCGGCACGTCCGGCCGCACGAACACGTCGGACACGCCCGGCAGTTGCTCGATGGTGTCGAACAGCTGGTCCGGGCCGCCCTCGACCACCACGGTCAACGGCTGCTTCGGCGGGTCGGCGAACCTCTCCTGCGTCGCCTCGTACGCCTGACGGGCCTCGCTGCTCCTGGGCAGCACACGCACGTCGGAGTTGCCGAGCTCCACGAACAGCAGTGGAGCGCTCAGCACCAGCAGACCGGCGACCACGGCCAGCGCCACCGGGCCCGGCCGGCGCTGAGCCAGCCCGGCCAGCCGCACGAGAAGACCGGGTCCCCGCGACCGGCGCTGCGCCGGGATGCGCCGGTGGGCGACCGCGATCAGCGCGGGCACCAGCGTCGTCCCGGCCATCGTGGCCAGCACGACGACCAGCGCTCCGCCCATTGCCATCGCGGCCAGCACCGGGTCGCCGAAGACGAACAACCCGGCCAGCGCCACGGCGACCGCCGAGCCGGAGACCAGGACCGCCCGGCCGGCGGTGGCCACGGTACGTTCGACGAGCTCGGCCACCGGCGCGCGCGGATCGGCGGCGCGCTCCTGCTGGAACCGGGTGATCATCAGCAGGCTGTAGTCGACCGCCAGCCCGATGCCGAGCAGGGTCACCACGTTGACGGCGTACTCACTGACCGGCAGCAGACGGGCCAGGCCGGTCAGCGCCAGCAGCGTGGCGGTGACCGCGCCCACCGCGGCGCCCAACGGCAGCAGCCCGGCCACCAGGCCGCCCAGCAGCACGATCAGCAGGATCGCAACACAGACCAGGGCGACCGACTCACCGACGGCGGCGTCCCGGACGGCCTGCTCACCGAAGTCCCGCTCGGCCAGCAGCCCGCCCCCGATCAGGATCTCGGGAGCGTCGATGCGGCGCAGGGCGGCGCTCACCCGGTCGGCGACCCGCAACGCCTCGTCGTCGCTCAGGCCCGGCGTCAGCTCCACAGTGATCAGGGAGCTCTGCTGGTCGGTGGAGATCTGCCGTGTCCCCGTGGTGTAGGAGTCCACGACCTCGGCCACACCGGGGATGTCGCGGATCTCGTACGCGATCCGGCTGACGCTCTCGACGAGCGCGATGGCGCCGACGTCGCGGCCGGAGATCACCGCGACCACCCGTTCACCCTCGGGCGACAGCGCGTCCAGACGGGCCTGCGCGACCGCCGCCGGAGCGCCGGCGGGCAGGGAGTCGATCGACTGCGTGCGATCGTAGACGGAACCACCGAAGACCGCGCCGGCCGCCGCGACCGCCAGCCAGACGACGATGACGGTACGACGCCAGGCGTACATGATTCGACCCAGCCCAGCCGGCATGACGGCCTCCTGACCGGCGCCGGACGGCAGCCCGAGCACATGAGATCATCGCGGCCGGACGGCACGCAACCATGTGGACGCTCACGGCGCCGCGTTGAGCAGGTCGAGCACGCTGTGCTGGCAGCTGTGGTTGGTGGGCACGTAGGGTCCGGCCCAGTGGCTGCCGTACTGGTCGAGGGTGTCGCGGTTGCGGGCGTACGCGCTGTCGGCCTGTCTTTGCAGGTACGCCGTGTAGGTGCCGCCGGTGGCCGTGTTGAGCACACCGAGGCCGCGGACGGCCGGGCCCTTGAACGAGACGCCGTCACCACTGCACGTGTTGCTCTCGTTGGGTTCCCGCATGATCCCGCCCGAGTTCAGGTAGGTGCTGGCGGTCAGCGCGTCCCCGATCCGCCGGGCGGTGGCCAGCGCTGCCGTGTCACCGGTCAGCTGGTTCAGCCGCACCAGGGCATTGATCAACACCCCCTGGTTGTACGTCCACGTCACGTCCCCGTTGTTGCGGCAGGTGCTCAGGTTGACGCCGTCGTTGACCAGGTTGCCGGAGTTGAGCATGCCGGTGCTCTGGAACCACGCCCAGCCGGCCTGTGCCCGTTGCCGGTACACGGTGTCACCCGGGATCCGGCGGGACAGTTCGGCGTTCAGCTGGAGGTAGAGGCTGTTGGCGATGGCGTTCTTGACGGTGCGATCGGTGCGCCAGTAGATTCCGCCGCCGCAGCGGGTGTCCCAGTAGGCGTGCATGTGGTCGGCGTCCGCACGGGCCGTCGCCAGATACCGGCTCTCCCCGGTCAGGTCGTACGCGGCCACCCACGCCAGTCCCCACCAGCCGGTGTCGTCGAGGTACTCGTTGCGGAACTGGCCCTGACGGCTGCTGAGGTTGCGGTCGTAGGTCTCGCTGATCGCGTACCGGTAGCTCTGCATGCCGCTGACCCGGATGCTGTCGATCAGGGCGGTGAGCGCGTTGGCGCCGGTCCACCACCCGTTGGTGTCGAACAGGCCGGTGGCCCGGTCGAAACGCATCATCAGCGCGGTGGAGGCGGCGGTGCGCCGGTTCCCGGCGTTCCAGGTGGTGCGGGCCCAGGCGGTGCAGGCGATCTCCGGCCGGTCGCCGGCCCGGCCGCACGCCCGCAGCGCGCCGACGCCGCGCGCGGCCCAGTCGTCGACGTTGACCATGCCGGTACGCCATCCGGTGCCGCCCGCCGGGATCCGGGTCTCGCTGACACGGCTGCCGTCCACCCAGCTGCGCCCACCGTCCATCGAGCGGTCCAGCCACACCTCGTCGCCGGCCGTGCCGCCGCCGACCGAGGCCCAGCCCATCGCGTCGGTGTCGTTGATGTGCAGACGGAAGGTCCGGCCGTACAGGGAGGTGGCGACCGGGACGCGTTCGGTGGGCGCCAGCGCCGGGTCACGGCCGTCGCAGTAGCGGTTGCAGATGACGGCGGCCGCCCCAGCTGGCCCGGCGTTCGGAACCGGCGCCAGCGCGGCGACCACGATCACGATGAGGCCGGCGGCCAGTCGACGCTTCGTCATACCTGTTAACAAACCTGAAAAATAGCCGAGCGTCAATACAAGGGAGTACGCGGACGCTCGGCGCCTTTCGCAGCCGGTCTCCGCACACCGGAAATGCGGCGGCCCAACCGGCTGGACTGACGGGGGCCGAGGGCCGTTGCAACAGGCTCCGTAGCCGTGACGGGCGCACACGTTGACGATGCGTGTGCTCGCGCAGTCGCCCCGGCAAGGCTGAACGCTCGCGATCGGCCGTGCGTGTGTTCCGGTCCTTGCTGGGGCAAGGACCGGAGCTCACGATCGGCCAGTGTGTGCGCTGGTCGACGTTGCCGACCCGCGCCACCGGCAGTAGCAGGCTCCGCGGAACGCGCTGCGCACCCACCAGCCGTCGCCCAGCACGGTAAAGCCGCCCACAATCCAGCGCTCAGCGACGGCTGACGGTCTCAGCCGTCGCCCAACACGGTGAAACCACCCGCAATCCAGCGCTCAGCGACGGCTGAGGGTCTCGGCCGTCGCCCAACACGGACAAACCGCCCGCAATCTAGTGCTGAACGACGGCTCGCGGTCTCGGCCTGGGCCGAGCCGACAGGCCCCGAACGCAGAGATCTCCAGCGTTGCGCTCTCCTGCAAGGCGGCGCGTCGTCGTGGCCGAGAAGGGACGTTCGGCGGAATGATCTCGGCACCGATCACGTCCAAGATCGGGCGATGACCGCAGGTGACGGGGCCGCAGAGCCGGACAGATCAGAGACCACACCAGTACGGGTCCCCGGCACGCGGTACGGCAACGCCTCCGAGATCGCCGAGGCCGTCGGGGCGTTCGCCGGCCTGTTCTTTCTGGCGGCCTACGTGATCATCGACTCGAGGCATCTCATGTCGAACTACTGTTTCGACGCCAACAACCAGATCGTCTGCCCGATCAGTGGCCCGGACTGGGCTCGACCTCTGCCCAGCGCCGCCACACTGATCGGCCTGTTCATCGGCCTCATCGGCCTGGCTGTCGGTCGCCCCATCCGCACTGGCGCGCTGATCGCCGGTTTCACGGTCACGACCGCCGCCTTGATCGGCAGCTGGGTGATCGGGTAGCGGTATCCGGGGTTCAGGCGGCGCCCCGACCAGGGGCTGCGAGATCAACTCGTGGCTATTGTGGCGGGCATGTTGAGCGAGGTCGAGGAGCGTACCTATCGATTGCTGGTGCGTCTCGGCCGGGCCGGGGCCGCCGATCTGGTCGCCCATGGCGCTGTCCCGCCGGAGGACGCGGCGGCGGTGCTGGAGTCGTTGCGGGCCAAGGGGCTGACCGGGCCGGGGCCGGAATACCAGCCGGTGCCCGCCGACGTCGCGCTCGGTGACGCCCTGCTGCGCCGCCAGCAGGATCTGCGCAACGCGCAGCAGTTCGTGGCCGCGCTGAGCGAGGAGTACCGGGCGCACGCCCGCCGCCGTGACTCCGAGCATCTGGTCAGTGTGGTCGTCGGGGCCGGTCCGTTGCGGCAGCGGCTGCGCGAGATGCAGAACGACGCCCGGGAGGAGATTCTCTGGTTCTGCCGGGCCAACCCGCTCGCCATGGCCGGGACCGAGAACACCGAGGAGGGCTCCGCACTGGCCCGGGGCGTCCGTTACCGGGCGATCTACGAACGGGAGCTGCTGGACCGGCCGGGTGAGCTGGACAGCATCCTGGAGTCGGTGGCCGCCGGGGAACAGGCGCGGACGCTGCCGGCCCTCCCGGTCCGGCTGGCGATCGCCGACCGCGAGCTGGCCATCTGCCCGCTGGTGCCGGACGAGTCCCGCGGCGTGGGCGAGCCGACCGCGGCCCTGATCCGGTCGAGTGAGCTGCTCGACGCGCTGGTCGCGCTCTTCGAGAGCTACTGGGAGCGGTCGACCCCGCTGGCCGGGGCGGAGGGGCCGGCGGGCGTCGACACCCGGCTGTTGTCGCTGGTGGTGGCGGGGATGCCGGACAAGTCGATCGCCACGCATCTCGGGGTGAGCAAACGGACCGTCCAGCGGCGTATCGACCGGTTGATGGACCAGGCCGGTGTGGATTCCCGCACCGGCCTGGCCTATCAGGCGGCCCGCCGTGACTGGCTGACCGGGGTTCAGCCCCGGCCGTAGGCGCGGATCACGGTCTGTTTCAGCGTGTTCCCGGCAGTGTCGGCAGCGGTCACCCGCAGCGACACCGGGGACCTGCCCGGGGCCACGAGCGCGGAGGACGCGATCACCAGGGCCGGCCGCCAGACCCGGCCGTCGTCGGTGGAGACCTCCACCTTCAGCGACTTCAGCTTGGCGGTGAAGTCGAGGCGTACGCCGAGCGGGTGGGCGTGGTAATCGACGCCGAGCAGCGGCAGCGTGCCCGCCTTGGCCGAGGTGAAGGTCCACTCGGTGTCGGTCGCCGTGCCGTACACCCATTCGTCGTCCGAGCGTCCGGTGGTGACCTTCAGCCGGTACGGCGCCTTCCCGGGGGTGGTCGTCACGTCGACGGTCCCGGTCGTGCCCTCGTGGATCAGCGTGCCGTCGCGCCACAGTCTCGCCGTCACGCCGTCGCCGTAGCCACCGGGCTGGGCATGTCCGTCGCCGTCCACGAACTCGGCCACGTTCAGTCGCAGCACCTCACCGGCCCGCTCGGAGCCGAGGTCGGCCGGCCGCACCACCGCGCCGCCCCAGATCTCCGTGCGGCTGCCCGCCCGGTAGCTGCCGGCCGGTTCGACGAAACCGTTCGTGAGCTGGCCGAAGTCGCCCCACGGGTAGGCGCTGTGCACCATGTGCTGCCAGATCGTGTCACCGGCCGACACCCATTCCTGCCGCACCGACGGGGTGCGGACCGAGCGGGACGTGTCGTTCCAGCTGTAGTCCTGCCACGGGCGCCAGCCGAACCGCTGTTCACGCACCCACGGCTCGCCGCCGTTGTGGGCGTACGACGTGTCGATCCGCATGCTGTTGGCGGCGGTCACCCGGTGCGTGACCTGTGCCGGGATCCGCCCCGGCACGGCCTGGAACACGTCGTACAGATAGGGATCGCCGGTGGTCAGGGTGAGCGTCAGCGAGCCCTTGCGGCGCAGTTTCGCGCCGTCCTCGAACGGCACCTGCGCGGTCACGATCGGCAGCCGCTCGGTGGCCCTCGGGTTCCAGGCCGCCCATCCGCTGCGGTCGGCCGGCTGGATCAGCACCGCCACGGCGGCGCCGCCGGCTACCGCCCGCCCGATCTGGTCGACCGGCGCGTCATAGTTCGCGTCGATCAGCACGGCCTTGCCACGGAGGTTCTTCGCGTTCTGCTCGACCACCTCGTAGCGCCGGGTCCCGGCGGCCGCGGGTGAGTCGTACACCAGATGGATGTCCAGGCCGTCGGCCTGCGCGACCGGCGCGGACAGCTGCCACCGGGAGGAGAATTCGAACGTTCCCTTCCGGACCTGCGCGGTCGGGGTGGTGTTGACCGCACGCATGCCGGCGAAGTGCATCACCCCGTGCGAGATGGACCGGCCGCTGCCGGTCACCCGGTGCGCGTAGTAGCTGAGGATCGACCGTTGCTCGGCCGGTTTCGGCGTCTCGATCCGGATCGGCCGGCTCTGCCGGGCGTCCAGCACGATCTCGGTGTCGCCGGTGATCTCCAGTTCCGGCAGGACGACGTAGGCGACCTCGTCGCCGCTCGGGCCCAGCTCGATCAGGCCGGTCAGGATGTAGGCGCCGTCCTGCAGCGCGAAGGTCTCGCCGGCACTGCCCATCGAGCCGAGGACGTCGAACCGGCCGTCGTCGCCGAAGATCGTCAGCGCCGGCACCTGCACCGGCGACCCGTCCCGGTCGACCGCACGCACCTTGACCGTGCGGGACGGCCCGTCGATGATCCCGCCGATCGCGGTGGTCACCCGCACGCCTGTCGCGGTGGCGGTGAGCCAGCCGCTGAGCTGAGCGGGCTTGGCCCCGGCCAGTTTCAGGGTGACGGTCACCGCGGTGGTCCCGCCGGCCGGCACGGTCACCGTCGCCGCGCTCAAGGTCACCGCCGCGGGCGATTGCAGCGACAGCGTCACCGGGCCGGTTCCGGTGTTGCGATATTCGACGGTACGGGTGACGCTGCCCGCCGATTCGCCCAGCACGTGCCGCCCGAAGTCCGCGACCGGGGTGCCGGTGATCTGCTGGGTGGTCGCCCGGGTCAGGTCGACCCGCCCCGCGCCCTGGTCGTACACGGTCGCGTTCGCACTGGTCACCGCGGTGCTGACCAGGGCCTCCTTGATCCGCTGCCCGGACCAGTCCGGATGCTGCTGGGCCAGGATCGCGGCCGCGCCGGCCACGTGCGGGGTGGCCATCGAGGTGCCGTCGGCGGCGGTGTAGTTCGCGTCCACCGGCTCGCCCATCGTCGTGCCGGCCGCCCGGGCCGCCACGATGCCCACGCCGGGCGCGGTGATCTCCGGTTTCAGGCCCAGGTCGCCGAGCCGTGGTCCCCGGCTGGAGAACGAGGCGATCCGGTTGTCGCGGTCGACCGCCCCGACGGTCAGCGCGCTGTCCGCCGCGCCCGGGGTGCCCACACTGGACGCGGCGCCCTCGTTGCCGGCGGCGACGACGAACAGCGTGCCACTGGACTGCGACAACTCGTCGACGGCCAGGCTCATCGGGTCGAGGCCGTCGGTGGCGGATCCGCCGAGGCTCATGTTGACGACCTTCGCGCCCGAGTCGACGGCCCACTGCATGCCGGCGATGATCTCCGACTCGTAGCCGTACCCGTCGTCGCCGAGCACCTTGCCGATCAGCAGCTGGGAACCGTGGGCGATGCCCTTGCGGGTACCGCCGGAGGCCGCGCCGCTGCCGGCCACGGTGGCCGCGACGTGGGTGCCGTGACCGAACCGGTCCACCACGTCGGCGCTGCTGCTGAAGTTGGCCGTCGCGGCGATCCGCCCGGCCAGGTCGGGGTGCCCGGCGTCGACGCCGGTGTCCAGCACCGCCACCTTCACACCGCGCCCGTCCAGCCCGGCCGACCAGGCGTCCGGGGCGCCGATCTGCGCGGCGCTGCGGTCCAGCACCGGCGCGACCCGCCCGTCCAGGAAGATCCGCCGCTGCCCGGCGATCCGCAAGCCGGCCGTCTCCGTCTTCCAGAAGTCCGCCAGGGAGCTCTTGGCCGGCCGGACCGCGACAGCGCCGATGCTGCCCAGCGCGGCGCCGGTGGTACGCAGGCCGGCGCCGGTCCCGGTGACGATCAGCGGGAGCGTGCCGTTCGCGGTGTCGCCGTAGCCTTCGGCGAGCAACCGCTCGACGTCGAACAGCTCGGCGTCCACCCGTCCGTTCTGGATCAGCGGGATCGCGTCCGACGGCACCACGCGCAGCCCGCCGTCGGTCTCCAGCGTGTGGAAGGTGACGCGTTCCCGGCCGGGCGCGGGGGTGACACCGGCGGTGTGCCGGCCGCCGGCGCTCTGCCCGATGCGGACGGTGTCGCCGGTGACCAGGGTGATCACCTGCTCCGGCGGTGCTTCAGTGGCACGCGCCGGCACGGCGGGCGCGGCTGACGCCGGGGCCGGCAACGCGGCGACGCCGACCAGGACGACGGCCAGCAGACGACCGAGCATGGAAACTCCTTAATGCGTTGTTCACTGCACGCATCATCAGGTTCCTATCTCGTCACAGATGTTTCGTGCCCCTGACGGGCCCTGGCCATGGCGCGATGTGGACACAGAGCGCCGCTGTTCCTCCCGCCACCGGAAGTGAGTGACGGGACGGACAAGATCGTCTGTCGCGGCACCGGGCCGCGCCGGGGCGGCTGATTGGCCATACTGATCGATACTTCATTTCGTCGATGTGTTCGAGACGGAGCCATGAGCCAGCAGGACGCACCTGATCCGTTCGACGGATTGCACGACTGGGCCGCCAAGACGGAGAAGAAGGTGCGCCGTGAGCGGCTGCGCCGGCTGGTGGCCGGGCGGGTGCCGGTCGTCCTGGTCGGTTTGGCCGCGCTGGTCGCGCTCGGCTTCACCGTCCCGGCGGGGCTGGCGATGGTGCGGGACCGGCCGGCGCCGGCCGCCGAGCCGACCCGGTCGCCGGGCGACGGCGTCTCCGGGACGATCCCGGAGAACGGTTCGATCACCGACCCGTTCGCCGACACGCCCGCCGCCTCCTACCCGAAAGGCGCTGCCGGCATCAGTCTGCCGGCGGCGAAGGCGGTGACCGGGTTCAGCGCGGCGCAGGTCAGCGCCGCGCTTCAGCAGGTGCGCCGGGCGATGATCGCCAGCCGGCTCGACTCCACCATGCTGACCGGGCACGACCCGGACGAGTTGCTCGCGCTGCTCGCGCCCAACCAGCGGGCCGGCATCAGCAAATGGTTCAGCGACGCGACCTACGTCAACCTGGCCACCTGGATCGATCCGGCGGCGCAACTCGACCCCGATCATGAGCCCCGGGTCAGCGGCAGGATGGCGTACACGTCGCGGGTCCGTGACGGGCTCCGCGAACTGCGGATCACCACCAACTTCGTCTGGGTGTACGCCTTCGAGGGCGTCGACCGGCCGATCGCCGTCATCCACGACGAGATCGAGTGGACGCTTCCGGCACCGAAGAACCTGCGCGCCGACGACAACGGGCTGTGGGTCGGCAAGGTGCGGTCCTACCTGGGGATGGTCGACTGCGCGGCGGCGGAGAAGGGCCTGTTCGGGCCGACCCGGTTCGGCGCGCCCGGTCCCGCGCCCTCCGAGGATCCGGAGGAGTTGCTGCGAGCCGACCACCCACTCGAGATCGAGGAGAACTGCCCGTGACGGACGCATTCGGCCCGGCGGTCGCGTTGCGGCCGGGACGGGCCGCCTGCGTCGCGGGGTAGGCCCGGGGCTGGGTGGGTGTGGTCGGGGCGGCGGTGGAGCGTACCGGAAGCGGATCATCTGTCTTGGAACTAACCTGGGCGGATGACTGCGATGGCCCCGGCCAGGACCGCGACGGACCTGTCGTTTCTTCTTGATCACACGAGTCATGTGCTGCGGACGCGGATGGCGGCGGCGCTCGCCGAGATCGGGCTGACCGCGCGGATGCACTGTGTGCTGGTGCATGCGCTGGAGGAGGAGCGGACGCAGATCCAGCTGGCCGAGCTCGGGGACATGGACAAGACGACCATGGTGGTGACCGTGGACGCGCTGGAGAAGGCCGGGTATGCCGAGCGGCGGCCGTCGAGCACCGATCGGCGGGCCCGGATCATCGCGGTCACTCCCGCGGGCGCCGAGGTCGCGCGGCAGAGTCAGGAGATCGTCGACGGGGTGCACCGGGAGGCGCTCGACTCGATACCCGCCGACGAGCGGGTGGTGCTGGTCCGGGCCCTGAACCGGCTGGCCACCGGGCATCTCGCGACACCGGCCGAGGGTGGCCGCCGGGCCCGGGAGCGCGCCAAGTAGTTCCGACAGGGATCGTCTACAACAAAACTATCTGCTAGCGTCCTTCTCATCACACCGATGGGGAGGCTCTCTCATGCATCGCTGGACCGCGCTCGGCGTCCTGTCCGCCGCCGGGCTGATGACGATTCTCGACGGCAGCATCGTGACCGTGGCGATGCCGGCCATCCAGCAGGACCTCGGCTTCTCCCCGGCCGGGCTGAGCTGGATGGTCAACGCGTACCTGATCCCGTTCGGCGGGCTGCTGCTGCTCGCCGGGCGGCTCGGCGACCTGATCGGGCGGCGGATCATGTTCCTGGCCGGGAACGCGGTCTTCACCGGCGCTTCGCTGCTGGCCGGGCTCTCCACCGGGCCGGGCATGCTGATCGCGGCCCGGTTCCTCCAAGGCGTCGGCAGCGCGATGGCGTCGGCCGTGGTGCTCGGCATCCTGGTCACGATCTTCACCGACACCGGGGAACGCGGCCGGGCCATCGCGATCTTCAGCTTCACCGGAGCGGCCGGGGCGTCCATCGGCCAGGTGCTCGGCGGGGTGCTCACCGACACGCTGAGCTGGCCGTGGATCTTCTTCATCAACGTGCCGATCGGCCTGGCCACGATCCTTCTCGCGGTACGGGTGCTGCCCCACGACCGGGGACTCGGGCTGTCCGCGGGCGCCGACGTCGCCGGGGCCGTGCTGGTCACGTCGGGGCTGATGCTCGGCATCTACACGGTCGTCGAAGGCGGCACTGGTGGACCGGGGTGGTGTCGCTCGCGCTGCTGGCCGGGTTCGTGGCCCGGCAGGCGACCGCCGCCAACCCGCTCATGCCGCTGCGGATCCTCCGCTCCCGCAACGTCACCGGGGCGAACCTGACCCAGATGCTCGCACTGTCCGGGATGTTCGCCTTCCAGATCCTGGTCGCGCTGTACATGCAGAACGTGCTCGGCTACACCGCCCTGGAGACCGGGCTCGCCATGCTCCCGGCCGCGGTCGGCATCGGGGCCGTGTCGCTGTTCGGGTCGGCGCGGGTCAGCGCCCGGTTCGGTGCGCGGACGACACTGATCGCCGGGCTGGTCCTGCTGATCGGGGCGATGAGCCTGCTCACCCGGATCCCGGTACAGGCCGGCTACGTCACCGACCTGCTGCCGGTGATGCTGCTGATCTCCGGGGGCGGGCTGGTGCTGCCGGCGCTGGCGACGCTCGGGATGTCGGGGGCGCGGGAGAGCGACGCCGGGCTCGCGTCCGGGCTGTTCAACACCACCCAGCAGGTGGGCATGGCGATCGGGGTGGCGGTGCTGTCCACGCTGGCCGCGTCCCGTACCGGCAGGCTGCTGACCGACGGGCAGTCCGCGGCGGCGGCGCTGACCGGTGGGTATCGGCTGGCCTTCGCCACGTCGGCCGCGCTGCTGGTGGCCGGGCTGCTGGTGGCGGTGACGGTGCTACGCCGGCCGCGTGCCGCCGCCCCGGCCGCCGAGCCCGTCCGTTCGTGACCTGGAAGCGTGACCCGCCGACTCACGATCCGAGACCGCCAGCCGTCGCTCACCGTTGGAATACGGGCGGCAATACCGCGGTGAGCGACGGCCGAGACCGCCAGCCGTCGCTCACCACCGGAATGCGGGCGCCATTACCGCGGTGAGCGACGGCCGAGACCGCGAGCCGTCGCTCACCGCTGGAATGCGGGTGGGATTACCGGGCTCAGCGACGGCTGGTCAGGGCCGCGTCCAGGTCGGCGCGGTGTGCCGTCCACCAGCGGAGCACCGCGGACGACCTGCGGAACAGGTGGTCACAGGACGTGTCGCGCCGGTCGTAGTGGCGGCGCAGGAAATAGGTGTCGGTGGCGTAGTCCCACCAGCGCCGGTGAGCCGCGTCGCGGAGTTCGGCGGCGCTGATGTCGATCCGGCCGCGATACCCGGCGACGAACGCGGCCAGCCGGTCGAGGTCGACCCCGGTGGAATCGTCACCGCGCCCCACCGCGAACAGGATCACGGCAGTACGCAGGACCTCCAGGCCGTACGGACGGACGCCCAGACGATCCCAGTCGAGTACTCCGGTGCAGCGGTCGCCGGTGAACAGCAGGTTGAGATGGTTGAGGTCGCCGTGGGTCCAGCCGGCCGGGCGCACCGGGCCGGGGCGGGGCGGCAGGTGGGCCAGGTCGGCCAGCAGGCGCAGCCGGCGGCTGATCTCAGCGACGGCGAAGGCGTCGAAGTCGGTCGACCCGGCCGCGGCGGCGCTGCCGAGGCGGGTCAACTCGGCGAAGGCGAACGGGACGAGTGGTGGCTCGTCGTGGAGCTCCGGCGGAACGGCGGGCAGGGCCTCGCTCAGCCGGTGGTGCAGGTGGCCGATCAGGTCGCCGAGGTTCCGGGCGGCCGGTACGGACAGGTCGCCGCAGTGTTCGCCGGGCAGCCACGGGCCTGCGGCATACCAGTGACCGTCCACCTCGGCCAGCCGGGACGGCGTGGGCACCGGCAGACCGTGTACGGCCAGGGCGGGAAAGAGCTCGTGCTGGCGGCGGACCGCGTCCGGGGTGGCGTCGTGCAGTCGCTTGACGGCATACACCCCGGACGCGGTCTCGACGCGCCAGTTCTGGTTCATCAGGCCGAGCGTGATCGGCACGCAGCCGGTGACCGGTCCGAGTCCGAGCGCACCTGGCACGCCGGGCGGCAGGACTTCGGTCAGAGGCGGATGCGCTGGCCCGGGAAGATCAGGGCCGGGCTGCGGAGCGTGTTCTTGTTCAACGCGTAGAGCGTACGCCAGCCGCCCTTGACCTTGTATCTCCTCGCGATCGAGGCCAGGGTGTCGCCGGACTTGATCACATAGGTCTTGCCGGTGGCCTTCGCTTTCTTCTTCGGTGTCGTCGACTTCGTCGTCTTGTAGACACCGGCCTTCTTGCCGCAGACCGGCCACGGGCTCAGCCCGCGCTTGGCGTGCAGCTTGTTGGCGATGGCGATCTGCTGGGCCTTGGTGGCCTTGTCCGCGGTCGGGGCGTACTTCCCGCCGCCGTTCGACTTCCACGTGCTGCGGCTGAACTGAAGGCCGCCGTAGTACCCGTTTCCGGTGTTGATGTGCCACCTGCCGCCGGACTCGCACTTGGCGACGACGTCCCAGTTGACCTGACGCGCGGCCTGAGCCGGGGTGGCCGGGCCGAGCAGGACGCCGGCTCCGGTGATTCCGGCGGTCGCCAGAACCAGGGCAAGGCGGATTCGTCTACTACCAGACATGGATGATCCTCCACGCCTGCGAGGTGAGCTGTCGGGTTCGGGAAGATCGTCCCGGCCGCGTGCACACGGCTTCACCCCAAGGCGCGCATCCCGCGCGCCGCAAAAAGTGGGTCCCCCGCTCCTGCCCTCCCATCGAGTCTGTGGACGGGGGCAGGACTCGGCGGTCCGTCCACAGTGCCCGCGTCGCGGGACGGCCCGACGGTAACCATGACGAAGGGCCGCAAGCCAAGCTCACGGCCCTCGATAGTGACGTTCTTCTCAGTATTTGCCCGGTTTGATCTTGTTAGCGCCCGGAAATTTCCGAAACAGCGTTTATGAGACTTTTCATGGCGACTTTTGCCGCCTCAGTGGGCGACGGGCACCCTCGGCCGGGCAGCCGGACGGCCCCTCGGAGCGGAAACCGGACGGCCTTCGCCGGACGCCGGACGGCCCTCGGCGCGCCGTCATCGGATGCCCGCCGCGGCGCCGTCCTCGGCGTGCGCCGGCCGCCACGGGCCGTAGGCCACGGTCGGATAGACGACAATCGGCGTCGCCGCGGGAAGCCGCCGCCGGCCCGCCAGCCAGATGATCACCGCGGCGAACCCGATCAGAATGGGAACGTCGACCGCGAACCCCTGCCACGGCATGTCAGCCGCCGTCTCGTCGATGGCCAGCTGCCCGAACGCCGCCGCCACCAACGTGCTGAGCAGGTTGTTCATCACGTGCAGGGCGACCGCCGCCTCCAGCCCGCCGGTCCGCACCGTCACCCACCCGGCCACCGCGCCGAAGAGCATCAGGTCGGCGAAACCCCACGGCGTCCCCCAGCCGTGCAGCGCCGCGAACACCGCCGCCTGCACCAGGATCGGCAGCCACGGGCCACGCAGCCAGGCGCCCAGGCCCTGCAACAGCCAGCCCCGGCACAGGTACTCCTCGGCGGCCGCCTGGAACGGCACCACGGCCAGCAGCACCGCCGCCGACACCAGGAACGGCCCCCAGCCGGCCAGCGGATCGTCGAGCCCGGCGTCCTCCCCGGTGAGCACGGACAGCCCGGTGATCCCGCCCAGGAACAGGATGATGGTCACGGTGGCGACGCCGAGACAGACCGCGAGCCATCGCCACCGGATCCGCCCGGCCACCGACGACAGCGTCCCGGGCGCCCGCCGCTGGATCCACAAGGCCGCCACCATGGTCACCGGCAGGGCCACCGCGATCGACAGGAAGCCGAGCGCGAGGTCCGGCAGCGCGCCGAGCGTCGCCATGCCGTCCGGCCCGCCCGGGCGGCCGAAGATCTCGGTGAAGATCACGAAGGCGATCATCGCCGCGAAGACGACGGCGACGATGAAGAGCGTCCCCAGCGGAAACCGCCACCAACGATGAGCGGCGGTACGAGCGAGACGGTGGTACGGGATACCGGACGGCGGAGGAATCGTCATGCCGATGAGTCTTCCGACCGGGGCGTCCCGGCGGATCTGGCCGCAGCCGGATTCGGGCACCTAACCTGAGATATAGGTGTCCGGCAGAATACCGATCATGGAACCACCCGAGATGATCAATGCCGGTGATCTGGTCCTCAAACGATGGGAACCGGAATGGTCGGCCGAACTGGCCGCCGCCGTCCAGGAGTCGCAGCCCGAACTCGCGCCGTTCCTGCCGTTCGCCACCCCCGGTTACGGCCTGGCCGAGGCCCGCGCCTTCACCGAGCGGTCGGTGGCGAACTGGACGGCCGGCACCGAGTTCAACTATGCGCTGTTCACCGCCGTCGGTGACCTGATCGGCGCGGTCGGCCTGATGACCGAACCCGGCCCGGGCATCCTGGAGATCGGCTACTGGCTGCGGACCCCGTGGGCGGGCCGGGGCCGGATGACCGCCACAGTGACCGTCCTGACCCGGGTGGCCCTGTCGCTGCCGGGCATCGAGCGCCTGATCATCCGGCACCACCCGGACAACCACGCGTCGGCCGCGGTCGCCGCCAAGACCGGTTTCGTGGAGACCGGCCGCGCCGGCGACGACGTCATCCGCGAGTATCGGGGCTGATCAGCACCACCACACCGCGGGCCGGCAGCGTCTCCGGCGCGCCGGCCACAGCGGACAGGTCGACCGGGTCGGTGGTTCGGTTGATCAGGAAACGGGCCGGGCCGCGGACCGCGAGCTCCACCCTGCCACGCAGGTCCGGCGGCAGCTCGCTGGTCACCCCGGCCGGGATCAGCAGGTCGTCGAGGATCAAGAGCAGGCCTTGCGGCCGCAAACGAGTCGAGATGTACGCCGCAGAGCCCGCACCCACCTCGCGGCGGGTGACGGCCGCCCCGCCACCGGTGTAGGCGGCCAGCACCTTCGTCGCCGGGTCGGTCACCTCGACCCGCTCCGACCAGAGCGTGCCGATCGCGCCGTTCGACAGTGGCGCCGACTCGCCGTCGAGCAGTGGCGCGAACTCCTCGACCCGGATGCCGAGCAGATCACGCAGCGCGCCCGGGTAACCGCCGAGCCAGGCGTGGTCGAACTCGTCGACGATCCCGGAGAAGTAGGTGGTCACCAGGTGGCCGCCGCCCGCCACATAGTCCTCCAGGCGCTGCTTCAACGCGGCCGGGACCAGGTGCAGGATCGGGGCCACCACCAGGCGGTATCCGGTCAGGTCGGCGGCGACCGGGACCACGTCGGCGCGGATGCCGTGGTCGAGCAGGGCGGTGTACCAGTCGAGCGCCTCGTCGCGGTAGCGCAGCCGGTCGGTCGGGTGCGCATCCTGCTCGGCGGCCCACCACGACTCGTAGTCGATCACCACGGCGACTGCGGACGGCGTACGCGAGAAGCCTGTGATGGCGGACAGCGACCGCAACCGCGCGCCGAGATCGGTGACCGCCTCGAAGATCGCGCTGCTCTTCCCGGCGTGCGGCAGCATCGCCGAGTGGAACTTCTCGGCGCCCGCCCGGGACTGCCGCCACTGGAAGAAGCAGACGCCGTCGGCGCCGTGGGCGACGTGCGTGAGCGAGTCGCGGGCCAGCTCACCGGGGAGTTTCGGCACGTTGACCGGCTGCCAGTTGACCGCGCTGGTGGAGTGCTCCATCAGGAACCAGGGGCGGCCGGGGATCAGGTTGCCGCACAGGTTGGCCGAGAAGGACAGCTCGTCACGCGACTGCGGGCCGGGCCTGGTGTAGTGGTCGTTGGCGACGAAGTCGACCTCGGCCGCCCAGTCCGGATAGTTCATCTCGTTGATCGGACCGGCGACCATGAAGTTCGTGGTGACCGGCACGTCCGGGGTGATCTCCCGCAGGATCCGCCGCTCGGCGAGGTAGTGGTCCTTGAGCGCGTCCGACGAGAACCGTTTGAAGTCGAGCTGCTGGGTCGGGTTGACCGGGCCGTTCGCATGCCGGGGCGGCAGGATCTGCTCCCACTCGCCGTACCGCTGCGACCAGAAGTCGGTGCCCCAGGCCGCGTTCAGACCGTCCAGGTCGGTGTAGCGCTCGCGCAGCCAGATCCGGAACGCGCGCGCCGCGTCGTCCGAGTAGTCGTGGACGTTGTGGCAGCCCAGCTCGTTGTTGACGTGCCAGGCGGCCAGGGCCGGGTGGTCCGCGTACCGCTTGGCGAGCACCCGGACCAGGCGCAGCGCGTGCTCGCGGAAGACCGGTGAGGTGGGCCGCCAGTGCTGGCGGGCGCCGGGCCAGACGGTCCGGCCGTCCCGGTCGACGGGCAGGATCTCCGGATGCTTGGTGGTCAGCCACGGTGGCGGCGACGCGGTCGGAGTGGCCAGGTCGACCAGGATGCCGTTGGTGTGCAGCAGGTCGATCACCTCGTCGAGCCAGCCGAAGTCGTAGCGGCGCTCGGCCGGTTCGAGCCGCGCCCAGGAGAAGATGCCGAGCGAGACGATGGTGACCCCGGCCTCGCGCATCGCCCGGACGTCGTCGTCCCACACCGCGCGCGGCCACTGCTCCGGGTTGTAGTCGGCGCCGAACTCGATCCGTGGCTCCCCTTCGCGCCGCAGCCATCGCGGGGCCTCCCGGGGTGCGCGCAGCGCGGCCGCGAAGAAGCCGAGCGAGGCGTCCACCGAGTCCGGGACGTCGTGCGGCCGGTTCAGGTGGCCGTGCGTGGTGCCCGGGGCGACGAACGACTCGGCCGGCACGCCCACCTCCCGCAACTGCCGTTCCAGCAGCTCACCGGAGGGGCGCAGGTCGTCGAACTCGGACAGCAGGATGTGTGCCGGGGGCAGCCCGTCGAGGCGGGCGGCGCCCGGTAGCGCGTCCGGCGGGAGGTCGCTGATCCGGCCCACGTAGTTGCGGACCATGTCCTCGACGCCGTCCAGCGTGCGGCCGTGCCCGAGCATCGGCGTCGGGAAGTGCGCGAACGGATAGGCCAGCAGGAGCAGATCGGGCCGGTCCCCGGCCGCCCGTGGTGCGGGCACTTCGGCGTCTTGAACCGGCGTCGTCCGGAGCGCGGTCGCGATGGCCAGGGCGGCGCCCGCGCTCGCGCCGCCGAGCGCCCGGCGGTTGGGGAGGTCGTCGCGGGCGGTCACCCAGGTCCAGACGGTGTGCACGTCGTCGATCGGCACCGGGTAGCGCACCCCGTCCACCGCCAGCCGGTAGCCGACCGAGAAGACGATCGCATTCGCCCGGCGGGAGAGCTCGGCGCTGACCATGTCGGCCTCGGCCATGTCGAGGTCACCGTGCCGGAAGCCGCCGCCGTGCGCCCAGACCAGCACCGCCTCCGCCTGGCCGGCCGGCTCGTAGACCCGTACCGGAATCGGGCCGTGCGGCCCGGCAACCTCTAGATCAGCGCGCATGACCTTCATCTTTCTGAAACGTATTTACTCGGGCAAGCGCTTTCCCGCGTGTCGAAACCGGCCTGTCCGCGTGGCCAGCCGCGGCGCGAAACCGACCGCACGTCACCACACAACGCGACCGTGGCCAGCCGCGGCGCGAAACGAACCGCACGTCACCACACAACGCGACCGTGCCCAGCCGCGGCGCGAAACCGACCGCACGTCACCACACAGCGTCTTTGAGGCGGGCCAGGACCAGGAGGCCGATCTGGTCCGCGCCGTACTCGGAGAAGTGGGTGTTGTCGCGTTTCTCGTTGTACAGGAAGATCGGCTTGGAGTCCTCCGGGCCGAGCGCCTCCACCAGCGCGGCACTGTCCGCGGTCAGGTCGATGTAGGGCACGCCCAGTTCGGTGGCGACCGCCGCCATCTCCACCGGCAGGTCCACGCCGAGCCCGTTGACATGCTTCGCTACCGGGGTGAGGGCGCCGGTCGAGTCGAACAGGCGGCGCACCGGCGGGCTGACCAGCACCGGCCGTGCGTGCAGCGCCTGCAACTCGGTGACCATCCGGGTCAGGTTGGCCCGGTAGTCCTCGGCGGTCGTCGCCTTGTCGTTGTGCCCGAACTGGAGCACCACCACGTCTCCGCGCCCGACCCGGGGCAGCATCGTCGCCCACAGCCGCGGATCGGCCAGGAACGAGGCCGAGCCCTCCCCCGAGTCGGCGTAGTTGGCGACCACCAGCCCGTGCGGCAGGTGCTGCGGGATCGCCTGGCCCCAGCCGGTGTACGGCACGACGGCCTGGTCACAGACGGTCGAGTCACCGGCCAGGAAGAGCTGCCGGGTCCGGTGCGGCGCGGGCCGGACGGTGACCCGGCGCACCAGCGGGGCGGCGCCGCTGAAGGTGAGGGTCAGGCCCGGGGTGCCGACCGCCGGCAGGGTCGGCTCACCCTCGGGCTCGCGGACGTCGACGATGAAGGACCGGCGGGCGTACCGGCCCGCCTCGGTGCCGGTCTCGGCGACCATCATCCGGCGGGCCTCGGCCTGCACCGCGGTGCTGCCCGCGGCCTCCGGGCCGCCGAGGACCACCGAGACGGCGTATTCACCGGGCGGCACGTCGTAGTGGCAGACGACCGGGGCGGCCCCCGTGCACTCCCCCGGGATGTCCCCCCGGCCGCCGGCCAGCGCCGGGCCGGGCACTGCCACCACCGCGGCTGCGACGGTGGTCAGCGCCAGCGCTCGGGTTCGCTTCATCGACGTTTCTCCTCTCGGCGGATTTGAAACGTTTACATCGATGAAACCCGATCAGTCAAGCCATCTGCCGACGCTCCCACGCAAAAGCGGTGCGCGGAACGGCCCGGCGCATTCGCGGTCAGGGGCGCAGCAGCAGCTTGCCGCGGACGTGACCGGTGGCGCTGCGATCCTGGGCCTTGCCCGCGTCGGCGAGGGCGAACGTCTCGGCCACCTCGACCCGCAGCTTCCCGGCCACGGCCAGGTCGGCCAGCACGGCCAGGGCTTCGGCGCTGCGTTCGCCGCCGGCCGAGTAGGGGACGCCCAGTTGCTGGGCCGCCGCCGCGTCGGCGATCGTGACGGTCCGGCCGGTGGTGCCGCGCAGCTCCACCGACGCCTCCAGGGCACCCTGCCCGGCCGCGTCGAAGACCGCGTCGACACCCTGCGGCGCGGCGGCCCGGACCCGGTCCACGAGACCGTCGCCGTACGCCACCGGGACCGCCCCGAGCGACCGCAGGTACTCGTGGTTGGCTGCCGAGGCGGTGCCGATCACGGTCGCCCCGCGGGCCACCGCCAGCTGGACCGCCACCCCGCCGACCCCACCGGCCGCGCCGTGGATGAGGACCGTCTCGCCGTCCGTGACGGCCAGCTCGTCCAGCACCCGCTGGGCGGTCTCCCCGGCCACCGGCAGCGCGGCCGCCTCGTCCCAGCCCAGCCCGGCCGGCTTGCGGGCCACAATGGTGGCCAGCGCGTATCCGGCGTACGACCCGGTGTCGGTGAAGCCGAACACCTCGTCGCCAGGCGCCAGCCCGGTCACCCCGTCACCGACCGCGTCGACCACACCGGACGCCTCCCAGCCGGGTGTCGACGGGAACTCGGTGGCGAACACCTGGGCCAGCCACCCGTTACGGATCTTGTAGTCGACCGGGTTGACGCCGGCCGACACCACACGCAGCCGGATCTGGCCGGGACCCGGCTGCGGAACGTCGGCCTCGGCCACCCGCAGCACCTCGGGCCCACCGAAACCGTCGAAGACGATCGCTTCCATGACTGCCACCTCTCGTCGATTGCTGTGGCACCCAGGCTGCTGCGGCGGCGGACGGTTGTGGAGCGGACGGGTTTCCCTAGGACCGACGATCCTTGGCTGCGATCCGGCGGGTGCGCGAGCATGTGAGTCATGGACCGACGTGAGCTGGCCGACTTCATCCGCCGTTGCCGGGAACGGCTGCGTCCGTCGGAGGTCGGGCTCACGGCGGGGCCCCGGCGGCGTACCCCAGGGTTGCGCCGGGAAGAGGTGGCGATGCTGGCCGGCATGTCGGCCGACTATCTGATGCGCCTGGAACAGGCGCGCAGCCCGCAGCCGTCACCGCAGGTGCTGCGGTCGCTGGGGCAGGCGCTGCGGCTCAGCGACGACGAACGTGACCATCTGTACCTGCTGGCCGGGCACCGTCCCCCGGCCGGGCGGCTGGCCGGCAGTCACGTACGCCCGGGTCTGCTCTATCTCCTCGACCAGCTGACCGGCGTGCCCGCGCAGGTGCTCAGCGACCTCGGTGACCTGCTGGCGCAGAACGCGCTGGCCGAGACCCTGTTCGGCGACATCTGCCCGCCGATGCGCCACGACCACGAGCAGGATCACAACATCGTGTGGCGGTGGTTCAACGATCCGCGGATCCGGCTGGCCCATCCGGTCGGCGAGCACGACTACCTGAGCCAGGTGTACGTCGCCGACCTGCGGGCCGCGGTCGCCCGGCGTGGTTCCGATCCGGTGGCGATGTCGTTGGTGGAGCGGCTGCGCGGGTGCAGCGACGAGTTCGCCGGGCTGTGGGACCGGCACGAGGTCGCGGTCCGGCGGCAGAGCCGGCTGCTGGTCCAGCACCCGACCGTGGGGCTGCTCGAACTCGACTGCGAGACGCTGCTGACCCCGGCCGAGGATCAGCGGCTGGTGCTGCTCACCGCGCCGCCGGGCAGCTCTACCGCGGGCCACCTGGAACTGCTGCGGGTGGTCGGGCCGGAGACGTTCGCACGCTGAGCAGGGCGCCGAGCGGGTCGCCGAGCAGGGCGTCGAAGCCTTTCTCGGCCGCGCCGATCAGGGTCGCGTCGTCGCCCAGGCCGGACGGCAGCAGCCGGACCCGGTCCCGGGAGACGGGCATGCCGTGCCCGGCGATCCGTGCGCCCACCTGCGGGGCGGCAACCGCGTACAGCTCGCGCAGGGTGCCGCCGAAGACGACCACACCCGGGTTGAACAGGTTGATCAGGTTGGCGACGCCGATGCCCAGCCAGTCACCGATCGCGGCGACCGCGGCCGCCGCCTCCGGTTTGCCGTCCGCTGCCTCGCGGACCACGGCCCGGACCGCCTCCCGGCCGGACTCGCCGGACCGGCCGACCGCCGCCAACAGCGCGTACTCCCCCGTCTCGGCCTCCAGGCAGCCCCGCGAACCGCACAGGCACTCCCGGCCGCCGCGCGGGTTGACCAGCATGTGCCCGACCTCGGCGCCGTAGCCGCTCTCGCCGCCGAGCAGCCGGCCGCCGACCAGGATGCCGCCGCCCACGCCGACGTCGCCGTGCAGGTAGATCAGGTCGGGCGAGCCGATCCCGGCGCCCCGGACGAACTCGGCGTGCGCGCCCAGGTGGGCCTCGTTGCCAACGGCGACCGGCAGGCCGATGCCCAGCGCCGACTCCAGCTCGGCGCCGAACGCCTGGTCGACCCAGCCGAGCTCGGGACCATACCGGACCATGCCGTCGCCGGGCCGGATCATGCCGCAGTAGGAGGCGCCGACGCCGGCGCAGACCGTGCCCGGCGGCGCGGTGCCGAAGAGCTCACGGCCGAGCGCGGCCAGGCCGCCGACCACCATGTCCAGGTCGGCGCCGGTCCGCGGGCGGGGTGTCTCGCGCCGGTCCAGGATCGTGCCGCCGAGCCCGACCCGGGCCGCGACGAGACGGTCCACCGCCACGTCGAAGGCGAGCACGAACACCCGGCCGGTCTCCGGGCGGACCACGAACGACGGCCGGCCGGCGCCCAGAACCGCCTCCGGGTTCTCCTCGCGGACCAGGCCGGCCGCGGCCAGCTCGCTGGTCAGGGCCAGGATGGTGCTGCGGTTGACACCCATCCGCTCGGCGAGGGCGGCCCGGGACAGCGGGCCGCTCAGATGCACGTGCCGCAACAGCGTGCCCAGGCTCGCACGATGTCTGCTCACTGCGGGTGTGTCCTTACCGATGGGGGTCTACCGGTGGGGATCTCCACCCTACCGGGGCCATCGTCAGGCGGCGATCTCGAAGGCGCCCTTGCCCCGGCTCTTCGCCCGGTACATCGCCTGGTCGGCCAGGTTGAGCAGGTGAGAGGCGTCACCTGTGATCGCGGCCGCGGCGCCCACGCTGGCCCGGACGGTGACGACCGCCCCGCCCGGCAGCGGGCAGGGCACGTCGACGGCGGCGATGATCCGGTCGGCCACGGCCGGCAGGGCGCCCGGCGGCGGCCGGTCGAGCAGGATGGCGAACTCGTCACCGCCGAGCCGGGCGACCAGATCGTCGGGACCCACCGCGGCACGGAGGCGGGCGGCCGTCTCGACCAGCACCGTGTCGCCGGCGGCGTGGCCGTACCGATCATTGACGGGTTTGAAATCGTCCAGGTCGATCAGCAGCACCCCGGCCGGCCCGGAACCGTCCAGGGCCACCTCCAGCCGGTCCAGGAAGCAGGCCCGGTTGGCCAGGCCGGTGAGACTGTCGGTGAACGCCATGGCGTGCAGCCGCCGGGTCAGGCTGTCGCGTTCGGCGAGCAGCCGCGCGTTGTCGATGAACGCGGTCAGCTGCCGGACGACGACGATGCCGGTGCACAGCACCGCCCCGGCCTGCAGCGCCCAGGCCCGAAGATCCAGACCGCGGGTCGACAGGACCGCGATCAGCAGGACGTGGATCCCGGCAAGAGCGAGATAGGGCATCGGGCTGTACGGACGACGCCGCGCGACAGGCGCCGCCACCCGCCCGGTCCGGAACCGCCGGTACTGGAGCCACGCCGCGATCAGCAGCATCGCGTGACAGGTCAGGCTGAGCGCGAAGACCGGGCCGGGACGGCCGGCGCGGGCCAGCTCCGGCCCCAGCGTGCGGGCCAGGCTCTCCAGGGTTCCGGCGACCGGCCCCATCACGCCGATGTGCCAGCGGAACGGCGCCGCCCCGCTGAGGTAGAGACGCCCGACGACGAACGCCAGCAGCATCGCGACCACCGGGGCGGCCACCCCGGCGACCTGCCCGGCGCCGAACGAGCCGGTCATCGCCCAGTACAGGCCGGCCGCCCCGACCGCGGTCACCACGGTGGCCAGGTCGAGGTGGTAGCAGAGACGGTCCCGGGCCGACCGGTGCGGCAGCGGGTAGGTGGCGATCACCCCGATCACGACGGCGCCGCCCGCGGCCAGAGCCACCGTCCGGGGGATGCCGGTGCCGGTGAGCGCGTGCAGCGACGCCGGGTCGGCCAGCGTGGTGACGACCTGGATCCAGTCGGCCACGCTGAACATCGCCCCGGCGGCCACGAAGGCGCGCCAGAAACGGCGCTCCGAGGTGGGGTCCGGCATCAGGCGGACCGCGCGGTACGCGTACCAGGTCATCGCCGTGGCGAACACGGCGACGGCGACCCAGCAGACGACCGCGAGCACGGCGGTGCTGCCCAGGGGCGCCACGAAGACGGCGCCGAGCACCGCGGTGAGCGAGACGACGGCCACCGGAAGAACCGGCATGTGGACTCCTAGCCGGGTTGTGACGGTACGGGCCCGGTGTCGACCGGCAGGGTGAGCGTGAAGATGCTGCCGTTCGGGTGGCCCGGTGTGTGGCCGACCGTGCCGTCGTTCGCCTCGGCCAGGCCGCGGACGATGTAGAGGCCGAGCCCGGTGCCCTGGATGGTCATGTCGGCGCCGGTCGCCCGGGTGAACCTGTCGAACAGGTACGGCCGCAACGGCTCCGGAATACCCGGCCCGCTGTCGTGCACGCTGATCAGCGCGTTCACACCGGCCGGCTGGACGGTGATGGCGGTGACGCCACCGGCGTACTTGTCGGCGTTGGTGCAGAAGTTGGTGATGATCTGCTGGAGGTGGCCGGGGTGCACGAGCACCGCCAGGTCCGGTGGGCAGGTCACCTCGGCGTGCAGGCCGAGCCCGGCGACCACCTCGTGCAGGGCCGCGGCGACCTCGACGGGTTCCGGTTCGGCGTGCAGCTGACCGGCGTCGATGGTGCACATGGTGAGGATCTCGGCACGCAGCAGGTTGAGCCGCCGGGTGGAGCGGGCGATCACCTCGAGCGCCTTGCGGTGCGCCGGCACGAGTTGCCCGGTGTCGGCGAGCAGCATGTCGGCGTACCCGCCGATGGTGTTCAGCGGGGTGCCGATCTCGTGCGAGAGCATGCCCATCAGGTCGAGTTTGAGGGCGTTGGCCTCGGCCAGCCGGCCGTTGGTGTCCTGGAGCTCGTCGTTGCGCACGCCGAGCAGCGCGGCGGCGGCGTCGCGTTCCCGTTCGGCGGCCAGGCGGGCGGTGACGTCCTGGACGACGGCGATGAAACTGGCCGGCTGGCCGTCGCTGTCGCGGACCAGCGACATGCCGACCTCGGCGTCGACGACCTGACCGTCGGCGTGCAGCAGCCGCAGGTGCCGGCCGGACGGCACGTTCTCGGTGAACAGCATGGCCGCGGCCCGGTGGTTGCCGGCCCGGTCGTCGGGGTGGGTGATGTCGTCGAGGGTGCGTTGTTCGAGGTCGCCGACCTGGCGGCCGAGGATGTCGGCGAGCGCCGGGTTGACGTGCTGGAAGCGGCCGTCCAGCCGGATCGTCGCCTGGCCGACGGTGGCCAGCGAGAACTGGGTGCGCAGTCGTTCCTCGCTGTCGGCGAGACGCCGTTCGGCCTGTTTGCGGGCGGTCACGTCGACGTTGAACTCGAGGATCGCCAGCGGGTCGCCGGCGTCGTCGTACTGGACGCTCTGGTGGGAGAGCACGACGATGCGGGTGCCGTCGCTGCGCAGGTGGTCGAGTTCGCCGTGCCAGCGGCCGGTGCCGGCCAGCGACTCCTCGGCCTGCTCGCGCGGCTCCGGGAACCGGGTGTCGAGCAGCCGGTGCAGATTGCAGCCGACCACCGCGTCCGGCCGCCAGCCGTAGACGGTCGCGGCGCCCCGGTTCCAGTAGGTGATCCGGCCGTCGAGGTCGCGGACGATCACCGCGGTGGGCGCGAGGTCGAGCAGTTCGGCCTGCTGGCGAAGCCGGGCGTTGTCCCGGTGCCGTTCGGTGACGTCGCTGCACACGCCGTCGACGAAGAGCACGCCGTTCTCCCGGCGGGGCTGGCCGCGGGTCCACACCCAGCGGGTCACGCCGTCGCCGCCGATCAGCCGGCAGACCGTCTCGGCGGTCTGCCCGGTGGTCAGGGTGTGCCGGAACGCGAGGAACGCCGCCCGGTCGTCCGGGTGCATCATCTCGGCCATCGCCATGCCCAGGTCGCCGCCGGCCGGCGCGGGACCGCCGAAGATGCCGGTGTTGTCGGGGCTGGCGTAGACCATCCGGACCGTGCCGTCCGGGGCGATCCGGACCGTCCACAGGAAGTCGCTGAGGTTCGCCACGATCCGGTCGAAGCCGCGCTGGGCCCGGGCCAGCTCCAGTTCCAGGTCGAGGGCACGGCGGCGGTGGACGTACTGGCCGATGTGCGCGGCGACGGTGTCCAGGGCGGCCAGCACCTCCGGGTCGGACTCGGCACGCCGCCTGTCGTAGACGGCGAGGACCCCGACCACGTCGACACCGTTGCGGACCGGCACCGCCACCACGCTCTGCAACCCGGCCGATTTGGCGGCGACCGCGCGCGGCCCGTCGGAGGCGGACAGGTCGGTGGACCAGCACGCGGCCGCGGTCTCCCAGACGTGCCCGACGACACCACTGCCGCGGGTCACCTCCCGGACCGCCCGCATCGGCTCGGTCATCGCCACGTCCCGCGACCACGCGGCCAGCCGGACCAGCCGTTTGGCCTTACGGGTGTCCAGGTGCCAGTACTCGGTGTACGGCCACCGCAACCCCTCCCCGACCGCGGCGAGCACCGTGTCGGTGGCCTGCTCCACGTTCTGGGCGGCGGCGAGCGCCCCGGCGACCGCGTATTCGAGCCGCCGCATCCGCTCGCTGTGCTGCCGGGCGGTGATGTCGCGGATGAACGCGCCCATCACCGTCGACGACATCTCGATCGGGAACTGCCGGCCGCCGCGGTGCACGGCCCGGAACTCGGCCCGCTGCCCGCCGTCGTCGGCGTCCCGGGTCACCTCGTCGAGCCAGCCGCGGAAGCGGTCCCGGTGGTCCGGGGCGATGATCAGCTCGTCGATCGGGCGGCCCAGGGCGTCCAGCTCGTTCCAGCCGAACATCCGCTCGGCGGACCGGTTCCAGGTGGTGACCTCGCCGTCGGGGCCGGCCGCGACGAACGCGTCCAGGGTGCTGTCCAGGATCCGGCGCAGCTGCTCGGCGCATCGGGCCGCCTCGGTGGCGGCGGCCCGGGCCGCGATCTCCCCGGCGGCGACGACGGCCAGGCCCTCCAGCACCTCGACGTCGGCGCCGGTCCAGTCGTGCGGCCGGTCGTCGAGGACGAGCAGCGCGCCGACCGGCCGGCCGTCCGGTGCACACAGCGGGACACCGAGCCAGGTGTCGGTGCGCACGTGCGGCGTACCGGCCTCGATCACCTGGCGGCAGCAGAGCCCGGGCTCCGGCGCCGGGTCGAGCCCGTCCAGACCGCCGGCGATCGCCACGCCGGACTCCAGAATCGCCAGCGCGGCCCGGCCACCGGTGAGACGGGTGGCCAGGGTGGTGATCTGGTCGAGAACGGGCGACGACGGGTCGAGCCGTGGACCGGAGGCCAGCGCGATCGTGTTCATCGAGGGCCCCATCGTCACAAGGCCGGAACAATTGAGAGCCGAACCACACACCGGCGTGCGGTAGGGTCCTGGGAACAGGTGACGACAGCACAACCGAATACTTCGCCGCGACCCCGCCGCGGGAGAGTCCTCGCAGGTCAGCGAGGCGCCGAAGGAGCAACTTCTCCCTCAGAATCTCTCAGGCACCCAGTACCGCGACGGTCAGGCGACTCTGGAAAGTCAGCTCTTTACGACGAGCTGCGCCCACGGTGCAAGCCGCCCGCACGGCGGTGAACCTCTCAGGCAGAGATGACAGAGCGAGGGAGGCCCGACCCGACAAGGAGCCTCCGTTGCGCCACACTGCCCTGCATCACGTCCACCAGTCTCTCGGCGCCGCGATGACCGGTTTCGCCGGTTGGTCCATGCCGCTGCGGTACGGCAGCGACCTCGGCGAGCACCACACCGTCCGCACCGGCGCCGGCCTGTTCGACCTCGGCCACATGGGCCAGATCGAGGTGACCGGCCAGGATGCCGCCGCGTTCCTGGACCACGCCCTGGTCGGCCGGCTGTCGAAGGTCGCGGTGGGCCGTGCCAAGTACACGATGCTGTGCCACACCACCGGTGGTGTCCTCGACGACCTGGTCGTCTACCGGCTGGCCGGGGACCGGTTCCTGGTGGTGGCGAACGCCGCCAACGCCGCCGTGGTCCGGGCGATGCTCGGTGAGCACTCGGGTGGCTACACGGTCCGGATCGCCGCGGCGGACCGGTCGCTGATCGCCGTGCAGGGCCCGAAGGCGGTCGACGTGGTGGGCGAGCACCCGGATCTGCGCTACTACGCCATCGAGGCGCAGCAGCTGGCCGGGCGGGACGTGCTGCTGGCCCGTACCGGATACACCGGCGAGGACGGCTTCGAGATCTACTGCGCGAATTCCGACGCCGAGGCGATCTGGGCGTGGGCGGTCTCCCGCGGCGCCGTCCCGTGCGGGCTGGCCTGCCGGGACACGCTGCGTCTGGAGGCCGGGATGCCGCTGTACGGCCACGAGCTCACCCTCCGCACCACCCCGTTCGACGCCGGTCTGGGCCGGGTCGTCGCCCTCGACAAGACCGACTTCGTCGGCGCCGCCGCCCTCCGCGCCGCCGCCCCGGACCGTCTGCTCGCCGGCCTGGTCACCAAGGGCCGCCGCTCGCCACGGGCCGGTCACGCGGTCCTCGACCCGGACACCGGCGAGCGCATCGGCGAGGTGACCAGCGGCGTGCCCTCCCCCACGCTCGGGCACCCGATCGCCATGGCGTACCTCCCGGCCGGCCGCACCGAACCCGGCACCCGGGTCCTGGTCGACATCCGCGGCGCCCGCGAAGAGGCCGAGGTCGTCGCGCTGCCGTTCTACCGCCGGCAGGGCTGAGCGATGACCGTCTCCGTCTTCGACCTGTTCTCCATCGGCATCGGCCCGTCCAGCTCGCACACGGTCGGGCCGATGCGCGCGGCCCGGCTCTTCACCGCCCACCTGGCCGGGGTCGACGGGGTGGCGACCGTGCGGGCCGAGCTGTTCGGCTCGCTCGGCGCGACCGGGCACGGGCACGGCACCCCGCGGGCCGTGCTGCTCGGTCTCCAGGGTGAGGAGCCGGAGACGGTCGACACCTCACTCGAACCGTCCGCGGACGCCACCGCCTTCGAGGTCGACGTGGTGCTGCACCGGCGGCGGGCGCTGCCCGGCCATCCCAACGGCATGCGCTTCACCGCGCTCGGCGCCGACGGCGCCGAGCTGCTGGCCAAGACCTATTTCTCGGTCGGCGGCGGGTTCGTCCTGGCGGACGGCGCCTTGGGGGTACGCCCGGAGCAGGTGGCCGTCCCGTACCCGTTCTCCTCCGGCGCCGAACTGCTGGAACTCGCCCGGTCCACGGGGCTGTCGATCTCCCGGATGATGCTGCTCAACGAGTCGGTGCGGCGGCCGGCGGCTGAGGTGCCGGCCGGGCTGCTCGGCATCTGGCGGGTCATGAACGACTGCATCGACGACGGGCTGCGCGCGGAGGGCGTACTCCCCGGGGGTTTGAAGGTCCGTCGCCGTGCCTCGCTGACCGCCCGCAAGTTGACCGCCGACGGTGACCCGATGGAATGGCTGACCGTTTTCGCCATGGCGGTCAACGAGCAGAACGCCGCCGGCGGCCGGGTGGTGACCGCGCCGACCAACGGCGCCGCCGGGATCATTCCGGCCGTGCTGCGCTACTACCGGACCTTCGTGCCGGGCGCCGACGACGAGGGTGTGGTGCGTTTTCTGCTGGCCGCCGGGGCGATCGGGCATCTGTTCAAGGAGAACGCGTCGATCTCCGGGGCCGAGGTCGGTTGTCAGGGTGAGGTCGGTTCGGCGTGCGCGATGGCCGCGGCCGGGCTGGCCGAGGTGCTCGGCGGCACCCCGGAGCAGGTGGAGAACGCGGCCGAGATCGGCATGGAGCACAACCTGGGCCTGACCTGCGACCCGGTCGGCGGCCTGGTGCAGATCCCGTGCATCGAGCGCAACGGGATGGCCGCGGTGAAGGCGGTGACCGCGGCGAGGATGGCGCTGCGCGGCGACGGCCGCCACCACGTCTCCCTCGACAAGGTCATCAAGACCATGAAGGAGACCGGCGCCGACATGAAGATCAAGTACAAGGAGACGTCCCGCGGCGGCCTGGCCGTCAACGTCATCGAGTGCTGACCGGCCCAAGACCGTCAGCCGTCGCTGAGCGCTGTTATCGCGCCCGCGAAACCGCCGTGAGCGACGGCTGGCTGCCGGCGCTTTCCGGGCGGGCCGCTCACCGTTTTCCGGGCGGGCCTTCTCCCCGGACCGCGCTGACCGCCTCGCACAGGTCGGTCAGCGGGTCGCGGGCCTGAGCGCTGCAGGCGACCGCCTGCAGCAGGCCCCGGAACGACTCGGCGCCGGCCGCCGGCAGGGCACCCAGCACGTGCGCCTCGACATGCTTGAGCGCCTCCCGGCGGGACTGCCACGTCTCGCGGCCCTTGTCGGTGGCGACGACCAGGCGGCTGCGGCGGTCGGCCGGATCGGGCCGGCGGGCGACCAGCTCGGCCTTCTCCAGATCATCGATCAGGTACGTCAGGATGGTCCGGTCGATGCCCAGGTCAGCGCCGATCGCGCCCTGGTTGCGGGACGGCTCGCCGACCGCCGCGGAGAGCACCTGATAGCCGCGCGGACCGCCGGGCAGGTCACCGAGGACGTGGTCGGCGGCCTTGGCGTAGGCACGGAACACCACTCCCAGCATCCAGCCGAGATCACCTTCGAGGGGCGTCGTCACCCGACCACCCTAACCCAGAAGTTCTGCATCTCAAATGTTCTGTTTGACAGAACATCTTTTCCGCGTCACAGTTGCCGCATGTCCGACTACGGCCACCCACTCGAGTTCGGGTCCTTCATCACCCCGTCCGCCGCCGACCCCACCGGAGTCGTCGAGCTCGCCGTGTCCGCCGAGCAGGCCGGCCTGGACCTGGTCACCTTCCAGGACCATCCGTACCAGCCCGGTTTCCTCGACACCTGGACTCTGCTCAGTTACGCCGCCGCCCGTACCTCGAAGGTGCGTCTTGCGGCGAACGTCACGAACCTCCCGCTGCGCCCGCCGGCCGTCCTCGCGCGCAGCGTCGCCAGCCTCGACCTGCTCAGCGGCGGCCGGATCGAGCTGGGTCTCGGCGCCGGCGCGTTCTGGGAGGCCATCCAGGCGATGGGCTCGCCCCGCCTCTCCCCCGCCCAGGCCGTGCAGGCGCTCGAAGAGGGCATCGACGTCATCCGCCAGCTCTGGGACGCCACCGCCCGCGGCCCGATCCGCGTCGACGGCGAGTTCCACCGGGTCGTCGGTGCGAAACGCGGCCCGGCCCCGGCCCACGACGTCGGCATCTGGCTGGGCGCCTACAAGCCCCGGATGCTGGCTCTGACCGGCCGGCGCGCCGACGGCTGGCTGCCGTCGCTGTCCTACCTGAAGGACGGCGACCTGGCGGCCGGCAACCGGATCATCGACGAGGCGGCCCTCGAGGCCGGCCGCAAACCCGCCGACATCCGCCGCCTGCTCAACATCGGCGGCCGCCCGGACGCCCTCGAACTCACCGATCTCGCCCTGAACGACGGCGTCAGCACGTTCATCCTGGCCTCCGACGACCCTGACGACCTGCAGCGGTTCGCCGCCGAGGTGGCCCCCGCAGTCCGCGCGGCGGTGGCCGCCGAACGGGCCGGCGCCCGCTCCCCGCAGCCGGCCTCGGCCTTCCTGGCCGGCGTCTCGGCGGCGGGTGTCTCCCGCCCGGCGAAACGGCCGGTCACCACGGCGGGCCGGTCACCGTTCACCGTGACCCCGACTCCCGACGATGGGGTACGCCGAGCCAGCACCGTGGTCTGGGACGAGCGGACCCGCCCGACCGGCCCGGCGCCCGACCCGGATCGCACCTACACGGCCCACGACCTGGCCACCGGGCGCCACCTGGTCCAGGTCCACGACGGCCTGCGCGGCGAACTGGCCCAGATCCACGACCTGATCGACCAGGTCGAAGCGGGCACCCTCGACGTCGGCGCGGCCCGCTCCCACATCAACACGATGACCATGCGCCAGAACAACTGGACCCTCGGCACCTACTGCGAGTCGTACTGCCGGATCGTCACCACGCACCACACCATCGAGGACCGTTCCCTGTTCCCGCACCTGCGCCGGGCCGACCCGCGCCTGGCCCCGGTGGTGGACCGCCTCGAACAGGAACACCACGTGATCCACGAGGTCCTGGAGGGCGTCGACAAGGCCCTCGTCACGCTGGTCTCCGCCGCCGACGGCCTCCCGGCGCTGCGCGAGGCGGTGAACCTGCTGAGCGACACCCTCCTGTCCCACCTGGCCTACGAGGAACGCGAACTGATCGAGCCCCTGTCCCGCCTGGGCATGCAGTAGCCCCCGCCCGCCAGCCGTCGCTCACCGCGCTCATCCCACACCCATTCCCCGCCTGAACGACGGCTGAGACCGCCAGCCGTCGCTCACCGCGCTTATCGCGCACCCATTCCCGGCCTGAGCGACGGCTCGCGGTCCTTGGTCTGCCCGCCTGGTGGCGGGGGCGGACCCGCCGGTCAGCGGGTGGCCGCCGGACGACCGGTCACGCTGGAATGGCAGGGCCGGGACGAGCCCGGCCCAACCGCACAGGGTGACCGTTCGTCCGCAGATCCGGACGACGACGTCGCTGGTCGTGTTGTCACTTGAGCGGCCGCCGGTTTGCCTTGGCCGGCGGATGCTCCGGAGGCCGGCGACGCACCCTGCTGCGTGCGCACCGACACGACCGCGGCTCGGGGCGCTCGCGGCAGTCGCCGGCCGGTGGGGTGGGGGGAACATCCTCCGGCCGGCCGCCGCGACCACGGCCGGGCTCGTCCCGGCCGCATACCCCGGCCGGCCGGCTCCCGTCGCTGCCGAAGCGCCGCCGAAACAGCAGTCACGGCCAGCCGGAACCGGGCGGGGTGCGTCAGGTGGCGGCCAGCTGGGTCAGGACCCGGGTGGCCTGGGCTATCACCGGGGAGTCTTCGCCGGACCGGACCGCCAGGGCCAGGTCGATCCGGGCCGTCGGGTCGGTCAGCGGGCGGTACGTGGCGCCGGGCACTCCCAGGTGGGCCACCGGTTCGGGAACGATCGCCAGGCCCAGGTCGGCGGCCACGAACGTGACCAGGGTCGAGGTCTCCACCACCTCGTGCCGGATCCGGGGCTGGAAACCGGCGCGGTCGCACAGGCGGCGGACGGTGCCGTACATGGCGGAGTCGCGTTCGGCGTGGATCACGAAGTCCTCGTCGCGCAGGTCGATGACGTCGAGGCGGGTGCGGGCGGTCAGCGGGTGCCCGTCCGGCAGGGCCACGATCAGGGCGTCGCTGCGCAGCGTGCGGACGGTGATGCCCGGGTCGTCGACGGGCGGGCGGAGCAGGGCCACGTCGATGTCGCGGCGCTGGAGGGCGGCGACCTGCTGGGCGCCGAGCATCTCGCCGCGGAAGGCGACCTCGACTCCGGGCAGTTCCTCGCGCAGGCGGCGGGCCACGGCCGGGAGCAGGCTGTAGGTGGCCGAGCCGACACAGCCGACCGAGAGCCGCCCCTGGAGCCCGGCGGCGATCCGGCGGGCGACCTCGCCGGCGTCGTCGACGGCGGACAGGACGGCGCGGACCCGGTCGAGGTAGGCGGTTCCGGCTTCGGTGAGCTCGACCCGGCGGGTGTTGCGGTTGAGCAGCTGTACGCCCAGCTCGCTCTCCAGCTGCCGGATCTGCTGGGAGAGCGGCGGCTGGGCCATGTGGAGGCGGGCGGCGGCCCGGCCGAAGTGGCGTTCCTCGGCGACGGCCAGGAAGTAGCGCAGGTGACGCAGCTCCATCGTTTGATACTTCCAGAGTCTCAGTTTCGGCAGAACGGGTATTTCTGAATATCAGAGCTGGTTACTAGCGTGGGACTCATGGCTGACTCATTCGTGTACGCCGCCGTTCGTACCCCGTTCGGCCGTTACTCCGGGGCGCTCGCCGACGTCCGGCCGGACGATCTCGCCGCGACCGCCCTGTCCGGTCTGCTGGCCAAGGCCCCCGGCCTGGATCCGGCCCGGATCGACGACGTGTACTGGGGTAACGCCAACGGCGCCGGCGAGGACAACCGCAACGTCGGCCGGATGGCGGTGCTGCTGGCCGGCCTGCCCACCTCGGTTCCGGCGGCGACCGTGAACCGGCTCTGCGGCTCCAGCCTGGACGCGGCGATCATCGGCTCCCGGGCGATCGCCTCCGGTGACGCCGAGATCGTGGTGGCCGGCGGGGTCGAGTCGATGACCCGGGCCCCGTGGGTGCTGCCGAAACCGTCGCGCGCGTTCCCGGCCGGCAACATGGAGGCCGTCTCGACGACGCTCGGGTGGCGGCTGACCAACCCGAAGATGCCGGCCGAGTGGACCGCGTCGCTGGGTGAGTGCAACGAACAGCTCGGCGACAAGTACGGCATCTCCCGGGAGCGGCAGGACGCGTTCGCCGCCCGGTCGCACGTGCTGGCCGACAAGGCGTGGAACGACGGGTTCTACACCGACCTGGTGATCCCGGCCGGCGACCTGGACCGCGACGAGGGCATCCGTGCCGACAGCAGTGTGGAGAAGCTGGCCCGCCTGAAGCCGTCGTTCCGTAAGGACGGGACGATCACGGCCGGTAACGCGTCGCCGCTCAATGACGGTGCGGCGGCTGTGCTTCTGGGGTCGGGGCGGGTCTCCGTACAGCTGGGGATTGATCCTCTGGCTCGGATCGCCGGGCGTGCCGCACACGCCGTTGATCCGCAGGCCTTCGGTTTCGCGCCGGTCGAGGCGGCCGAGAAGGCGCTGCGGCAGGCCGGTATCGGCTGGTCGGACGTGGGTGCGGTGGAGTTGAACGAGGCGTTCGCGGTGCAGTCGCTGGCGTGTGTGGACGCGTGGGGTGTGGACCCGGAGATCGTCAACACCCGCGGTGGGGCGATCGCGATCGGTCATCCGCTGGGTGCGTCGGGCGCGCGGATTCTCGGCACGCTCGCCCACGTGCTGCGCGAACGCAACCAGCGCTGGGGTGTCGCGGCGATCTGTATCGGTGTCGGCCAGGCGCTCGCGGTGGTGCTGGAGAACGTGGCCGTGGAGAACCGGGCATGAGGACGCAGATCGTCGACGCGCTGACCGCGGTCAAGGAGGTCAGGGACGGCGACACCGTGCTGGTCGGCGGGTTCGGCATGGCCGGGATGCCGGTCGAGCTGATCGACGCGCTGATCGAGCACGGCGCCGGCGACCTCACCATCGTCAGCAACAACGCCGGTAACGGCGACACCGGGCTGGCTGCTCTGCTGGCGGCGGGCCGCGTACGCAAGATGGTGTGCTCCTTCCCCCGGCAGGCCGACTCGTGGGTCTTCGACGGCCTCTACCGGGCCGGGAAGATCGAGCTGGAGCTGGTGCCGCAGGGCAACCTGGCCGAGCGGATGCGCGCCGCGGGCGCCGGGATCGGCGCGTTCTTCTGCCCGACCGGGGTCGGCACGCCGATCGCCGAGGGCCGGGAGACGCGGGTGATCGACGGCCGGGAGTACGTGCTGGAGTACCCGATCCGCGGTGACGTCGCCCTGATCCGGGCGCATGTCGCCGACCGGCTGGGCAACCTGGTCTACCGCAAGACGGCCCGCAACTTCGGCCCGGTGATGGCGACCGCCGCCAAGATCACGATCGCGCAGGTGTCGACGATCGTCGAGATCGGCGAACTGGACCCGGAAACCGTCGTGACCCCGTCGATCTACGTGAACCACCTGGTGGAGGTGGCCTGATGGCGCTGGACAAGAACGAGCTGGCCCGGCTGGTCGCCGCCGACATCCCGGACGGGGCGTATGTGAATCTGGGGATCGGTCAGCCCACGTCGATCGCCCGCTACCTGAGCCCGGACAGCGGCGTCATCCTGCACACCGAGAACGGCATGCTCGGCATGGGCGAGGTGGTCCCCGACGACCAGGCCGACTGGGACCTCACCAACGCCGGGAAACAGCCGGTAACCGAACTGCCCGGAGCGGCCTACTTCCACCACGCCGACAGCTTCGCGATGATGCGCGGCGGCCACCTCGACGTGTGCGTGATGGGCGCCTTCCAGGTGTCGGCCGGCGGCGACCTGGCGAACTGGCACACCGGCGCCGCGGACGCGATCCCGGCGGTCGGCGGGGCGATGGATCTGGCCGCCGGAGCCAAGCAGGTCTGGGTGATGATGACGCTGTTCACCAAGTCGGGCGAGCCGAAACTGGTACCGGCCTGCACCTGTCCGCTGACCGGCAGGACGTGCGTGACCAGGGTCTACACCGAGGTGGCGACCTTCCACGTCACCCCGGATGGGGTACGGGTGGCCGCCACCTACGGCATCGAGCCGGGCGAACTCGCCGCCCGGCTCGATGTGAAGCTCCTCGTGTGAGGACCGGTTACGGGTAGGCCACCACGTTGCGCGGGGTGGTGTTGCCGGCCGGGTTGGGGACGGCGCCGCCGGTGTCGTTGACGACGTTGGCGATGGTGCCGACGTCACCGAGCGAGACGGTCAGCACGCTGCGGAGCTGAACGCCGGACCGGTTCGGGACCTCGAACGCCCGGTCCACCCGTACCGCCGGGTTGACGTTGAAGTAGGCGTACGAGCCACCACCCCAGAGCTGGTGGTCGGTGACCGCGTCGGCGACCTTGTAGGCGGCGTAGCCGTTGCCACGCGGCCCGATCCAGGCGGCCTGGTTCGGCACGTCGTACGGCTTCTCGTTCTGGAAGAAGATCGTCTTGCCGCGGTTGCCGTTCCAGATCACCTCGTACTTCTGGTAGTGCTCGACGAACAGGCCGGTGGCCAGGACGTCGTCACCGTTCACGATCAGGCCGGTGTCGCCGGTGTTGACCGCCCAGCCGGTGGGCGCGCCACCGTGGTCGGCCCGCCAGGCCCAGATGTGGTCGATGATCGTGTCGTCGGCGTGCACCGCGAGGGTGGTGGTGGCCTTGCCCTGGACGCTGCTGCCGATCCGGAAGAACACGTCCTGGAGGCTGATCGGGTTCGCGGCGTGGTCGGTGTGCACACCGGCCCGGCCGACGCTCATCAGGGTCGCGCTGTTGGTGGTGCCCGCATCGAAGGTGAGACCGCTGACCTTGACGCCGTCGACGTCAGCGACGTTCAGGGCCTCGACCCCGCCGGACGGGATCAGGGTCGGGAAGCCGATGCCGGTGACCACGGTGTTGGCGCGGGTGACCCGGATGGTGTCGTTGAGGGTGTAGGTGCCCGGGGTGAAGAACAGGTTCAGGCCCTGGGCGAGCGCCTGGTTGATCTTGGCGGCGGTGTCACCGGGCTTGGCGACGTAGAACTCCCGCATCGGGATCGAGGTGCCGGCCGCGTTCGGCCAGGTGGCGCCGGCCGAGTTGCGGCGCAGCGCGGGCACGAAGACCCGGTAGAGGCCGGCGCTGTCGACGTAGAGGTACGGCTTCTCCCGGGTGACCGGCGTGGTCGCGAGGGTGGTGTGCGGCGGGTTCGGGAACGCGTTGGCCGGGGCGCCCTGGACGCCGGAGTAGACCATGTTCCAGACGCCGCCGTCCCAGCGGGAGATCCGGCTGTCCCGGGTGTACCACTGCTGCTGCGAGCCGGAGGAGACGACCCCGTCGACGATGGAGTCGGCCAGGTAGCCGCCGCTGGAGTAGCCCTGCCCGTTGTCCTGGTTGGACGGGGCGAGGGTCAGGTTGCCCTTGATGTGCACGCGGCGCATCGGGGCGGCCTGGGAGACGGCCCACCGGTTGGTGCCGCCCTCGGGCACGATGGACAGGTTCTCCATGCTGCGCCAGAAGTTCTGGGTCGCGTTCTTCTCGTCGCCGTAGTTCCAGCCGGAGTCGACGTTGACCGCGCCGTTGATCGTCACGTCGTCGGGGTTGAGCCCGAGACCGGCGACGGTCGTGTAGAAACCGACGTTCGCCCACACCCGGCCGTAGGTGCCGGGCTTGAACAGGAACACGTGGCGCTGCGATCCGAACTGCGCGGTCGGGCTGCGCAGCTGCGCGTTGAACGCCGAGTCAACCGCCGACTGGATGGTCGCCGCCGCGGTGCCCGGCTCGAAGATCCGCACGTTCGAGCCGAAGTCCGGGGTGTCCGAGGTCGGGATCGTCGGGGTGGTGGTGCCGCTGCCGAAGACCTGGAACTCCCACAGCGAGTAGCCGTACGGGGTGGCCCGGGTGGTGCCGTTCATCCGCACGTACCGGCCGCTGCCGGTGATGTTCAGCGTCTGCACGCCGGCCTGGCCGGTGGTGACCGGGCTGATGTTCGTCCAGCTGGTGCCGTTGGCGGAGGTCTGGATGGTGAAGGCCGAGGCGTACGCGGCCTCCCAGTTCAGCACGACCTGGCTGATCGTCTGGGTGCTGCCCAGGTCGACCTGGAGCCACTGCGGGTCGGCGAACGTGCTGGACCAGCGGGTGCCGGCGTTGCCGTCGACCGCGTTCGACGCGGGGAAGGCGGCGCTTTCGAGAGACGAGGCGGTGGCCGGTTTGCCCTGCGACAGCAGGGTGTCCGCAGCGCTCGCGGTGCCGGAGACCGAGGCGACGGTGATGCCGAGGGCGACGGCGAGCGCGCCGCTCAGCACGACCTGCCCGCGGCGTCGGAGCCTCTTCCGTGGGGAGACCGGGATCGGGGGTGTCATGTTCCTGCCTATCGGACGGGGGCGAGGGTGACCATGAAGCGCAGCTCAGAGAGCGCTCTCCGGCAAATTGTCATCGCGCCGTCTTCGCCCGTCAATATGTCGGCAACAAATGACGGTTCCGGAACCGTGAACCCGATTAGATATTGAGAAAAGTATTTTCGGGAAAACTGTTATCGGTCGTTTTAAGCCCGGTCTGCACCGCCGCCGAGGTGGTCCAGCTCGGCCCGGTACATCTCCTGCATCCGGCCGAAGTGGCGGGCCAGCAGCACGAGCTCGTCGACGCTGTAGCCCTCGACGAGCTGCCCGACCCGCCCGGCGAACCGCTCGTACGGCCGCTCCAGCTCGGCGGCCCGCTCCGGCCGCAGGGTGACGATCACCCGGCGCCGGTCGGACGGATCACGCTCGGCCGTGACCCAGCCGGCCTGCTGGAGGCGGCGGAGCATGCTGGTCACGGCGCCCGTGGTGACGTTGGTCCGCTCGGCGATCTGCCCGGCGGTGGCCGACTCGACATCGGCCAGGAAGTCCAGGCACTCCAGGTCACTCACGGTGAGGCCGAGCCGGTCCGCGACGGCATACCGGAACACCACCGACAACCGCGAGTTCTCCCGCCCGGCCCGCATCAGATCAGCGATCGCAGACCGCCTCTCCTCCGGCCCCTTCTCCCCTGCCGGAAGATCGGTCAACGGGCTGCGGGCCGGCGAGTCGGGCATGCCGGTCATCATGCCTCCGGCACGGTGACCCGGTGCAGCCGAGGTAGCACGCGGGTCAGCACCCAGTGCGGCGCGGCCGCGCCCCCGGTGAGGCGGCGCATGAGGCCCGCGGCTGTGTCGACGGCCTTGAAGGCGTAGGGCACCATCTCGTCCTGGTACCCGGTGATCGCCTCCTCCACCGGCACGCCATCGGCCCGGGCCTCGGCGAGCCGCCGGCCGAGCACGAGGGCGTCACGCAGCGCGGTGTTGCCACCCTGGGCCCCGAACGGCGGCATGACGTGTACGGCGTCGCCCATCAGCGTCGCCCGCGGCACCGCCCACTGCCGCGGGCGGGTGCCCGTGGCGAAGAGGTTGAGGACGGTGGTGTCCAGCTCGCCGGTGCCGACCAGCCGCCGGACGAGCGGGTGGAAGTCGGCGCTCTTGCGGACGGCCAGTTCGCGCAGCGCCAGCAGATCCCCGCGGGCGGCGACCGGCACCTCCTCCTGGCGCAGCAGCAGCCCCCACATCACGTAGTCGTAGGCGGTGGGCGCGTAGGCGCCCGGGGCCACCCGGGCGAACGCCTCCCGCGGGCTCTCGCCGAACCGCATGGGAGTGAAGAAGAACGCCCGGCCCGGCCGGTCGGCGATGGACAGGACCCCGCTGGTGCGCAGCGCGTCCGGGATGACGCTCCAGCCGTCGCGCCACAGTGGCGACCGGCCGTAGATGCCCGCCATCGGGGTGTTCACCGGATCCGCCTCGGGCATGAGCTGCGCGCGCAGCGCGGAACCGACGCCGTCCGCGCCGACCACGACGGACGCCGGGACGGCCGAGCCGTCGGTGAACCGCAGCCGCAGCCCGGCCGGCCCGCCGCCGTCCACCGCGGCGGCGGCCTTGCCGTAGTGGATGCGCCCGTCCAGCCCGGTCATCAGGATCGACCGCAGGGTCGCCCGGTCGACCTGGCGGGTCGCGTCCGGCTCGATCTTGAAGTTGACGGTGAACGCGTCCCGCAGCCGGCGGTCGGTGAAGCGCACATGTCCGCCCGGCTCGTCCCCGGTGGCCAGCGCCAGCCGGTAGAGCGGGCGGGGCAGGCTCACGCGCAGTGCTTCCAGGCCGTGCCGGTCCAGGATGATCCGGTAGCCCTGCTGACGGACGAAGGGACTCTGATCCCGCTCGTAGACGTGCACGTCGATGCCGGATCGCATCAGGTATTGGGCGAGGCAGAGCCCGGAGAGTCCGGCGCCGGCGATCGCCACTGAGAAGTCGGTCGATGTGCCCACACGGTTATCTTAATGACTAAGATGATTTGGGCAAGGGCACGCCGATTAATCTTGCGGGCGTGCCTAGATCATCGTTGACCGCCGTCGTCCGTCCCGCCGTCGCTGCCGATGCCGCCGCCATCACCCGGATCTGCTCCACGGGCTACCGCAACGCGTACCGCGACCTGCTGCCCGAGGGGTACATCAACCGCAGCGTCGCCGAGTTCTACAACGAGCCGCGGATCACCCGGGACATCGCGCCGGCGCTGCCGGACTGGTTCGGCTACCAGGTCGTCGAGGAGGACGGCCGGATCCTCGGCGCGGCCGGCGGCGGCATGACGGACGCGACGACCGGCGAGCTGTCACTGATCTACCTGGAGTCCGACGAACGCGGCCGCGGTCTGGGCACGCTGCTGCTGGACCGGGTGACCGAGCAGATCCGGGCGGCCGGCGGGACCGAGATGTGGGTCTCGGTGTTCCTCGGCGACTCCGGCGGCATCGGTTTCTACCGGGCGAGAGGCTTTCAACCCATGGATACGGTACGGGCGACGCTGTCCCGAGAGGACGACCACATCCGGAGCCTGCGCATGCGGCGGTTGACGGACGATGCCGTGAAACGTTAGAAAGGCACGCCCAAGATCTGTCCGGAACGTGAGTCGGGGGACTTCCGTGGCGTTGCCTCAACCGCCGGAGCGGGCGGCGGAGTTCGGGCGCGATGCGCTGATCGTCTGCGACAACCTGGTCCGCATCTACCAGACCGGGTCGATCGAGGTCCAGGCGTTGCAGGGGCTGGACCTGCTGGTCAACGCGGGCGAGATGATCGCCGTGGTGGGCGCGTCCGGGTCGGGCAAGTCGACGCTGCTGTCGATCCTGGCCGGTATCGACGCGCCGACCGCCGGCCGGGCCCGGGTCGGCGACGCGGATCTGCTGACCATGTCCCGCAGCGACCGGGTCCGCTACCGGCGGCACACCGTCGGGTTCGTCCGGCAGCAGACCGCGTCGAACCTGATCCCGTACCTCACCTCCCGTGAGGTGATCGAGATGCCGATGGTCGCCGCCCGCCGGCCGGCCCGCGAGCGCCGGGCCCGCGCCGACGAGCTGCTGGCCGCCCTCGACGTCGGCGACTGCGCCGACCGCAGGCCGGGCCAGATGTCCGGCGGCCAGCAGCAGCGGGTCGCGATCGCGGTGGCGATGGCCAACCAGCCCCGGGTGCTGTTCGCCGACGAGCCGACGGGTGAGCTCGACACCACCACGTCGGCCGGGGTGTTCGAGGCGCTGCGGCACGTCAACCGGGAGTTCGGGGTGACGGTCGTGGTGGTCACCCACGATCCCGGGGTGAGCGGCCAGGTGGAGCGCACGGTCGCGATCCGGGACGGCCGGACCAGCAGTGAGGTGCTGCGCCGCACCGAGACGTCGTCGAACGGGGACACCCACGTGATCGCCGAGGAGTACGCGGTGATGGACCGGGCCGGGCGGGTGCAGATCCCCCGCGAGTACCGGGAGGCGCTCGACCTGACCCGGCGGGTCCGGCTGGCGCTGGAGGCCGACCACGTGACGATCCACCCGGACCCGTCGTGAGCGCCCTGGTGTCCGTGCGTGACGTGCACCGGCGGTTCGGCAGCGGCCCGGCCACCGTGCACGCGCTGCGCGGTGTCTCCTTCGACGTCGAGGCGGGCAGCATGGTGGCGCTCGTCGGCCGGTCCGGCTCCGGCAAGACGACCCTGCTCAACGTGGTCGGCGGACTGGACCGGCCGGACGAGGGCTCGGTGGTCGTCGACGGCGACGAGGTCACCGCGCTCGGCGAGGACGGGCTGTCCCGGCTGCGGCGGGAGAAGGTGTCGTACGTGTTCCAGACGTTCGGCCTGATCCCGGTGCTGTCGGCGGCCGAGAACGTGGGCGCGCCCCTGCGGCTGGCCCGCACCCCGGCCGCCGACCGGGAGAAACGGGTCGCACTGCTGCTGGACCTGGTCGGCCTCTCCGATCACGCCGGTCAGCGGCCCGGTGAGATGTCCGGCGGGCAGCAGCAGCGGGTCGCCATCGCCCGCGCCCTGGCCGGGTCGCCGCGGCTGCTGATCGCCGACGAGCCGACCGGGCAGCTCGACGCCGAGACCGGCCGGTCGGTGATGGCGCTGCTGCGGGCGGTCGTCGAGTCGGAGGGGGTCACCGCGCTGGTGTCCACCCACGACCCGGTGATGATGGCGCTGGCCGACCGGGTGATCCGGATCAGCGACGGCCAGGTCGACGCGTAGCCGTGCGGACCCTCATCCTCCGGCGTGCCCGGGCCCAGTGGCCGCTGCTGGCCGCGGTGCTGGCGGTCGTCACGGTCGGGGCGACCCTGCTCGGCGTGTGCGCGCTGCTGGTCACCCGTACGTCCGATCGGGCCCTTGAAGTCGCCGCCTCCCGAGCCGTTCCGGCGTCGACCGAGGTCACCGCCTACACCGTGACCATCGCGCCTCGTGACGTGGCGTCGGTCGACGCGGACACCCGCTCGGTGCTGCGCGAGGCGGTGACGCCGTTCGGCAGCGTGCTCGCGGGGCGGATGTCGACGGTGATGCGGCCCGTGCCGATCGGGTCGACCGGCGCGCAGGGTCTGGCGTACCTCTCCGGGGTGGAGAACCTGACTGATCGCGCGAGTCTGGTGACCGGCCGATGGCCGCGCCCCGGCGCGGGCGAGGCGGTGCTGCTGGAACGGACCGCCAAGGCGCTCGGCGCGCGGCCCGGCAGCCGGGTGCGGCTCGGGGTGGAGCTGGTCCGCGACCCGGCGCCGGAACTGACCGTGACCGTGGTCGGCGTGGTCCGGCCCCGGGCCGGCGGCGGCTGGGAACGCGACCCGCTCGAGGGCGCCGGCTACGTGCCCGACTACCGGGACGGGTCGGCGCTGCGCACCGCGCAGGCGTTCGGGCCGTTCCTGATGGACTACCGGGAGCTGCTGGCCGGCGGCTCGACGATGAGCCGCCTGGAGATCACCGCCCGGCCCGACCTGGGCGCGTCCAGCCCCCGCGAACTGGACCGGCTCGGCCGGGGTGTGCGCGAGGCCGACCGGCGGCTGTCGGCGGTGCTCGGCGAACGGGTGCAGATCGAGCGGGTCGCGTCCCGGCTGCCCGCGGTCCTGGCCGCCACCGAACGCCAGCAGCGGGTGACCTCGTCGGCCGTGCTGGCCGTCGCCGTGCTCGGCGCGGTGCTGACCGCGGCCGCGTTGCGCCTGGCCGGGCGGCTGACCGCGGACGTCCGGGCGGCCGAGACGGCGCTGCTGTCCGCCGCCGGGACCAGCCGCGTCCAGCTGACCGGGCTCGCGATCGCCGAATCCGCGCTGCTCGCATTGCTGGCGGTGGCCGTCGCGGCGCCGCTGTCGTCACTGGCGCACGCCGCCCTCACCCACCTGCCGCCGCTCGACAGCGCCGGCCTGGCCGCCGGCCCCGCGCTGAGCGGGCCGCAGCTGCTCGCCGTCGGGATCGGGGCCGCGCTGCTGTTCCTGCCGACACCGGCCCGCTCCGGCCTGGCCCGGTCCGGCGCCGACGTGGCGCTGGTCGCGCTGGCCGCCGGCGCGTGGTTCTCGGCCCGCTCCGGTGGCGCCGACGCCCGGATCGACGTGGTCCGGGTGCTGGTCCCGGCCCTGCTGCTGGCCGGCGGCTGCGTGATCGCGCTGCGCCTGGCCCCGCCCGCGCTGCGGGCCGCCGACCGGTGGGCGGCCCGCCGGGCGTCCGGGCTGGCCCTGCCACTGGCGATGTCCGAGGCGGCACGCCGGCCCCGCGCCGTCGCGGCCGGGCTGCTCGTCACGCTGGGCTGCGCGGCGGCGACGTTCGCGGTGGCGTTCGACGCGACCTGGCACCGGTCCCAGCTCGACCAGGCGAACCTGTCCGTCGGCGCCGACCTGGTGCTGACCCTGGGCGCGCCGGCGGTCGCCGGGCAGGGCGCCGAGGTGTCCCGGGCGACCGGCGGCCAGGCCCGGCCCGCGGTGAACCGGGGTGTCGCGATCGGGCAGTGGATCGGCGGCGGCGACGAACCGCCTCGCCTGGTGGCGGTCCGCGGGGCGGCCGAGGCGCCCGGCGTCCCGCTCCGCACGGGCGCGGCGCTCACCGTCACCGGGCGGGCGACCGGCCCGGATCGGCTGTCGGTGACGCCGCAGCTCGTCCTCGAGGACGCCAGTGGCCTGCGGACCGCGTGCACCGCGCCGGCGATCCCGCTCGACGGGCGGCCGCACCCGCTGCCGGACTGCGTTCCGGTCGACGGGATGCGGCTGGTCGCCGTGATGCTGCCGGTCGCCGCCGACGAGTTCGCCTACGACAGCGTCCGGACCAGCGACATCACCGTCGACCTGTCGGTGCCCGGCAGCGCCGGCTGGACCGCGGCCTCGGCCGAGCCCTACTCCGGCCAGCTCCGGTCACCGAAGGTCACCACGAACGGCTCGTCGCTGCGCCTCACCGCGAACGTCGCCCTCGGCGGGCCACCCGATGCGGCCCGCCGGCTGGTCGCGACCGCGTTCCCCGCCCCCGGCCCGGTGCCGGCCACCGTCTCCGCGGCGCTCGCCACCCAGCTGTCGGTCGGCCCCGGCGACCAACTCGACATCCTGGTCGGTCTCGCCACGGTCCCGGTGCGGATCGAACGGGTCACCGAGTCGGTCGCGGCCGCGCCCGGCGCTCCCGCCATCGCCGCCGACCTCGACACCCTCTCCCGGGCCCTGCTGGCCCGCGGCGAACCCCAATTCCCCATCGACGCCTGGTGGGTCACCGGGGCCACGGACGCCTCGGGGCTCCATCTCGGAGACATCCGCACGCGTACGGGCGAAGCCGCGCGACTGACCACCGGACCGGTCCCGGCCGCCCTGCCCGGAGCCCTGCGCCTGCTCGTCCCGGCCGCGGTGTTGCTGCTGCTGGCCGGGCTGGTCCTGCACGTCACGTGCGACCTACAGGCCCGGGCGGTGGAGGTGGCCCGGCTCCGAGGGCTGGGGATGACCCGCCGCGACATCCGGACCACCCTGCTCGGCCAGCACACCGTCGTCCTGCTGCCGATGCTGGTCGCCGGCACGGCCGTCGGCGCCGCCGCGACCTGGCTGGTCAGCCCGCTGCTGGTGCGCGCCGAGACCGGCGGGGTGCCGGTTCCGGCGGTCGCCGCGGTCTGGCCGTGGCCGGCCGAGGCGGCCCTGCTGGCACTGCTGCTCGCCGCCACGGCGCTGGCCGTCGCCGCGGTCGTGGCGGTCCAGTCCCGCCGGGCCGACGCCGCCCACCTCCGGGTCGCCTCATGATCATCGCCGGACTACACCGGGCGTCGATCCGTGGCCGGTTCCGGGCCGACGCCGGGCCGCTGACCCTGTCCGCGCTGGTGGTGCTGCTGGTCAGCGTGCTCGCCGGAGCGGTGCCGGGCCTGATGGAGCAGACCGCCGACGCCGCCGTGCGCGACGCCGTCCGCGTGGCCGGGGACAGCGCCAAGATCACCGTCACCGCCCGCTGGGAACCCGACGACACCCTGACCGGCCGGGCCCGCGCGCCCCGCCTCGCCGAAGACGTCAACGACCTGCGGCTGCGCGCCCTCGACGAGCTCGGCCCGGAACTGCGCACCATGCTGCGCCCACCGATCGCCGCCGTCACCAGCCCCACCCTGAAGGTCACCGACGGCAGCGTGCTGCGAACCTTCCGGATGGCCTACCTGTCCGGCGGCACCGGCCCGCAGGTCACCTGGACGGCCGGGACCGCGCCGGCGGCGACCGCCGAAACCGCCGAGATCGAATGGTTCGGGCCACCATGGCGGGTCCAGGTCGGCGTCTCCGAGGCGACCGCAAACCAGTTCGGGGTACGGCCGGGCGCGCTCCTGAAACTCGCCGACGAGCGCGGCAACACGAAGAACGTACAGGTCAGCGGCATTTTCCGGCCTGTCGATCCGGCCGACCCGGCCTGGGCCGAAGCCCCGTGGCTACTCAACCCGGCCGCCGGCGCCGACGGCATCGGCACCACCCGTTTCGGTGGACTGCTGACCGCCGAATCGCTGCCCGACGCCCGGCTCGCGTTCGAACGCGACGAACTCCAGCGCACCGTGCTGTTCGTCCCCGACCCGGCCGTCCTGACCTGGGAGGCCGCCCGGCGGGTCAACGCCACCGTGGTCACCCTCCAGGCCCGGTCCGCGTCGTCGAGCGCCGTCGACACGTCGTCCACCTGGCGTACCGGCCTCGACTCGGTCCTCGACGACGTCACCACCCAGGTCGAGACGGCCCGGATCCAGGCCGGGGTGCTGCTCGCCGCGATCCTCGCCGGAGCCGTGCTGGTGCTGCTGCTCGCCGCCGACCTGCTGGTCCGGCGCCGCTCGGCGGCCCTGGTGCTGGCCCGGCAGCGGGGCGCCTCGCTGACGTCGCTCGGCGTGGAACTACTGATCGAGTCGGCGCTCGTCGCGCTTCTGGCAGCCGGGGCCGGATGCGCCGTGGCGGCCCTGATCACGGGCGCCGTCGCCACGGCGTGGGTGGCGCCGGTACTGGTCACGGCGGTTGCGGCAGTTCCCGCGTACGGCATGGTGCACGCCGCCTCAGCCACCAGAGACCGGCGGCTGCCCGCCAACCGATCGGCCCGCCGGTGGGCGCAGCACACCGGCGCGTTGCGCCGGGCCGCCGCCGAAGCCGCCGTGGTGATCGCCGCAACCGCCGGAATCGTCGCGCTCAACCAGCGCGGAATCGGCTCCGGCCTGCCGGTGCTGGCCCCCACCCTCGCCGTCCTGGCCGGGGCGATCCTGCTGGTCCGCCTGCTGCCACCGATCACCGGACTGGTGCTGTGGCAGGCGCTGCGGTCCCGGCGGCCACTCGCCGTGTTCGGCGCCGCGCGGGCGTCCGCCACCTCCGGCCGGGCCCTGCCGGTGGCCGCCCTCGTCACGGCGGCCGCGCTGGCGACGTTCGCGCTGGTCACCGCCACCACCGTGGAACGCGGCCTGACCGGCGGCGCCCAGGAGACGGTGGGCGCAGACGTCCGGGTCGACCTGGCCTCCTCGCCCGCGTCCCCTTCGTCGTCCTCGGCCGCTGAGGCCGCGCGCCGGATCGCCGCCGAGCCAGGGGTGACGTCGGTCCTCATCGGGCACGTCACGGACAACGCGCGGATCGTCGCGGACGGCAAGCTCGCTCCCGCCCGGCTGGTGATCGTGGACAGCCGCGCCTTCACCGGGACGCAACTGACCGGCCGGCAGGCCCTGGTCCGTTCCGCGACCGGAGCTCTGCACGAGGGCGCCACGGTGGAGATTCTTCAACAGGGCAAACCGGCGATACAGCTGACCGCCACCGGCGCGGCCCCGGCCATCGGAGGCGCCACCGAGGTGGTGATCGTCGACGTGGCGGCCGGCCTGACCGAACCGCCGAACACCATCTGGGTGAACGGCCCCGGCGCCCCCGAGGCCACCGCCGGCCTGTCGACGGTCTCCCGTTCCGAAGTCGCGCAGTCCCGGCGGGCCGCGCCACTGGTCTCCGGCCTGATCCGCCTGACCTGGGCAACCGCGGTTTTCCTGCTGGTGGCGGGCCTGCTCGCGTTCGCGTTGACGGCGGCCGCGAGCGCACCCGCCCGCTGGCTGACCGTAAGCCGCCTCCGGACGCTGGGCCTGACCCCGAGGCAGGGCCGCCTGATCGCGGTCGGCGAGTTGCTGCCCGTCGCTTTCGTCGCGGCCGTCGGTGGCCCGGCCCTGGGCATCCTGATCGCGGCACTGACCACCGGCCCGCTGGCGCTGCGCCTGCTGACCGGCCAGGTGACCGACCCGGCGACTGTCGTGCCGTGGCCGGCTCTGGCCGCGGTTGCGGTGCTGTTCCTGGTCACCGCCCCGATACTGGTGCGTGCCGAGGCCGCCCTACGGCGTCGTTCCCAGTTGGCCGAGGTCCTCCGGGTCGGCGCCCCGATCTGACCCTGCCCCCTGCCGGCCGTTCCGGGCCGACCAGCTCGGCCGGTCCAGGGCCGCTGATCAGGCGATCCGGGCCGAGCTGCTCACTTGATCCGGCGGGTGGACCGGGCGACGAGCTTGTCGTACTCGGGGTGCTTCTCCAGCCACTCACCGAGCAGCGGGCACATCGGGACCACGGTCCGGTTCCGGCTGCGGGAGTCGTCCATGGCGGCACGAGCGAGCAGCGAGCCGACATCGCTCCCCTCGAACCGCGAGTCGATCTCGGTGTGCGTGAAGACGATGATCGGCCCGGTCACCTGATAGGTGAGCACACCGGCCAGCTCACCGTCCTCGTCCCGAGCCTCGAACCGTCCCTTTTCCGGAACTTCGCTCACCACGATCGTCACCCCGCCATCCAACCACGCCCGCCACCAGGCAACTCGACCACCCGACGCCCCGGAAACCCGATGGCCGACCCGGCGGCGAGGGTGTGATGATCGGTGGCGGGTCGCTAGCTCAACTGGCAGAGCACTCGACGGATAGCTCCTCCACTCTCCGCCTCACGCGGGCATGGTCGCGCTTCCTTCTCCTCTTGCTAACCGAGAGGTTCGGGGTTCGAGTCCCCGGCGGCCCACAACTCGTTGACCTGCAACTCCGTGTGGGTCAACTGATGCATTGCGCAAATCGTGCGCTGGACGTTTAGCTCGATCCGGATGTTGTTCGTGTTCGTTCCTTGGTCGCAGGCGGTGCTGCTGGTGGCCGGGAACAAGGCCGGCGATTGGACTCGGTGGTATCGGACGGCGATTCCGATAGCCGAGACCGCGTACGACGGTTGGCTCGCTGCGGAGAGAAAGCGGAGGGAGAACTCATGAGCGACTTCCACGACTGGGAGGATCTCCGTGCGGAGTTGCACGACGGGGACGACGAAGCCATCGAGCGGGAGCGAGCCCGGACCGAGGCCTGGGTCGGTGCGTTTCATCTGGCCGAGGAGCGCAAGCGCCTGGGGCTGACACAGAAGCAGGTGGCTGAACTCATGGGCGTCTCGCCGGGGCGAGTGAGCCAGATCGAGAACGGTGATCTGGACGTCAACGAGGTGGCGACGCTGAGCCGGTACGCACGGGCGCTGGGTGCCCGGATGCGGATCATCTTCGACTACGGCAGCGACCTACGGCAGATCGCCTGAGGGCGCTGTCCGGCTCGGGCTTCGAGCGCTCGATCGGCGGCAAGTTGCCCGTCGTGTGTTCCTGGTCAGCGCTGGTCTTCCGGCGCTGACCAGTGCTGTTTCCGGGGCCGTACAGCAGCCCGGTTTGGGGAGGCTTGACTGCGGGACGCGCGGAAAGGGCGCGGGAGCCTGTCCGCTCCTGCGCCCTGACTGTCAGCTGGCCGCTCGGTCGGCTGTCACGCGGCCTTCACGAAGTACTGTGCGGGCGACCCGTTGCAGTCCCAGATCTGCAATCGGGTTCCGTTTGCCGTGGCGCCGGATGGTGAGTCGACGCACCTGTTGCTCTGCGGGTTGCGCATCCGGTTGCCTTCCTGAACCCAGTTCTGCGCCCCACTGCCGTTGCAGTCCCAGAGTTGAAGCTTGGTGCCGTTGGTGGTGCCGCCGGACTGGACGTCGAGGCAGCGGCCGAGGGTACGGAGCGTCTGCGCGTTCCACGTCCACTGCTGGTCGGTCGCCGCCGTGCCCTGGCAGTCCCACAACTGCACGGCCGCGCCGTTGCCGCCCGTGTTGTCACCGGCCACGTCGGTGCACTTGCCGCTGGGCCCGTTGATCTGCGTCGCAGGTCCGCCCGGGGTAGGCGGCGTCGTGCCGCCGTCCTGGTAGTAGCGCACGTAGTCGATCGATGCGGTGAGCGGGAACTGGCTCTGCACGGGGTTCTGTCCCGGGTATGAGCCGCCGAGGGCCAGGTTGAAGATGATGTGGAACGGCTTGCGGAACTCCTCCAGGGTCGCCGGCGTCGTGTCGATCACGTGCGTTTGCACGCCGTCGACGTACCAGCGGATCTGCGCGGCCGTCCATTCGATCGCATAGACGTGGAAGGCTGCGGGGTTGTTGACGGCGGGGTTCGCGACGTAGTTGGCGTTCTGACCCGCTGTCCACGGGAACACGCCGGTCCGGAGATCCCAGAAGATGTTGTTCGTAACGGTCGTGTTCGCGTTCGCGTGTTCCATGATGTCGACCTCGCCGCAACTGGCCCAGTTGGTGGGCAGGCGGTCGTAGTAGGTCTGCACCGGGTTGTAGGCGCCCGTGGACGTCTCGTCGCACGCGTCACCGAGCATCCAGAAAGCCGGCCACGAGCCGGTGGCGGTCGGGAGCGCCATGCGCGCCTCGATGCGGCCGTACTGGAAGGACCTCTTCGTGTCCGTGGTCATGCGGCACGACGTCTGGTAGAAGTTACGGCCGTTGACCGTGATGGGCGTCGTGAGCCAGTTGGCACGCATCACGAGGTTGCCGCCGGACTGCGTGCAGTTCTCGGGGCGGTACCACTCCCACTCGCCGTTGCCCCAGCCGTCGAAGGCATTGAGGCCGGGGTTGAGCCCGTTGCCGACGTTGTAGTTCCAGTTGGCGCTGCTGGGCGCACCGGACCCGTTGAACTCGTCGGCCCACACGAGATTCCACGCGGCGTGTGCGGGCTGCTGCTGGACGACCGCACTGCCGACGAGTGCGGTGACCGCCGCGATGAGAAGGACTGCGAGGCGCCGGCGGCTGCGGGCCGGCGCCCGGTCGGTGAAACCTGAAGTCGTTGTCACGGAGAACGTCCTCTCGTACGGAGTGGTTCGATCTGCTGCGACGGGCGATCTGAGATGCGTTCTGTAAACATTGTTACGTAAATATTTCCAACTGTCGATGCAGTGGGCCGGTGTTCGCAGAGCTGACGTGGTTGCGCCGGCAGTGCATCGAGGGGCGGGATGCGGACCCGTTAGGGAAGCGCTTTCTCGCCGGCAAGAGATCCGGATGTCGAGGTTCCTGAACAGGTAGACATGGCAAGGCATCTGCTGACGCCCTACGATTGCCGACAATGGATCATCACGGAACCCGCCTCTAGCAGGAGATACTCGGCTGACCGCCCCGATCGATCACCGCCGCGCACTTCTCGAACGGGGCGCACTTCGCCAGTTGGATTCTCACGGGCGTCGATGAAACCGTTGTTCGACGATGACGAATCTGTTAACTTTTCCACACCCCTGAGAAAGCGCTCTCCGGGTCCCACCGCGGCCACGTTCGAGACGTGATCGGCGTACGTCTCGACTGCTTCCTCACGAGAGGTATCCAACCGATCATGATTCGCAGAGTGCTGCTGATCGTCGCTCTTGTACTGGCCGGGGCAGGCGTCAACGTCGCCCCGGCATTCGCGGCCGACTTCTCGGTGCTGATCTTCAGCAAAACCGCGGGGTTCCGGCATGACGCGATCCCGGCAGGAATCACCGCGATCCAGCAACTGGGCGCGCAGAACAACTTCACGGTCGAGGCGACCGAGGACGCCGCCCAGTTCACTGATACGAACCTGGCCAGGTTCCGGGCGGTCATCTGGCTGTCCACGACCGGCGACGTGCTCGACGCGACCCAGCAGGCCGCGTTCGAGCGTTACATCCGCGCCGGCGGCGGCTATGTCGGCGTGCACGCCGCCTCCGACACCGAGTACGACTGGCCGTGGTACGGCAACGTCGTCGGCGCGTACTTCTCCGGCCACCCGGCGATCCAGCCGGCCACCGTCCGGATCGAGGACACCGCTCACCCGTCCAACGCGGGCATTCCGGCGAACTGGAACCGAACCGACGAGTGGTACAACTACCGCACCAACCCGCGCTCCCAGGTGCACGTCCTCGCGAATCTCAACGAGGCCACCTACACCGGCGGCACCATGAACGGCGACCACCCGATCTCGTGGTGCCGGCCCTACGACGGTGGCCGCTCCTGGTACACCGGCCTCGGCCACACCGCCGAGAGCTACGCGGAGGCCAACTTCCGCACCCACCTGCTCGGCGGGATCAAATACGCGGCGCAGAACATCGGCAACTGTTCGGTGCCGGCTCCCGGCGGCACGTTCAGCCAGGTGACTCTGGCCAAGGGCGTGGCGGAGACCGGTGAGCCGATGGGCATCACCGTGCTGCCCAACCGGGGTGTGCTGCACACCTCGCGCAACGGCGTCATCCGGTACACCGACGTCAACGGCAACACCAAGGTAGCCCTGACGCTGCCGGTCTACAGCCACGACGAGGAGGGTCTGCAGAGCATCAAGGCCGACCCGAACTTCGCCACCAACCGCTGGGTGTACGTCTACTACGCGCCACCACTCAGCACGCCGGGCGGTGACGCTCCGTCCACCGGCACGGCGGCGCAGTTCGCCCCGTTCAACGGCTCCAACAAGCTGGCCCGGCTCACCGTGCGGGACGACAACACGATCGACCCGGCCTCGCTGGTGACGATCCTCGACGTGCCGACCAGCCGTGGGCTGTGCTGCCACGTCGGCGGTGACATCGACTTCGACGCCGCCGGCAACCTGTACCTGTCCACCGGTGACGACACCAACCCGTTCGACTCGGCCGGTTTCGCGCCGATCGACGAGCGGGCCGACCGCAACCCCGCCTACGACGCGCAGCGCACCTCGGCCAACAGCAACGACCTGCGCGGGAAGGTCCTGCGGATCAAGCCGGGTGCGACGGGCGGCTACACCGTCCCGGCGGGCAACATGTTCGCTCCGGGCACGGCGAACACCAGGCCCGAGGTGTACGCCATGGGCTTCCGCAACCCGTTCAAGATGAGCGTCGACAAGGCCACCGGGGTCGTCTACCTCGGGGACTACGGCCCCGACGCGGGCTCGGCCGACCCGCAGCGCGGGCCGGCGGGCACCGTCTCGTTCGAGCGGATCACCCAGCCGGGCTTCTACGGCTGGCCGTACTGCTCCAACTACAACACCCCGTACCAGGAGTTCACGTTCCCCAGCGGGCCGTCGTCAGGTCCGTACGACTGTGCCGGTGGGCCGACGAACAACTCGCGGAACAACACCGGCATCACCAAAATGCCGCCGTCCCAGGCGGCCTGGCTGCCCTACGGCGGGCAGGGCCCCTGGCGGCCCGAGCTGGGCGGGGGCGGGCCGATGGCCGGGCCGGTCTACAACTTCAACGCAGGCCTGGCCTCCGACGTCAAGTTCCCGGCGTCCTACAACGGGAAGGCCTTCATCGGCGAGTTCACCAGCCGCTGGATCAAGGCGGTCACCCTGAACGCCAACGGCACGGCCGGCGCGATCGAGCCGATCCCGTGGTCCGGAACCGCGATCATGGACATGGAGTTCGGGCCGGACGGCGCCCTGTACGTGCTCGACTACGGCACCACCTGGTTCGGCGGCGACGAGAACTCGGCTCTCTACCGGATCGAGTACAGCACCGGCGGGAACCGGGCACCGATCGCACAGATCGCCGCCACCCCGTCCTCCGGCGCCGCGCCGCTGGCCGTGCAGTTCAGCTCGGCGGGCAGCAACGACCCGGACGGCGACCCGATCACGTACGCCTGGGACTTCACCAGCAACGGCAGCACCGACTCCACGGCGGCCAACCCGACGTTCACCTATCCGGCGAACGGCGAATACACCGCGACGCTGACGGTACGGGACAGCGGCGGCCGAACCTCGACGGCCAGCACTGTCATCGGGGTCGGCCGGCCATCCGTCCAGTTGATCGCACCGCCCGACGGATCGGTGTTCCAGCCCGGTGACCTGGTGCCGTTCGAGGTCAGGGTCACCGACCCGAACGCCGGCACCATCGACTGCAGCCGGGTCGTGGTCAACTACATCCTGGGCCACGACAGCCACGGCCACCCGATCACCAGCAAGACCGGCTGCACCGGGTCGATACAGACCACGGTGGACGGCGAGCACGACGTGAGCGCGAACATCTTCGGGGTGCTCGCCGCCGTGTACACCCCGGTCAGCGGGGTCGCGGTCCAGGATCAGCACGTGCTGCAGCCGCGGACCCGGCAGGCCGAGCACTTCGGCACCATGAACGGCGTCCAGGTCGCCGCCAAGGCCAGCGCCCACGGCGGCAACGCCGTCGGCTACATCGAGAACGGCGACTGGATCTCCTTCACGCCGTACAACCTGGCCGGTGTCACCGGGATCAAAGCGCGGGTCGCCTCGGCCGGCGTCGGTGGCACACTGACGGTGCGGGCCGACTCGCCGACCGGCCCGGTGGCCGGCACGGTGCAGGTCGCCCCGACCGGTGGCTGGGAGACGTGGATCGACGTCACCGGGACGATCAACCCACCGACCGGTACGCGCCAGCTGTACCTGGTGTTCACCGGCGGCGCGGGATCGCTGTTCGACGTCGACGACTTCACGTTCACCTCCGGCACGACGCAACCGCCGTCGGCGAACCTGGCGTTGAACAAGCCGGCGACGGCGTCGAGCACCGAGGCGGTCGCCTACCCGGCCTCCGCCGCGGTGGACGGATCGCTGACCAGCAGGTGGTCGAGTGCCTTCGCCGACCCGCAGTGGATCCAGGTCGACCTCGGTCAGTCGTACCCGATCGATCGGGTCAAGCTGACCTGGGAGGCGGCCTACGGCTCGGGATACCAGATCCAGACATCGGCGAACGGGACGACCTGGACCACGGTCCGGACGGTCACCGGCGGCGACGGTGGGGTGGACGACAACACCGCGCTGGCCGCAACCGGCCGCTACGTGCGGATCAACGGTACGGCTCGCGGCACGGTCTGGGGCTACTCGCTGTTCGAGCTCGAGGTCCACAGCTGATCGGGTAGACCGCGCACGACAGGGCGCGGGGACCTTCGGCGGTCCCCGCGCCCTGCCTGTGCCGTTCGGTGGGGTGGCTCCGGCGGAAGGATTCGAACCTTCACCTGTGCGCATTAACAGTGCGGTGCCCTGCCGTTGGGCGACGCCGGATCGTGCAGCGCGGACGGGATTCGAACCCGCACGTGTCCCGGGTGAAAGCCGGGCGACTCTACCTTTCGTCCACCGCGCCAAAATTGTTGCGTGTCGCCGGGTGGGTTCGAACCACCGGCCTCCGACTTATCAGATCGGCGCTCCGACCAGCTGAGCTACGGCGACATTGTGTTGCGCGCCCCGTGCCGGGATCGAACCGGCGGCCCCCCGCTCGACAGGCGGGTGCTCTCCCATTGAGCTAACGGGGCTGGATACAAAGAACCGCCCTATTCCGGTGTGGAATGGGCGGCTCGACCGAACGCTGGAGCGATCTATCGGCGCCGCCGCTGAATATCTTCATTGATCGCGTTCATCTCGGTCTCCCCGTTCGAGTTCGGTGTGGAACTGGTGGCAACAGTATGTGGATCGCCGAACCCGGGCAACGCAATTAACGTGGCATCGTGCTTCCCGACTTCATGCCCGGCCTGGAGTTGTGCCGGATCTTCTACGCCGAGGCCGTCCGCCCGCTGCTGGACGACGCCTATCCGGGGCTGCCGCATGCGGCCGCGCGGGTCGGGCCGGGTTCGGAGGTGCTCGGCTTCGACACGCCACGCTCGGTGGATCACGACTGGGGGCCGCGGCTGGAGCTGTTCCTGCGGCCGGACGACGTGGCCCGGCACGGCGCCGGGCTGTCCGCGCTGCTCACCGAACGTCTGCCCAGGCAGGTACGCGGGTGGCCGACCAACTTCGAGCCGGCGGACGCCCGGGTCCGGGTGATGACCGCCACCGACGGGCCGGTCGCGCACCGCGTGCACCTCACCGACGTCGGGAGCTGGTCGATCGAGCGGCTCGGGTTCGACGCCCGCCGGGTGCCGGAAACCGTGGACTGGCTGGCCACGCCCACGCAGCGGCTCGCCGAAACCGTTGGCGGGGCGGTGTTCCACGACGGGGTCGGCGAGCTCACGGCGCTGCGGGAGCGGCTGCGCTGGTATCCGGACGACGTGTGGCGTCAGGTGCTGGCCGCGCAGTGGGCACGGATCGGGCAGGAGGAGGCGTTCGTCGGGCGGGCCGCGGAAACCGGGGACGAACTGGGCAGCCGGGTGGTGGCGGCACGGCTGGCCCGGGACGTGATGCGGTTGTCGCTTCTGCTGGCGCGGCGCTTCCCGCCGTACAGCAAATGGTTGGGAAAGGCCTTCACCGCATTGCCGGAGGCGGCCGGAATCGCCGCCGCGCTGCACCGTGCCCTTGCCGCCGGTGATGCGGAGCAGCGCCAGGCGGCGCTCTGTGACGCCTACGAGATGGCCGGCGTCTGGCAGAACCGGCTCGGTGTCGCCGAACCGGTCGAGGCGATCCGGCGCCGCTATTTCGACCGCCCGTTCCCGGTGATCGACGCGGGCCGATTCGCGGCGGCGCTGATCGGGGAAACACCCGGAATCGGGGCCATCGACCAGTTCGGCGACAGCACGGACCTTCTGGAGAATCCGGGTCTGGCCCGGCGAATCATGCGAGCCGCGATCGCCCCGTAAGGCCGAAGTCCGTGTCGATGCCTGCCGCGCGGAACGTGGCGGCCGTAGGGTTTGCCGATGAGCATTCTGCAGGCCCTGCTGACAGGTGTCCGCGGTGGAACGATCGAGGTCGTCGATCTGACCGCGCCATTGTCCGCGGGAACGCCGATCCTTCAGCTGCCGCCGCCGTTCGCGAACACGATCCCGTTCGGTCTGGAGGAGATCAGCCGGTACGACGACCGCGGCCCGGCCTGGTATTGGAACGACATCCACACGGGCGAGCACACCGGCACCCACTTCGACGCGCCGGTCCACTGGGTGACCGGCCGCGACGGTGACGACGTTTCGCAGGTGCCGGTGCGGCGGCTGATCGCGCCGGCCGCGGTCGTCGATGTCGCCGACCGGGCCGCGAAGGATCCCGACTTCCTGCTCGAGATCGAGCACATCCGTGAGTGGGAGGCCACGCACGGGCCGCTGCCGGAGGGCGGGTGGCTGCTGCTGCGTACCGGATGGGATACCCGGTCGGGTGACCAGGAGGCGTTCCTGAACGCGAACGACACCGGCCCGCACACCCCCGGCGTCTCGGTGGAAGCCGCGAAGTGGCTGGCCGAGGAGTCGCCGGTGATCGGCCTCGGGGTGGAGACGGTCGGCACCGACGCCGGGGCCGCGCACTCGTTCGACCCGCCGTTCCCGTGCCACTCCTACCTGCTCGGGGCGGGCAAGTACGGGCTGACGCAGCTACGCAACCTGGATCGGCTGCCGCCGACCGGCGCCGTGGTGATCGCTCCCCCGCTGCCGATCGTCGGCGGGTCCGGCAGCCCGGTTCGTGTCCTCGCCCTCGTGGAGAAGTGAGCGAGTCGAAGAGTGAGTGACCGGACGGTTGCCGACGTCGTCGGCGAGACCCTCGCGAAACTCGGCGCCGACCTGGTCTTCGGGGTCGTCGGCAGCGGGAACTTCCACGTCACGAACGCGCTGGTCGCGCACGGCGCCCGGTTCGTCGCGACCCGCCACGAGGGCGGGGCGGCGACCGCGGCGGACGCGTATGCGCGGGTCAGCGGCCGGCCCGGGGTGATCACCGTGCATCAGGGCTGCGGGCTGACCAACGCGATGACCGGCATCACGGAGGCGGCGAAGAGCCGCACCCCGCTGCTGGTCCTGGCGGCCGAGCCGGCCGCGACCGCGGTGCGCTCGAACTTCCGGGTCGATCAGGACGCGCTGGCGCAGGCGGTCGGGGCGGTCAGCGATCGGGTGCACGGGCCGGCGTCGGCGGTGGCCGACACGACCCGCGCCTGGCGGACCGCGGTCCAGCAGCGGCGCACCGTCGTGCTCAACCTGCCGCTGGACGTGCAGGCCGCGACCGCCGAACCGGCCGAGGTCCCGCCCGCTCCGGCGACTCAGCCGCCGCGCGCGTCCGACGACGCGGTGACCGCTCTTGCCCATCTGCTGAAGGATGCCGGGCGGCCGGTGTTCATCGCCGGGCGCGGCGCGGTCGCCGCCCGCGCCGAGCTGGCGGCGCTGGCGGAGGCGTCCGGCGCGCTGCTGGCCACGTCGGCGGCGGCCAAGGGGCTGTTCGCCGGCGACGCCTGGAACCTGGACGTATCCGGTGGTTTCGCCACCCCGCTGGCGGCCGAGCTGATCCGGGACGCGGACGTCGTGGTGGCCTGGGGCGCGTCGCTGAACATGTGGACGAGCCGGCACGGTTCGCTGATCGGGCCGGACACCACGGTCGTCCAGGTGGATCTCGATCCGGCCGCCTTCGGCGCCCATCATCGTCTCGACCTCGGTGTCTGCGGGGACGCGAGATTGACGGCGGTCGCTGTCACGGCCGCGCTCCCCGATCAGCGCGAGGCCTATCGGACCGATGCGGTACGGGAGAGGCTGCGCGACCGGAGCCGCTGGCGTGACGTCGGGTACGACGACACCGGCGACGAGTCCCACATCGACCCGCGGACCCTCGCGATCACCCTCGACGACATGCTCCCGACGGAACGGGTGATCGCCGTCGACTCGGGCAACTTCATGGGCTACCCGTCGATGTTCCTGTCCGTTCCGGATCATCAGGGTTTCGTGTTCACCCAGGCGTTCCAGTCGATCGGGCTCGGGCTGGCCAGCGCACTTGGGGCGGCCCTGGCGAGCCCCGGTCGGCTGCCGGTCGCGGCGTGCGGGGACGGCGGTTTCCTGATGGGCATCGCCGAACTCGACACGATCCGGCGGCTCGGTCTCGGGATGCTGATCGTGGTGTGGAACGACGAGGCGTACGGGGCCGAGGTGCACCATTTCGGGCCGGCCGGGCATGTGCTGTCCACGGTGGTGTTCCCGGAGACGGATCTGGCCGCCGTCGCGCGCGGGCACGGGTGCGCGGCAGTGACCGTACGCAAGCCGGAAGATCTTGATCTGGTCCGGGATTGGCTGGCCGGGCCACGTGACGTGCCGATGGTGGTGGACGCGAAGGTCACCGCCGAGCATCCGTCGTGGTGGTTGGAGGAGGCGTTCCGCGGCCACTGAGACGGCGGTGGCCGCCCGGATCCGGACGGCGGGGTGGCCGCCCGCACCCGGACGGCGGGGTGGCCGCCCGCACCCGGACGGCCACCCTGCTGCTCACCGGCTCGTCAGCTGGCGAAGGCCTTCACCTCCAGCAGGCCGACGGACGCGGCGCCGCTGGTCAGCGCCACCCGCAACCGGGTGGTGCCGACCTGGCCGAACGTGACGGTGTTGTACTGGTTGGCGACGACGGGGTAGCCGCTCGCCGACGGCACGTCCACGTAGGCGGTGCCGTTCCAGTACTGGAGTTTCCACGACGCGGGCAGGTCGATGCCCTGGTTGTCGTCGAAGAAGTAGACCTGGGCCGATTGCAGGTTCTGCGCTGTCGGCCAGGTCAGTTCGGCCCACTGCTGACCCTGGTTGGGCCAGGTTCCCCAGCGCGGGTTGACGGTGTCGTTCGACGACGGCGGGTCGATCCCGTCGTTGATGGCGGCGACACTCTCCCACGACGACGTGTACGAGGCGCTGGGTGTCGCCGACGTCGCCAGGTTGGGGTTCGGATTCGGCGGGACGGTGCCCTGCCCGTACAGCTTGATCTCGGTCAGCCCGGTCTTCGTGCTGCCGGACGGCTGGGTGAACTGGACCCGCAGCCGCGTCGTGCTGACCGCGGTGAAGGTGACCTTGTTGAAGTTGGACTGGGCCGTGCCTGGTGTCTTGACCTGCGAGGCCGCGTTGACCCAGGCGCTGCCGTTCCAGTATTGGACGTTGTAGCCGGCCGGCGGCCGGTACCGGTTGCCGGCCCGGTCGTTGCGGAAGTAGAGCCAGGCCTCGTCGACGGTACGGGCGGTGCTGCCGAAGTTGAGCTCGTACCAGTCGGTCGCGTTGGCGCTGCCGTAACTGCCCCACAGCGGCGCGTTGGTGGGCAGCCCGTCGATGGCGCCGGCCACCGTCGTGCCGGAGGTGGTGTACGACGCCGACGCGGTCGCCCCGGTCGCCAGGTTGGGCCGGGTCGAGGTGAGGTCGACGCCCGCCTTGGCGAAGATGTCGACCACGCGCGCCCCGCTCTGGACCACGTTCTGCGGCGCCTGGAGGGACGCGAACGCGGTGCTGAACGCGACGGTTCCGGTGGTGGTGACGGCCCCGGTCGCCGGGTTGTAGGTGAACGGGACGAGCTGGTTGAGCGTCGCGACCCGGGTCCCGTTCAGGTAGATCGAGTAGCCCTGCGGCACCCCGGTGTACCTGGTGACGCCGTCGGCCGGGTCGTCCCAGACGATCGACAGGTCGGCGTTGCGGTAGCGCAGGTTGTTGACCGCGAAATGGCTCCACCCGATGTTGATCGGCGACAGCTGGATCTGGGCGTCGTTGCGCGGCCGGAGCCCGGCGACGTCCTCGATGATCGTCCAGTTGCTGCTGCCGAGGATGTTGTGGTGGATCCACGAGCGGTAGGTGATGGCGCTGCCGTTCCAGTCGGCCCAGAACTCGTTCGCGTCCGGCCAGTTGGTGTCGCCGCCGACGTACTGTGCCCAGGCGTTCCAGTAGAGCAGCTTCTTGTAGTCGTCGGTGTTCATCCACGAGTTGGGGTAGTTGCGCAGCACCGACGAGTAGAGCCGGAACTGCACCGTGGAGTTGATCGTGGAGAAGTTGTTGCTGCCCGGGTTCCCGGCGGCTGCCGCCGCGGCCTTGTCGACCTGGTTGGCGGTGTAGAACGGGAAGATCGGGTACTGGGCGGCGTCGGCGAACAGGCGCAGCGCCTCCCGGTACTGCGCGGTGTTCGGCATCAGCCCGACCGCGTACGGGTAGTAGTTGTTGATCTCCTTCCACGGCACGAACGCATTGGTGGAGACGTGTTTGTGTTCCAGCAGCTGCCGGTCCGGGTTCCACAGTGTGTTGATCACGCCGTTGCGGATCCGGTCGGCGAGAGTCTGCATCTCGGTGGCCTTGGCCGTGTTGCCGGACAGCGTGTAGGCGTCGCGGGCGGCGTTGGCGGCGCTCCACACGTAGGCGGTCTCGGCGCGGTCCAGGTTGCCGGCCCGCCAGTGGAACGACACGGCGTCGGCGTCGTTGCCGGTCATCGCGCCCCAGTCGTACTCGATGACGCCGTTGTTGTTGGTGTCGTAGGTGGCGAGCTGGCCCTTGGCGTCACCCTCGGCATAGCGGGCGAAGTTGTTGAGCATCGCCGGCTGCCCGCCGTGGATCTGGTAGGCCCGCCACGCCGCCTCGGCGATGTACTGGGTGTACGAGTTGGACCAGTTCTCCGGGTCGCCCGGGTTGTCGACGAACCGGCCGTTCGCCGAGTACTGGCCGACCGCCAGGTACGGGCCGTAGGAGTACTCCGGGCTGCGCAGATACTTCAGGTCGTCGATGTGCATCGGCTGGGTGAGCGCGATCGCGTTGTTGTAGCCGGTGACGCCCTCGATCGACTGCGGGAACTGGAAGTCCTGGCCGGGGATGTCGGCGTCGAGGTGGTTGAAGCGCATCAGCCACCAGCGGTAGTAGATGTTCTTCTTGATCGCCGCGTCCGGCACGTCGATGTAGGGGACGTTGTCGGCCCACCACTTGTTGTACGTGCGGACGTGGGTGGCGAACGCGTCGGCGGGTGTCCGGGCGCGATAGGCGTCGTACTCGGTGCGGGACGCCGGGATCTCGTTGGCGACCCAGCCGAGCTGCACCTTGACGGTGACAGTCTGCCCGGCCGCGACCGTCACTGATCGGCTGAGCGCCCCGTTGGCGGCGGTGAACCCGTCGCCGGAGAACCGCGGGTAGAGGGTCGTCAGGTTGTTCTTCACGGCCCGGGTGCCGGTCAGTTCGGTGCCGCTCACGGTGGTCGCGTAGGGCGACGTGGCGTTCAGTGTCAGGGTCGTCGAGGCGCTGCCGTTGTTGACCACGGCGACGTTCGTGACCAGCACGTTGTTGTCGGTGATGAACTTGGTGACGTCGAGCCGCATCGTGCCGCTGGTGTGCACGCTGCGCCAGTGGCTGGGTGTCTGCCGGCGCTGGGCGGCCTGTTCGGTGAAGGTGCCGGTGGACGCGGTGATGGCGTAGGCGTTCTGGCTGGAGATGTTGTCCCAGTACGCGGCGTTGCCACCGAAACCGATCACCGACGGGGTGTGCGTGTTCATGTACGCGGCCCGGCCGCGGGTCATCAGCCAGGTGCCGGCCGGGTCGTTGCCGGTGCGGGCCAGCAGGCGGTCCATCCAGAAGTCGGTGCCACTCGACTCGGCGTCGTAGATGGCCCGCATCGTGTCGCCTGTGGTGTAGCCGACCGGCGGCGCCGGGATCGAGCCGGCATTGCCGAAGGTCGGAAAGCCGATGGGTTGCGCGGCCAGAGCCGGCTGCGGGTTGATCGAGAGCGAGGCCGCGATCAACGTCAAGCTCATCGTGTACGCCCACCCGCGCCGCACGTTGCCGAACAGCCGCCGCCCGCTCCGTCGCGTCGCGTCGCGCTCTGTCGCGTCTGGCCGGCTCACGACTGGAATGCCTTCCACTCGAGCACGCCTGTCGAGAATCCGCTGCGTGAGGTGATCTGCAGCCGGAGGCGCGTCGTGTTGACCGCACTCGCGAACGTGTTGACGTTCTCAACATTGCCGGCGACGCCACATGTTGACTGGAGTTGAATCGCTACATATTGACTGCCGTTCCAATATTGCAATGCACACGACGCCGGCAAGTCGATCCCCTGGTTGTCGTCGAACCAGTAGACCGAGCTCTTGTTGATCGACTGCGCGGTCGGCCAGGTGTACTCGATCCACTGCGTGCCCTGTTGCGGCCAGTTGCCGTAGGCGAGGTTCGACCGGTCCTGCGAGTTCGCCGGCGTGCCACCGTTGTTGACCGCGGCCAGGCTCTCCCACGACGACACGTAGGACGTCGTCGCGGTGGCGGACGGCGCGATGTTCGTGCCGCTGCCACCTCCTCCGCCACCGGGGTTCGGCGGCGGGCCGGTGGTCGTCTGCACGACCTGCTGGATCGTCCCGTCAGCGTTGAAGTAGAGCCTGTCGACCGCCACCGACCTGCGGAAGTTGCCACCACCCGGCGCGTTCGCGTTGTGGTAGACGATGTACCACTGGCCGTTGAACTCGACGACCCCGGCGTGGTTGGTGGTCGACGACACCTGACCGAGCACGATGCCCCGGTGGGTCCACGGCCCCATCGGGTTCGTCGCGGTCGCGTACCGCTGGCAGGCGTAGTTGGAGTTGGTGACGCAGCCACTGGTGTCGTTGGCGGCGTACATCATGTAGTAGAGGCCGTTGCGTTTGAACATCCACGGGGCCTCCCAGTAGTTGGTGAGCCCCGTCGGCGTGACCACCGACCCGACCGTGTCGATCATGTTGCTGGCCAGGCGCACGGCACGCGGCGACCAGTAGCCGCCCCAGTACATGTAGGCCTGCCCGTCGTCGTCGACGAAGACCGTCGGGTCGATGTTGAGACCTGACGAGTTGGCGGTGCTGTCGCTGATCAGCGGACCGCCCTTGGCATCGGTGAACGGGCCGAGCGGGGTGTCACCGACGGCGACGCCGATGTTCATCCAGCCCGCGCCGTTGCCGTTGATCGAGGTGTACCAGTAGTACTTCCCGTTTCGCGGCTCGACCTCGCCGGCCCACGCGTCGGCGCCGGCCCACGGGAAGGTGGCGATGTTGGCGCGGGCGCCGTTGTCGGTCCAGTTCGCCGCGTCGGTCGAGGACAGCACGTGCCACTCGCGCATCACGAAGTTGCTGCCGCCGGTGGGCGCCTCGTCACGGCCGGCGTAGATGTACATGGTGTTGCCGACGACCAGGGGGGCCGGGTCGGCGGTGTAGATGCTGGTGATGATCGGGTTGGCGGCCTGTGAGGGGGTACCCACGGCTATCGCCGCGGCCGCGGTGAGCAGCGCGCTGAAGAGCGCCACTGTTCGTCTTCTTCTGGACATCGAACTGCCTCTCTCACTGTCCGGTCTCACGGCCCGGTCTCACTGCCGGCGGAAACCGGTCTCACTGTCCGGTGGAAAACAGTTGAGCTACCTCCGCCGCGGACAGCGCCCGGCTGTGGATCCGGAACCCGTCGACGGCGGCGGTCAGATACGGATCGGAGGCGTACTGGGAGCGGCCGATCCAGTTCTGGGTGGTGGACGGCAACGCGGACGGGCGTACCGTCAGGGCGGTGTTGCGGGCGACCTCGGTGCCGTTGACGTAGAGGACGCCCAGGTTGCCGGTGTGGGTGATCGCGACGTGCGTCCACGCTCCGGTGGGGAGCGCGGCCGGGGCGTTGATCCGCTGTTCGGCGCCGGAGCCGCCGTTGCTGATCGCGTACCGGGCGGTGCCGGAGCTGCTGCGCGGGGTGAGGAACAGGTAGGCGCCGGTGCCGGTGCCGAAGTCGAACACCCGGGTCCAGGTCGCGGCGGTGTCGATGCGGACCCAGGTGGCGATGGTGAACGCGGCGACCCCGGCCAGGATGCCGCCGGGCAGGCTGATGTATCCGTTGGCGCCGTTGAGCAGGACGGCGTTGCCGCTGCGCCCGGCGGTGCGGGTGACGCCGCCGATCAGGGCTCCGTTCCAGCCGTTGCCTGTCGCGTCGGCGGCGACGGTCCCGGACGTCTCGTCGAACGGGTAGCGGGCCTCCTTCGGGGCCGTGCTCGCGACGTTCCAGTAGACCGAGTAGCGCTGGCCGTGTGTCTTGTAGAACGGCCGGAGCAGCACCGATCCGGCGGTGTACTCCAGCGGTGTGCCGGTCGCCGTCAGCGTGCCCGGGTCGAGGGTGGGCAGGCTGCTGAGGTTGTTGCTGCCGAACTGGCCGGCCAGCACGATCGGCCCGTGCTTGACCGCGCGCACCGACGGGTTGTCCGGTGCGGGCTCGAGGGACAGCGTCATCGGGAGGCTGACATCGACGACGTCGCCGGTGGTCCAGGTCCGATTGATCGAGACGTACGTGCCGGGTGTCGCCGTTCCGGTGACGACGCCGTTGACGCGAACCTGGGCGCCGCTGGTCCACGACGGGATGCGGATCCGCATGTCGAAGGCGCCGGAACCGGCCGTCACGGTGAGCCGGGTGGACGGGCTCTCCGGATACGTGGTGTCCTGCCGGATCGTGACGCCTCGACTTGACCACGTCAATGTTGATGCGATGTACAGGTTGACGTAGAGCGTCGTGTTGATCTGGAAGTAGATGCTGTCAACGAACTTGGTGTTGGTCTCCATGCCGGTGCCGTGACAGCAGGTGAAGTTGTCGTAGTCGTTGCTGTACGTCTTGATCCCGCCGGCCCGCAACGGCACGTAGTAGCAGTGATGGCCGTGCGACGAGTTCGGGTTCTGCGCGCCGAGCAGATGGTTGAAGAGGGCCTTCTCGTAGAAGTCCATGAACTCGGCGGCCCGTGACGGGTCGGTGAAGAACAACTGCCGGGTCAACTTCAGCATGTTGTACGTGTTGCAGCACTCGCAGGTGCTGTCGGACAGCTCCGACGCGATCCGGTTCGGCGCCTGGAAGTACTCGCCGTTGGAGTTGCCGCCGATCGCGTACGAGTGCTGGCGCACCACGAAGTTCCAGAAGTTGACCGCGATGTCGCGGTAACGCGTGTCGCCCGTCGAGTGGTAACCACGGATCGCCGCGATGGCCTTCGGGATCTGTGTGTTGGCGTGGAACCCGGCGAGCGCGTCGACCCCGGCAGCGAGCGGGTCGAGCACCTGGGCGTGGTCGAAGTACTGGGCGGTGAACAGGTGCACCGGGTCTTCGGTGAGCTGGTAGAGGTTGAACAGGGTCTCCCCGATGCCGCCGAACTCGACCCGCAGCATCTGCTGGCGCTGGGCGTGGGTGAGCCGGCTGTTGCGGGCCTGCACCCAGGCGGCCTTGCGCTGCAGCACGGCGAGCGCCTGGGCGCTGCCGGTGAGCAGATGCCAGTCGAGCAGCCCCTGCACGATCTTGTGGAGGGTGTAGTAGGGCGCCCACACCTGCTGCCCGGTCTCGACCCGGTCGATGAACGACTCCGGGTAGGCGGAGAGATAACCGTTCGAGCGCTGGCAGAGGGCGAGCTGCGCGACCAGGTAGTCGCCCTTGACCTGGTAGCTGGGGTCGCCGGTGCTGGCGTAGGCCTGGGCGAGCGCGCTGAGCACGTGCCCGATGGAGTGGCCGCGCAGTTCGGTCGAGGGTGATTCCCAGCCGCCGCACGGGGTCGCCGACGAGGACAGGCCGGCGGTGACCCGGAACATGTGCAACAGCCGGTCGGCGTCCAGGAAGCGCAGGTAGGACTGGGTGCGGCCGGCGTTGTCGGCGAACGGGCCGGAACCCAGGCGGACGGCGGTTAGGGGAAACGGATACGCCGAGACACCGAAGTCGGGGCGGGCGGCTCGGGCCGGTCCGGTGGGCAACAGAACACCCGCTGCCCCGGCGGCGCCGGCAATCAGGACGGTACGACGGTTGAAACGCATGAGGACACCTCTGCAATCGAGATTCTTCGATGCATGGGAAGCGGAGGCGCCCGGGAAAGATGCAGCGTGCGGCACTCCTGAGCAGCCTCGGCAGACCCGCCCCCGTGATGCGGCTCGCCTGCGGCACACGCTGCCTTACGAAAACGTTTTCGGCAAGATGTAGAACTAGTTACGAATAGATTTCCGTCATCTCGAGTTCTTAGAGGAAATTTAAGATCATCTATTCATAGCGACGCTTGGGGCACTTAGGGTGGATTTCCAGATTGTCCACTTCCCGACAGAGGAGCATTATGTCTTCCCCTCGCGTCGCCGACGTCACCTGGCTGCTGTTCCGGGTCGTCGTCGGCCTGCTGTTCACCTGCCACGGGCTGGCCACCGTGTTCGGCCTGCTCGGCGGCAGCCGCGGCACGGGTGAGCCGGTGGCCGTCGGCGTATGGCCGGGCTGGTACGCCGGACTCATCCAGCTCGTCTGCGGCCTGCTCGTGCTGGTCGGGCTCGGCACCCGACCGGCCGCGATCCTGGCGTCCGGGTCGATGGCCTACGCCTACTTCGTGGTGCACCAGCCGGACGGGCTCATGCCGATCCAGAACGGCGGGGTCACGCCCGCCCTCTACTCCTGGTCGTTCCTGCTGATCGCCGTCCTCGGCGGTGGACCGTGGTCGATCGACGCGCTGATCCGCAACCAGCGTGCCTCGGTCCCCACGGTCACCGAGAAGGAGAAGGCGAAGGCGCCCGCCTGACGGCCACGTCGAGCACCCGCTCCGGCGCCACCGGCCGCGAGAACAGATAGCCCTGCCCCCGCTCCGAGCCGAGAGCCAGCAGTTCCGAAGCCTGGCCCTCGGTCTCGATCCCCTCGGCGACCGTGGTCAGCCGCAGGATCTGGGCCAGCCGGATCACCGCCTCGGCGATCGCCGCCCCCTCGGCGGTGCCGTCCAGCCGCGCCACGAAACTGCGGTCGATCTTGAGGACGTCCACCGGGAGGCGCGTCAGGTATTGCAGGGACGAGTAGCCCGTACCGAAATCGTCGATGGCGATCCGGACCCCCGCGGACCGTAACCGTCGCAGCGCCGCGACCTCGGCCGTCTCGTCCACCATCGCCGATTCGGTGACCTCGACGACCAGGCAGTCCGCCGGCGCGCCGGCCTGTTCCAGCACGGTGAGCACGTCCCGGGCCAGGTGCGGTTCCCGCAGCTGCCGGGGTGAGACGTTCACGGTCACCGACAGGTCGGCGCCCGCCGCACGCCAGGCGGCGACCTGGTGGGCCGCCTGTTCCAGCACCCACCGTCCGATGCCGACGATCTCCCCGGACCGTTCGGCCACCGGGATGAACGTGGCCGGCGACACCGCGCCGTGCAACGGATGGTGCCAGCGCAGCAACGCCTCGGCGGCCACCACCCGGCCGGTCGCGAGGTCGACGATCGGCTGGTAGAGCACGGTGAACTCGCCGCGCTGCAACGCGCCCTCGAGAGCCTCGGCGAGCGCCGCGTCGGCTGCCCGGCGGTCGTTCATCGACGGCTCGTGGATGGCGAACGTCGACGTCACCGACCGCGCGGAATGGCTCATCGCGATCTCGGCGTTGCGCAGCACGGTCCGGGCGGGTTCGCCGGGCCGGGCGAGCGCCACCCCGATCGAGCACCGGAGCCCGTCGTCCTCGGCCGCGGCCAGGACCCGCTGCGCCGCCGCGGTCGCCTCGTCGGTGACACCGGCGTCGGTCAGCAGCACCCCGAACGTGGCCGGGCCGATCCGGGCGACCAGATCGTCGGCCCGGACGTGGCCGCGAAGGATCATCGACATGCGGTGCTGGGCCCGCGGCTCGGGCACCGTGATCGCCAGAACGGCGAACGGCTCGCGCCCGCGGACCGCCGCGGCCAGCGCCTCTTTCAGCCCGTCCCGGTTGGAGAGCCCGGTCTCCGGGTCGCGGCCGGCCCGGGCCCGGCTGGTGCGCAACGACATCCAGTAGCGGAACGTCACCGCGACCAGCATGACGGCCATCGCGACGACCAGGCCACCCCAGCGTACGAACCCGGCTGTCCGCACGATCACCACGAGCAGCAGCGCCACCCCGGTGACCAGCGCGGCGAGCGGCAGGTAAGCGACCCAGCGGGGTGGTCCGGCGCGCCGGACCCGGTCGGTGACGCTGCCGACTCCGGACGCCGACATCAGCGGCGACAGCGTGAGCAGCAGATGCGCGATCACCACGAGGATGCCGCCGGACGGCTCGACCAGGCGTTCCACCCCGGCCGGCAGACCTGTCGCCCACCTGGTGTCGGCCACGATCGCGAGACCCATCCCGGTGATCAGCACGGTGATCGGGTCGAGCCAGTGGGTGACCATGCCGCGCAGCAGCATCGCGGCGATCGCCATGGCCAGCATGAGGTCGGCGACGAGCAGGCCGCCGATGATGCTCCAGGTCTGCCCGGACCGCTCGGACAACTGCGCCGGGTCCGGCCCGGAGAACCAGACCACCATCACCGCGGCCGCGCCGACCGCCACCATCTCGGCAATGAAGGCCTGCCGGTGCGGTCCGCTCAGCCGCAGCAGCGGACCGAGCACGAGCGACAGCCCGAGCAGGGCCATCCCGCTGATGTGGGTGGCCACCGCGGCCCACCACAGCCAGGCCGGTCCGCCGGCCAGCCAGGCGGTCAGCGTCACCGCGTTGCCCACGCCGAGCCCGCGGGCGACCGCGCCGATCCGGCAGGGCAGCACGTTCAGGCCGAGCCGGGCCACCCGGGTCAGGTAGTAGACGCCGAACCCGTCGGCCACCGCCAGGGACACTCCGAGGATCGCCGGATACCAGGACGGGACGAGCACGCCCGCGACCTGTGCCAGCGGGATCGCGGCGAGGGCCAGCAGCACATGGCGGGGCACCGGCCTCGCGCGTACCGCTGAACTCCTTCTCACCTCCGCACAGTCGGCTCCCGGCCGGAGGAAATGAGACAAACTCTTGCCCCCGGGGGCCAGAACCACCAAGCTGATCGATTGTTACCGGCGGGTAAGCCGCCGGCCGACCGTGGAAGTGGTGTTCGCCGAGCGTTGATCCCCGCGCAGCCCGGTGGATGCCTCACCATCCAGGCGGCCGTGCGGAAATCCGACGGAACGATTCCCCCCGATCGATACCGAGGAGTCCGATGTCCCCCACCACTCCCCGCTGGGCCGCCCGGTCGGCGGTCGTCGCCGGCAGCGCGCTCGCCCTGCTGGCCGCCACGGCCGTCCCGGCGCTCGCTGCTCCCCCGGCTGAGCTGCCCGGCAACGCCGAGGCGGTCGAGAGCAAATGGCAGCCGGCGTACGACTACGACACCGACGGCTGCTACCCGACCCCGGCGATCGGCCCGACCGGTGTCGTCAACGGCGGTCTCAAGCCGACGGGTTCGCTCAGCGGCGACTGTCACGACAACGCCGACCTGGACAACACCAACGGCTACTCGCGGTACAAGTGCAACAACGGGTGGTGCGCCATCGCGTACGGCCTGTATTTCGAGAAGGACCAGGCGCTCGCCAACAGCTCGATCGGCGGCCACCGGCACGACTGGGAGCACGTCGTGGTGTGGGTGCAGAACGACGTGGCCAAGTACGTCTCGACGTCGGCGCACGGTGACTTCGACATCGCGGCGGCGAGCGCGGTGCGATGGACCGGCAACCACCCGAAGATCGTCTATCACAAGGACGGGGTGAGCACGCACGCGTTCCGTCTGGCCGGCACCGGTGACGAGCCGCCGGAGAACGGCTACGCGACCTGGCAGTACCCGTCGCTGGTCGGCTGGAACGGCTTCCCGACCACGGCCATCCGCACCACGCTGAGCAACTACGACTTCGGCAGCGCCAATTTCGGCCTCAAGGACGCCAACTTCGTCAATCTGCTCACCGAGGCGATGCCTTCCGGCATCACGTTCAACCCCTCAGCCTGAGGTACGCCGTCCGCCCCCGCCCACCACAAGCGGGGCGACCGGTTGACGCCTGAGGTACGCCGTCCGCCCCGCCCACCACAGGCGGGGCGGCAGGTCAGGCGACCGGTTGACGCAGGATGGTCCGGAGTTTCTCCGGGGCGGTCCTTCGCGGGTCGCTCAGGTAGATCTCGTGGTGGCGGCCGGTCATCCGCAGGCCGTTGGCCGGGAGGAACCCGTGGTGCAGCCGGTCCAGCGTCTCGGCTTCGTCGTCGAACGAGCCGATGTGCAGGGTCTGCACGCAACGCCCCTCGGACAGCGTGCCGAGCCGGACGCCGCCGTCGACCAGCGACTCGTCGACCTCCCCGGGCACCATGATCATCAGGGTCCAGTGCCAGCGGCTCTTGTCCCGCGACGAGGTGAACGAGTCCATGTCGTCGGCCCACCACAGGCCCTCCAGCGGCATCACCACGTAGTCGCGGCCCAGGCGCTTGGCGGCGAACTTCAGCCGGTAGGCCACCGGATAGAGCGCCGCCGCCGCGTCACCGAACGCACCGCCGTTGGGGTCACCGGACCCGTCGATCATGAGATACCGCAGGTCGGGCACGTCCACGAGGTCGAACCGGCCACGCCGCGCCGAGTAGCAGGCGAGCTCCCGCTTGTGGTCGGTCTTCACCGATCGTCGCCGCCGGGCTCGATCGGGAACTGCACCTCGGTCAGCAACTCGTCCGGCGCGACGGTCTGCGGGTCGTTCAGGTAGATCTCCCGGGGCGGCCCGCAGGGTTTCCGGCCGTTCTCCTCGATCCAGCCGGTCACCACGTGATAGGCGGGAGCGATCTCGTCATACGGGCCACGATGGACGATCGACGCGACCGTCGCGCCGGGCATCTCCCGGAAACCCGGTGTGCCTGCCGGAACCGGGATGCAGAGTTCCACCTCACCTTCGGCGCCCTCGTCGAGCACATCGTGGTAGACGAGGAACGGAGCTGCGATCGGGTGCGCTCCGGCCGTACCGATGGCTCCGATGATCGTGCCGAAGCCCCGCTGGACGGCCTCGCCGATGGTGACCAGACTGACTCGTAGCGTCACGCTCGCGACCGTGGCCGGCGGGACTTCCTTTACCGTCACCTCGGGTGACATGAGGTTTCCTCCTCGATCGATGAGACGTTCGAGGAACCGCAGCATCCGCTCCTGCTCGGCGAGCCGGGCCCGCAGCCGCTCCCGGTGAGCCGAGAGTCGTTTTCCGATCAGCTCCGGATCGTCGTCGCCGAGCAGGTCACGGATCTCCCCGATTGGCAGGTCGACCGCCCGCAGCACCCGGATCGCCTCGGCCCGCGCGGCCTGTGACCGCCGGTACCAGCGATAACCGGACGCCGGGTCGACCCGGGCCGGAGCGAGCAGGCCCTGTGCGTCGTAGAAGCGCAGGGCCTTGATCGACAACCGGCTCATCCGGGAGAAACGACCGATCGGGATCAGGTCGTCCGCCACGGTTCCTCCTTCACACCGAAGCCTCCAGTCTCCCCCGGCGGGAGAGTCAAGCCCCGAGGAGGTCGCTCAGAGCCGGGTGACGGAGGCGACACCGTCGACGCGTGGCGCCGGGATCTGCCGGTCTGCGGCGGCCGGCTCGCCGAGGACGGTCGCGCCTTTGCCGAGGCTGAACCCGCAGCTGGTGATGGTGTGCTGGCGCAGCATCAGCGAGGTCGGCACCGGGGCGATCTCCCGCCAGGCGAAACACGCGCGGATGAGCTCCACGTTCGCGCCGCCGCTGATCTCCCGGTCGGCGGCCAGCAACGCCCGCAGGATGCCGTGGTAGGTGAGGAAGTCCGGCTTGATCCGGCCCCACGTGACAGCCAGCAGCCGGCCCAGGTAGTCGCGGGCGAGCAGCAGCGACTCCTTGAACGCGGCCTCGTTGCCGGTGTAGGCGGCGGTGAACTCGGCCTGGATCTCGTCGAGGTCCTGCGTGGTGCCGGGCAGGTTCGTCGACCGGTTCCGCAGATCCTCGCTGATCAGTTTCTTCGCCACCAGGTCCTGCTGGAACACCTCGACCATGGTGTCGAAGATCGCGCCGGTCAGCGGCAGCGACCTGTCGTGCGGCTCCTCGCCGACGTCCGACATGCGCCGGGAGTTGAACGCGACCCGGATCTCCCGGCTGTCCGACAGCTCACCGACCCGGTCCAGGCCGTTGATGGTGAGCAGGTTGCCCTTCGTCGAGTCGAGCAGCAGGTCGACGACCGAGTGGAAGTGCAGCGACGCCACGATCGCGACCAGGTCACCGGCCGACTCGTGCATGCCGCCGTAGTCGATCGCCTCATCACGCGGGTTGGCCGGCACCCCCACCTCGGCGAAGATGATGCTGTGCCCCAGCTCGTGGGCGAGAACGTCGAAATTCTCGCAGAACGGCCGGTCGTGATCGATGGTCCCGTTCGGCTTCCGCCCGAATCCGAACTCCAGGAAACCGTAGCCGGACTGGGCGTTGTCCCATTCGATCAGCGGGATCAGTTCGAGACGCGAGAAATCAGATTCGAAATGCCATTGAATCGTACGGCCGAAGTAGTCCTCCCAGATGTCCAGGACCCGCCGGACGGTGGCGTACATGGTGGCCGCCGAGAATTCCCGGCCGGCCGGATCGAGGTGATCGAAATGGCCGTCCGAGCCGGGCTGCACAGGCGGCCGCTGGTTGCCACGGAAGGGCGGCCGGAAGAAGTTGTTGTACGGCAGCTTCCCGATCGCGTCGATCACGAACATCCGGTCGTCACCCGGGCCGGCCTGCATGTCCTCCGGCGGCACGGAGACGGTGACCAGCTCGGGCTCGGGAAAGAGCGGGCCCGATCCATCGGCTTTCCGCAGGAACCGCGGCTGCGGGAAGATCCGGAACCGGGTGCCGACATCGGCCAGCCTGCGGTCCAACTCAAGGGACATGAGTGCCTCCACCCACTGTTGATTCTTTGGAGGCCTTCATGCGATTCCTTCACCGCCGGGAAGTCAACATCATTGTCCAAGAACCATCCCAAAGTAGATGCCGGTGCGGGACCCCGCCGCCCGGGTCCCACACCGGCGCCCACAGCGCCGCTATCATCCTGGCGCCGTCGGTAGAAAAACGATCACAACTGCAGCCAGCGATCGACACCGATCTCGGCCAGGAACCGTTCGTCGTGACTGACCACCACGAACGCGCCCTGATAGGCGTTCAGCGCGTTCTCCAGCTGACCCACGCTGACCAGGTCCAGGTTGTTCGTCGGCTCGTCCAGCAGCAGCAACTGTGGGGCCGGCTCGGCGAACAGGATGCACGCCAGGGTGGCCCGGAGCCGTTCGCCGCCGGAGAGCACCGACACCGGCAGGTGCGCGCGGGCGCCCCGGAACAGGAACCGGGCCAGCAGGTTCATCCGCTCGGCGTCGGGCAGCGCCGGCGCGAACGCGGCCAGATTCCCGGCCACCGTCCGCTCCGGGTCCAGCAGGTCCAGCCGCTGCGACAGGTAGGCGACCCGGCCCACCGCGCTCTTCTCGATCAGCCGCAGCAGCGTCGACTTGCCGGCGCCGTTCGGGCCGGTCAGGGCGATCCGCTCGGGCCCACGGATGATCAGGTCCACATCGGAGAACACCTCGTGGTCGCCGAAGCGGGCGGCCAGAGCCTCGCCGTGGAAGACGGTACGCCCGGCCGGGACGTTCGTGCCCGGCAGGTCGAGGACGATCCGGTCGTCCTGCTTCGCGGCCCGGCTGGCCTGGTCGTACCGTGCCTGGGCCTGGCCGACCCGGTCGCCGTGCACGTCGGCGGCCCGCGCCGCGGAGACCTCGGCGCCGCGTTTCAGGTTGCCGGCGTGGATCCGGGCCAGACCGGCGCTGGCCAGGTTGCGTGACGCGTTCGACGAACGGCGGGCCGCCCGCTCCCGGGCCTGCTGGGCCTCACGTTTCTGCCGTTTGAGGTCCTGCTCGGCGCTGCGGACCTGCCGGTCCAGGGTCTCCCGGCCGGCCGCCACCGCCTCCTCGTAGGAGGAGAAGTTCCCGCCGTGCCAGTCCACGTCACCGTGGTCGAGGGCGGCGATCCGGTCCATCTCGTCGAGCAGCTCCCGGTCGTGGCTGACCACCAGCAGCGTCCCGGACCAGGAACGGACCACGCCGATCAGCCGTTCCCGGGCGTCCCGGTCGAGGTTGTTGGTGGGCTCGTCGAGCAGCAGCACATCCGGGCGTTTCAGCAACTCGGCGGCGAGACCGAGGGACACCGCCTGGCCGCCGCTCAGGGTGCCGAGCGGGCGGTCGAGGGTGACCTCACCGAGACCGAGGCGGTCGAGTTCGGCACGGCTGCGCTCCTCGACGTCCCAGTCGTTGCCGACGACCGCGAAATGCTCCTCGGCGGCGTCGCCGCCTTCGATGGCATGAAGAGCAGCGATCGTACGGTCGACGCCGAGCACCTGAGCGACGGTCTGCTCCGACGCGAACGGCAGATGCTGAGGCAGGTAACCGAGCGTCCCGCGGACGGTGATCGTGCCGCCGGCCGGTGTCAGGTCGCCCGCCACGAGTTTGAGCAGGGTGGACTTGCCGGCGCCGTTGACCGCGACGAGACCGGTGCGGCCCTCCGGGACGGTCAGGGTCAGGCCGTCGAAGACAGGAGTGTCATCAGGCCAGGAAAAGGAGAGTTCGGAGACGGAAAAGGACATGGCTCACCCCACGGATGGAAGCGGATTTCCGGGCACGACGAAGGCAGCCGCCACGCGGGCGGCCGGGGCGGGGTCTTCACCCTGCGATGTCGTCGTCCCCAGCCATGTCTCTCTCCTTGTTCCGGGTCGTCGGCAACGATAGCTCAACGGCCCGGCGGCGATGCACTCGTTTGTCACTGAGCGCCCACAAGCCCTCCGTAAGTTCCGGGATCGTCGAATCATCACGGGAGGTAGTCATGTCCGAGAAACCGGTCGTCGTCCTGGTGCACGGCGCGTTCGCCGAGTCGGCCAGCTGGAACGCGGTCGCGGCGGAACTGGCCGCGGCCGGCGTCACCGCGCTGGCCGTGGCGAACCCGCTGCGCAGCCTGTCCGGTGACGCCGCCTACGTGCGGGACGTGGTCGCCTCGATCGGGCGGCCGGTGATCCTTGTCGGTCACTCGTACGGCGGTCAGGTCATCACCCAGGCAGCGGCCGGGGAGGCGGCGGTCAAGGCGCTGGTCTACGTGGCCGCGTTCACCCCGGACGCCGGGGAGAGCGCGTTGGAACTGTCCGGGAAGTTCGAGGGCAGCACCCTCGGCGGGGCGGTCGTGCCTCGTCCGCTGACCGGTGGCGGGGTGGAACTCTCGATCGAGGTGCCGAAGTTCCCGCAGCAGTTCGCGGCCGACGTCGACCCGGCTGTCGCGGCGCTGATGGCGGTCACCCAGCGGCCGGTCACCGAGGCCGCGCTCACTGAGGGACTGGCTGTTGGCGAGCCGGTCTGGCGTACCGTCCCCGGCTTCTTCATCTGGGGCGACGCGGACCGCAACATTCCCGCCGAGGCCATGCGGTGGATGGCGAAGCGGGCCGAAGGCCGCGTCCAGCGGGAGATCCCGGGCGCCGGGCACGCTCTGCCGGTCTCCCAGCCGGCCGCGGTCGCCGCGACGATCCTGGAGGCGGTCGCCGCGGTCAGCTGACCGCGACAACACTTCGGCGGCCGCCTGACGGTGGCCGCCGCCTGCCCGGCCCGCCGCCTGCCCGGCCCGCCGCCTGCCCGGCCCGCCGTCTGCCTGGCCGTGACGACAATTCGGTGGCCGCCGCGCCGCCGTCAGTCGGCCGGCGGGATGCCCAGGACCCGCAGCAGGGCGCCGGTCAGGTGGTCGGCGACCTGCGGCGTGGTCCAGCCGAGGGTGTGGGTCAGGTCGACGACGACCCGCTCGTCGAAGATCGTGACCCACATCAGGACGGCGAACCGGACGTCCTGCGCGGGCGCCGCGCCGCTGTCGACGGCCCGCCCGACCAGGCCACCGAGTCGCTCGTAGAGGCCGCCGACGAAGGAGTCCTCACGCCGGGCCAGCACGCCGCGCGGGGAGCGGACGTGCACCGCGGCCGAACCCCACCGGGATGCCTGCGCCACCCACTCGCGGCAGGCCGCACGGATGTCGGCGACCGGGTCGGCGCCGGGTGGCAGCCTGTCGAAGGCCGCCAGAAGTTCGCCGCTGAGCTCGGCATAGAAGGCGTCGATCGCGCTCGCCGTGTCGGAGAAGTTCCGGTAGGCGGTGGCGGTCGAGATCCCGGCCAGCCCGGCCGCCTCGGCCAGCGGGAACCCGGGCCCGCGCTCGGCCAGCAACTCCCCGACTGCGGCCAGCAACGCCGCCCGGCGCATCCGGGCGTCACCACGCCGGGGCCTGTCACTCATCCTGTGGTCCGTCGCTCATCCTGCGGTCCGTCGCTCGCCCGGCGGTCCGTCGCTCGCCCGGCGGTCCGTCGCTCGCCCGGCGGTCCGTCGCTCGCCCGGTGACCTGTCGGTCGCCCGGTGACCTGTCGTTCATCCGGTGATCTTAGGAGTGGGGCGGATCACCCCGGTTTTCCGGGCGCGTAACAACGACGAAAAGGAACTCCCGCAGACTGGGAACTGAGAAAATCTTCTCAGTTAGCTTGATCGGGAGGCTGGAATGTCCACAAGACGGACCCGCGTCGCGGTGATCGGGGCCGGCGCGGTCGGCACGGTCGTCGCCGCCGCCGCGGTGGACGCCGGGCACGACGTCGTCGTCTGCGCGCGGCGGCCGATCGATCGCCTGGTCGTCGAGCGCGCCGACAGTGTGCGTGAGATCGACGTTCCGGTGCTGGTCGACCCGTCCGAGGCGACCGAGGTCGACTGGGTGCTGCTGGCCACGAAGGCACAGGACGCCGCCGGTGCGGCCGCCTGGTTCGGGCCGTTGATCGGGCCGAGCACCACTGTGGTCGTGCTCCAGAACGGTGTGGACCACGCCGAACGGATCGGGCCCCTCGTCCCCCGCGGCACCCGGGTGCTGCCGGCGCTGGTCTACGTCGCGGCCGAGTCGCTCGGCCCCGGGCACGTGCTGCACCGGATGGGCGCACGGATCACCGTCCCGGGGGCGCCGGGAACGGCGCGTGCCGAGGCGCGGGCCACCTTCGACGAGCCGTCGGCGGCCGACGCGAGCCGGACCGGCGCGACCGGCACGAGCCGGACCGGCGCCACCAGCGCGAGCCGAACCGGCGCGACCGGCGCGAGCCGAACCGGCGCGACCAGTGCGAGCCGAACCGGCGCGACCGACCCGGCGGACCGGTTCGCGGCGTTGCTCGACGGGTCGTGGCTGCACGTCGAACGGGTCGCCGACTTCTCCACGGCGGCGTGGCGCAAGCTGCTCACCAACGTCGGCGCCAACCCGGTGACCTCGCTGACCATGAAGCGGATGTCGGTCATCCAGCACGAGCCGGCGGTGCGCGAACTCACCCGGGCCCTGCTCGACGAGGCGATCGCCGTGGGCCGGGCCGCCGGCGCCCACCTCTCCGACGCCGACATCGAGCACACGCTGGACATCTACGACGGTTTCGCCGGTGACGACGGCACGTCGATGCTCTACGACCGGCTGGCCGGCCGGGCCACCGAGCACGAGCTGATCACCGGGGCCGTGGTCCGGCTCGGTGAACAGCACGGCGTCCCGGTGCCGCTCAACCGGGCCATCCTGGCCCTGATGCACGGCGTCAACCACAAGTAGGGGCGCCGTCACGGCAGCCGCACCGAGACGGTGCCGCGGAACGGACCGGCGGTGATCCGGGTGATCTCGCCGGTCCGGGTGTTCCAGGTGATCAGGCCCTCCCGCTCGGTCTGCGCCAGCAGAGTCTGGCCGTCGATCCAGTCGAGGACCCGGCAGCAGCTCTTCCAGCGGTCCGCGCCGAGGTCGAGCAGCCGTTCGACCGTGCCGGTGGTGCTGTTGACCACGGTCAGCATCTGCACACCCCCGTAGTTCCGCGGACCCCCGTCGGGCGGTGCATGATCACCCCACGCGGCCGCGGCGACCCGCCCCGCGCCGTCGGGCACGGCCGGCCCGTCCCACTCGCTGATCCCGTAGCCGAACGGCTTCACCAGCCCGAAGTCGACCGGAACCTCGCGCAGCAGTTTCGCGTCACCGGGAAGCCACACCCGGACCTTGTGGCCCGCCCCGGCCCCGGCCAGCTCCGCGATCTCCGACAGGGCGACCGCGCTCCCGCCGCCGTGCCAGGCCGACATCGCGGCCGGTTCCGGGGTGACCGTCCCGGCGGCCCAGTCGACCCGGACCACACCGGCCGACCCCTGACCGACGAACACGATGCCGTTCCCCGACCACATGACCTGCTCGTTCAGGCCGGGAACCGGAATCCGGTGCACTTTCGCGGCGGGCAGGTCGATCACCACGAGCGCTTCCGGCTGCGGCACGGCGACGCGGCGCCCGTCCGGCGAGAGCGAGGTGCCGCGCAACGGGTCCGCTTCGTTTCCACCCCCGTCATGGGTACGCACCAGCTCGCCCACATCGACCCGGACCCACTGCCCGGCCGTGTCGAGGACGTGCAGCGGCCGCATCGACCGGTCCGCCGAATCCGGATCGTTCTCCTGAACGACCGCGACCGCCCGTTGCACCGGATGCCCGGACAGCTTCGGAGCATCCGCCGGAACCGCGAAGTCGGCGGGCAGCGGCGCGAGAGCCCGCTGGACCGGGTCCGGTGGCATCACGTCGACCCCGGGCGTGAGCGCCGACGGTGACGCCGAGGGAGCGGGCGGCGCCGGGACGATGTCGTCGCCACCGCGGCCACGCAACGGAACCGTCACCGCGACCACGGCGGCGAACGCGGCCACCGAGGCCAGCACCTGACGACGGCGGCGCACCCGGCGGGCGGTGGCCCAGGCGGTCGCGGCGAACGCGGGCGCAGTGACGTCCGCGGAACTCTCCTCGAGAAGCTCGGTGAGCCGGTCAGTCGTCATCATCGGTCCTTTCCGGCCATGTCACCGAGTTCCGGGGCCAGCTCCCGCAGTTTCCGCAGAGCCGCGCTGGCCTGGCTCTTCACCGTGCCGACGGTGACACCGAGGATCTCCGCGGTGCGGGCCTCGGTGAGGTCGTCGAAGTAGCGCAACACCAGCACCGCTCGCTGCCGTGGTGGCAGCCGGCGCAGCGCCGCCTCGAACACCAGCCGGTTCGGCACGTCGTCGCCACCGGCCGCGCGCTCCGGCGGCATGTCGCTGAGGTGCTCCCGGCGGAACCGCCGCCACCAGGAGACCGCGTCCCGGTACATCACCGTCCGCAGGAACGCCTCCGGATCGCCCTCGCGCACCCGGCTCCACCGCAGGGCGAGTTTGACCAGGGCGCCCTGGAGCAGGTCCTCGGCGAGATGATGGTCGCCGCAGACCAGGTACGCCGAGCGCAGCAGCCGGTGCTGTCGTGCCTCGACGAAGGCGGCGAAGTCGCTGTCCACACCTGTCCAACGCATGAGCACCCGTGAATGGTTGGCCGAGCCGATCGAGATCGATAAAGTCGAATCTCCTGGCACCCGCCTCAGGAGGACCATAGTGAAAATCGCCGACGCCCGGGTGATCGTGACCTGCCCGGACCGCAACTTCGTCACCCTCAAGATCGTGACGTCGTCGGGGGTGTACGGGGTCGGCGACGCGACGCTCAACGGGCGCGAGCTGGCCGTCGCCGCCTACCTCCAGGAGCACGTGGCGCCGGCGCTCATCGGGCGCGACGCCTCCCGGATCGAGGACACCTGGCAGTACCTGTACCGGGGCGCCTACTGGCGGCGCGGACCGGTGACCATGTCGGCCATCGCGGCCGTCGACACCGCCCTGTGGGACATCAAGGGCAAGGTCGCCGGGCTGCCCGTTTACCAGCTACTCGGCGGGCGGTCGCGGGACGGCGTCACGGTTTACGGCCACGCCAACGCCGACACTGTCGACGACGTGCTCCCGGAGATCGCGAACTATGTGGATCTCGGTTACCAGGCCGTCCGGGTGCAGACCGGCATCCCGGGGCTGGCCAGCACCTACGGGGTGTCCAAGGACCGGCTCTTCTATGAACCGGCGGACGCCGCCCTGCCGACCGAGAACACCTGGTCCACCGCCCACTACCTCGATCACGTGCCGGAGGTGTTCGCCCGGGTCCGGGACGAGTTCGGGCCGACGCTGAAACTGCTGCACGACGTGCATCACCGGCTCACCCCGATCGAGGCGGCCCGTCTCGGCCGGAGCCTGGAGCCCTACAACCTGACCTGGATCGAGGACCCGGTGCCCGCCGAGCTCCAGGAGGGTTTCCGCCTGATCCGGCAGCACACCACCACCCCGATCGCGGTCGGCGAGGTCTTCAACACCATCTGGGACTGCCAGCAGCTGATCAGTGAACAGCTCATCGATTACATCCGTGCGACTGTCGTGCACGCCGGCGGGATCAGCCACCTGCGCCGCATCTTCGACCTGGCCAACCTCTATCACGTCCGCAGCGGATCGCACGGGGCGACCGACCTGTCGCCGGTCTGCATGGCCGCGGCGCTGCACCTGGACGTGGCCATCCCCAACTTCGGCCTCCAGGAGTACATGCGGCACACCGAGGCCACCAACGCCGTCTTCCCGCACGGTTACCACTTCGCCGACGGATACCTGCACCCGTCCGAGGAACCCGGGCTCGGCGTCGACATCGACGAGGAGCTTGCCGCGCAGTACCCATACCGCCCGGCGGCCCTGCCGGTGAACCGCCTCGAGGACGGCACCCTGCACAACTGGTGACCTGGTCACGACGACCTACCTGATGGTGCGGAGCCGGCGCGCCTTGGCCATCCGGCTGAGGAGGGCACGGTTGTGCACCGTGCGGGACAACCGGGCCAGCGTCTCCGCCGGCAGGTCGCCTGGCCGGACGGCGACGGCCTCCACCGCGGCGGCCGCCGTCAGCGGAGCGAACGGGTAGCCCCGGCGGCGCTCCTCTGCCGCGCTCGCCGCGACGGCGACCCGGGCCAGCAGATCGGTGGCGGCCTCGGAACGATCCAGCGACAGCATCCACACCAGACCGCGCAGCTGCTCGTCGGTGCCGAACCAGACATGGCCGGACCAGCCGGTGAAGCACTCCAACACGGCCTCGACCGCCCACCTCTCCGGGAACGTCGTGGCCGCCCGCAACCAGGTCTTCGACGGTGTGGCCCCGGTCAGGGTGGCCGCGTGCCGCAGCACGTCACCGGCCGGCCGGGAGCTCAGGTCAGCTCCGAACTTGTCGCGTGCGAACGCCCCGAATCCACAGGACCAGGGCAACAGGTCGAGTGGCAGGCACCGGTAGACCCGGCCGGCCGCGACACCGTAGAGCTCGGCCAGCTGCCGCCGGATGTGCCGGGGTGTGTCGCGCTCGTTGATGAACTCGTCGAGCACCCGGACCAGGGCCGGGCCGAAGCCCTCCAGCTCGGCGGGGCTCAGCGACACCGCGATGCAGCCGGGCAGGACGAAACTCGCGCCGTCGTAGTTGAGGTAGTCGTCGGCCGTCCGGAGCGCCCACGCCAGGTCGGACCGGGACCATGGCACGTCGTCATCGAGCAGGCCCGGCAGCACGTGGACCGGGCCCTCGTCAGGCGCGCCGGTGTTGCGGACGGCGCTCAGATGGAGGCGCACCGCGGCGGCCCGGCGGGCCTCGGCCGGCAGGTCACGACCGGGTGGGCCGAGTCGCTTCCAGCTGCGGGCGGCGCTCTCCACCACCCGCACGGCCGACTCCAGCTCGGCGTCGCCGGTGACCGCGAGGCCGGCCGGCTCGTCGCCCGTTTCCGGGAGCAACTCGGTCCAACTCATGGCGCGATCCTGCCGGAGGGGTACGACATTCTCGGCTCGTGTCAGTTCGGCTCGTGATCAGGGGCTCATGCGATGGCCTGCCACGGGACTTCGTTCCAGCCCTTTCGCAGAATCGAGGTCAGGTGGCCGTACGACCGGAAATTGATCTTGTCGATCGATTGGATCGCCTGGTCGGGGAGATGGGAGTTCGTCGCGGCGGCGGCCGGGAGGCCGGAGGTCTCGCGCAGCGAGATCGGACGGGTGATCTGTGGGATGTCCAGGCTGGTCAGGGTGCGCCGCAGGACCTGCATGGTGATGCCGGCCAGCATCGGGGCGTGTGGCCAGACGACCTGGTCGCCGTCCCAGAAGACCGCGTTCCAGACCGAGCCCTCGGAGATCAGGTCGCCGGGGCCGACGAACAGGACGTCGTCGAAGCCGGCCCGCCGCGCCTCCAGTGCCAGGTGGGTCTGCACGAGCGTGCCGCGGTGTTTCAGGTGGGGCAGGTCACGTTCGAAACGGACCGTGCGCACCCGCAACGGTGGGCGCGGGATGTCGGCGGCCGGGGCGCTCACCGAGACCATGACGTCCATCCCGGGCAGGACCGTGACCCGCACCGATGCGTCCCGCTCGGCGCGTAACGCGTGGCTGATCAGCTCGAGGATCGTGCCGTCCGGCGGCGCCGGGTCGTCCGGGAAGAGTTTTTCGGACGCCTCGCGCAGCCGGGTCAGGTGCAGGTCGAGCCCGGCCACCGCACGCCCACGCACCTGCATGGACGTGTAGTGGCCGAACCCCCAGGTGGCGGCCTGGTGCAGCGCCTCGACGGACGGGGCGGCGCCGTTGATCTCGACGTAGGTCACACGCCTACCAGATCATGTCGACCTGACGCTGGAACGTGCGGTAGCCGGATCGGGCGAAAGCCGCCGCCATCGGGTGGTTTCCGACATCGGTGGCCGCCCGGATCCGGGGCACGTCCTCGGCGGCGAGGATGCGGGTGCCCTCGGCGAGCACGTCGTCGATGTGGCCGCGGCCACGGTGAGCCGGCACGATCCCGATGTAGGCGATGACCGGGTTGTAGCCGTTGTGCGCCGGGATCACGAACCCGACCGGATCACCGTCCGGAAGCGTCGCGATCCGCCACCAGTCAGGTGGACTCGGATACTGGGTCAGCTCGGTGCGGTACTGCTCCTCGGCGCACTCGCGTGGGGTCATCCGGGTCAGCTCGTCGCGGGTGTGCGCGTCGAGCGAACCGGCCACGACCAGCGTCATCAGGTCGATCAGCTCGCCCTCGGCGGGCGGGCGGAACGTGAGGCGGCCGGTCGGCGCCGGGATCGGGGTGCCCGGGTCCCATTGGAGGCGCAGCCGCTCCACGAACGGTTTCGCGCCGCACTCCTCCAGCACGGACATCCAGGTGTCGGCGTCGGAGCGCTGCCAGTCCGGTGGGAGGAAACGGGTGAACTCGGGCGCAGGATCGGGCAGCGCGGTCGTCACCAGATGGACCGCGTCGTCCTCATGGCCCTCGGCCACGTCGAGGATGTCCATGACCAGCGGATGTTCGTCGCCGGGGCGGGACCACCAGGCGGCTCGGGCGACCACTCGGTCGCCCCGCAGGGCCAGCCACAGCCATTCCGGCCGACGGCGGCCGACGGTCAGGTCGCCGATGATCTCCGAGTTCAAGGGGTACCGGAACGAGTTGAAGAGGTCCAGATCGCCGGGCATCTCGGCGAGTCGGATGGTCAACGGTGTCAAGGCGTTCTCCTGTGCGAGGCGCCCACTCCGTGGCCGGGTGGCTGAGGTCAGCGCTGTGCCCGGCAGGAGGTGAGCGTGGTTGTCATGCGGTACATCGCTCGTCCTCCTTTCTTGTCTTGGGTCCGAGGTCCCCGGCATTTCATCAGCCGGGCGCGGCCCGCGCCACCCATTTACCGCTCGGGTTCCCTCCGATCCTTTCTGCCGGTCCGGCTTGACCCGTCCTTTCTGCCGGTCCGGCTTGACCCGTCCTTTCTGCCGGTCCGGCTTGACTCGTCAGCGGGCGCCGGACCGTTCGGCGCCGATCCCGGCCGCTACGACCAGGGCGATGCCGGCCAGGGCCATCCAACCGGGTGCCTGGTGCAACAGGACGAAGCCGACCAGCACCGCGATCGCCGGCTCCAGGCTCATCAGCGTGCCGAAGGCGGCGGTCGTCAGCCGCCGCAGCGCCAGGAACTCCAGCACGAACGGCACCACCGGCAGCAGGATCGCCAGGAAGAGCCCGGCCACCACGATCTCCGGAGTCATGACACCGATCGCGGACGGGGCGGCCACCAGGGTCGCGACCAGACCCGCCACCGGCATCGAGATCGCCAGGCCCCGGATGCCGGACACCTCGTCGCCGACATGCTGGGTGAGCAGGATGTAGGCGGCCCAGCAGGCAGCCGCGCCCAGCGCGAACGCGACACCGGCCAGGTCGACCTCGTTCTGCCAGGGCGAGGTCAGCAGCACCACGCCCGCCCCGGCCATCAGTGGCCAGAGCACGCTGCGGCCACGGAACACCGCGACACCGAGCGGGCCGAGGAACTCCAGGGCACTCGCCGTGCCGAGCGGCAGGCGGGCCACCGCCAGCATGAACAGCAACGTCACCCCGGCGGTCACCACACCCAGCGCGACCGCCCCGATCAGCCCGGACCGGCTGATCCGGGTCCGGTCCTCCGGCGTCTCCGGGCGGCCGGTCACCCGGTGTGCCGCGGCCCGCATCGTCGCGGTGGCCGCCGGGTGGGCCATGACCAGGAGGATCAGGCCCGCCCAGGCCAGCCGTAGCCACACGACACCGAGCGCGCCGATCTCGTCGGCAAGGCCGACCGAGGCGGCGAGGCCGAGCTGCACGCAGGTCATCGAGGCGACGGCAAAACCCGTTCCGGTACGGACGGCGGCGCGGGCTGGTGGGGCGAGGACGGTCATGCCGCCCAGTAGACGGCCTCGGTAACGTTCACGTCCACGTGACGATGCTGTACATAACGTTCGCAGATGCTTAACAATGCTGGCATGGACGTGCGCCGCCTGGAGACCCTGCTGATGCTGTCCCGGCTCGGGTCGATGCGCGCGGTCGCCGATGAGATGTACACCACGACCTCGACGATCTCCCAGCAGATCGCCGCGCTCAGCCGGGAAGCCGGAACCGCGCTGATCGAGCCGGAGGGACGCCGGGTGCGGCTGACCCCGGCCGGACGGCGGCTCGCCGAGCATGCGGTGACGATCCTGGCGGCTCTCGAAGCCGCGAAGCTCGATCTGGACCCGGCCGCGGAACCGGCCGGCACGCTGCGTGTCGCCGGTTTCGGCACGGCCATCCGCCGGTCCCTGATGCCCGTCGCGGCCGGCCTGGCCACCGATCATCCGAAGGTACGGGTCCGCATCCACGAACACGAACCCACCGAGGCGCTGGCCCTGATCGCGTCGGACGACATCGACCTGGCCCTCACCTACGACTTCAACCTGGCGCCCGCGCCGCTGGACCGCTCGGTCACCGCGCACCCGCTGTGGTCGGTGCCGTGGGCGCTCGGCGTGCCGGCCGGCGAGGAGCTGCTGGACGCGCCGGCGCCGGCGGTCTTCACCCGTTACCGGGACGCCGAATGGATCGTCAACTCCCGTGGCTCCGCGGACGAGGAGGTGGTCCGCACGATCGCCGGCATGGCCGGTTTCGATCCGCTGGTGACTCATCGTGCCGACAGCCTCCTTCTGCTCCAGGACCTGGTCGTCGCCGGTCTCGGCGTCGGCCTGCTCCCGTCCGACCAGCCGACCCGTCCCGGCGTCCGGCTGCTCCCGCTCCGCGATCCCGCTCCGGTCCTGCGCACCTACGCCGTGGTCCGTGCGGGCCGGACCGGCTGGCCACCGCTGGCTCTCCTGCTGAACCTCCTGCAATCCGTCCCGGCCTGATCACCGGCCGCTCCCATCGGTGGGTGCCCGCCCGGTCGGCGGCGACTCACACGTTCCAGGGCAGCAGGGCTTCGTCGCCGGTGTCGCGGATCGCTGGGTCGATGCCTGTCACGTAGCGGGAGTCGAACGGCCAGCCGCCCTGACCGGCGTCGCGCTCGAGCAGGAAGCGCACGAAATGCTGGACGTCGCTGGCCACCCGGTAGGCATAGTCGTCGCCGTCCGTCGCGTCGAGGAACCAGACCGCCCCGGACTTCGCGTCGACAACGTAGGCGTTCCCGCACCCGTCACTGGCGATCGGGATCCGGCCCTGCCGTGGCCAGCCGTCGAAGGAGCCGAGCCGTTCCAGGGCCTCGCCGAGCCCGTAGATCCCACCCGGGCCGGCCGCCGCCCCGTTGCAAACCCTCAGCCAGGACACATACGACTGGGGCAACGGCATCGGATAACGCGCGGCGAACCGCTCGATCTCCTCCTCGGCGGCGCCACGGACCGGCTCGTCATCATCGGGCGCCCGCTGCGCCCGGGCCAGCAGGACCAGAAGCTGGGCGTCGCCGGCCTCGGGCACTCCCAGCTCGCGGTAAAGCCGCTCGGCCGCCAGCGCCTGATCGGCGGCCGGCTGCCAGTCCGCTCGGGCGAGATGGGCGCGCGCCAGACCATGCCGGGCACGGGCCTGCTCCGGCCGGTTGCCCGCGAGCCCGGCGAGCGCGTCGGCGGCCTGGTGCCCGGTCAGGGCCTGCCCCGGTTCGCCGGAGGCGAGTGCCGCCTCAGCGAGCCCGTTGTGCGCGGCCGCCTCGTCGCTCCGGTTGCCCATCGCACGGTAGAGGTCACCGGCTTCCCGGTGCCGGGCCAGCGCCTCCCCCGGCCGGCCCTGATGCCGCAGCAGCAGCCCGATCTGGTTGAGAACCCGCGCCTCGCCCAACGGGTCGGCGTCCTTACGGTGCATCGCGAGAGCCAGGTCGAGGTGCCGGCGGGCCTCGTCATGCCGGCCCAACCGGTCGAGGATCATGCCGAGGTCGCCGAGCACGAAGCCCTCCCGCGACCGGTCACCGGCGACCCGCGCCAGGTCCAGGGCCTCTTTCAGGCAGGTCTCCGCCCGCTCGGTCTCGCGGTGTCGCCAGGCCACGTCGCCGAGCGCATGCATGGCCAGCGACCGCGGGAACTCGTCGGCGGCCACCGTGAGGGCCTGCCCGGCGAAGTCCTGCGCCTGCTCGTAATCGCCGCGCCGCCAGTGTGTCCAGGCCAGGTCTGCGAGCGCCTGGCCCTCCACCGTGGCGTCGCCGTTGGCGCGGCCGCGGGTCAGGGCGATGGTGTGCAGCGTGACGGCGTCGTCGTGGTGGGCCTGCCGGTCCAGATACGGCCGGAGCGCGTGGGCGAGGTGGCCGACACAGACCCGTGGGCCGTGCACGACGGTCGCGATGATGTTGCCGCGCTCGGCGTCGAGCCAGCCGATCGCCTCGTCCGGGCCCGGCAGCGGCTCGATCGGGGTTAGCACCGGCGGCAGACCGGGCCGATCGCCGATGTTCCCCGGGTAGAGCTGCCGGACCGCCGACCGGGACCGGTGCAGGTAGTGCACGAGCAACCGCATCAACGCGTCATCGTCGGCCGCAAGCGTGCGGGCGTGCTCACGCAGCAGGTCGTGCATGGTGTAACGGCCCGGCTCACGTTGCACCAGCATGTGCGCGTCGAGCAGACCCTCCAATAGGTCCTCGGCGTCGATGACCGGCAGATCAGCGAGGGCGGCCGCGGCCTGGGGCTCGATGTCACGGCCGGGAGCGAGGCCGAGGAGGCGGAACATCCGCTGCTCCGGCTCGGCCAGCTGCTCGTAGGAGACGGTGAACGCGGCTGTGACACTGCGCTCCGCGGTGGCCAGATCAGCCGGGCGGAGGCGGCCGGCCAGGTAGGCGACGGTCCAGCGGGGACGATGCTGCAACCGGGCGGCGGCCAGCCGGAGCGCGAGCGGGAGGTGCCCGCACAGGTCGAGCACCTCCCGGACGGCGTCGGGCTCCGCGGCGGCCCGCTCCCCCACGATGCTCCCGAACAGGGCGATCGCGTCGTCTGCGGGCAGCACGTCGATGGAGAGCGCACGGGCGCCGTCGATGTCGACCAGCCGGCGCCGGCTGGTGATCAGCATCAGGCTGTCGGACGCCCCGGGCAGCAGCGGACGGACGTGCGCGCCGTCAGCGGCGTTGTCGATCACCACGAGCACACGGCGGCGTCGGGTCTCGGCCCGCCACAGCGCGCTGCGCTCCTGTTCCGCACGCGGAATGTCGGTGATCCCCAGCTGCCGCAACAGGATCTCCAGCGCTGCGGCGGCGGGAACCGGGGCCTGACCTGCGGTGTTGGCCCGCAGGTCGAGGAAGAGCTGCCCGTCCGGGAAACTGTCGGCCAGCCGGTGCGCGGCGCGAACCGCCAGGGTCGTCTTCCCGACCCCGGCCATGCCGTCGATGGTGACGACGTTCTGCGGGGCGCCGGGCCGGATCGCCTCCAGCTCAACGGCGCGGCCGGTGAAATCGGGCAGGTCGTAGGGCAGGAAACCGGGCCGGCCGGTGGATGGGGCACCGGCGAGGACTGTCTTCTCCAGCTCCACGAAACCGGAACCCGGGTCGAGGCCCTGCTGCTCGGCGAGAGCCGACCGGTAGGCGCGGGCCGCAGCCAGCGCGTCAGCCTGCCGGCCGGACCGGTGCAGGGCCAGCACGAACTGCCCAGCGAGCCGCTCCCGCAACGGGTTGGCGGCGACGTGACCGGCGAGCTCGTCGACGGCCGCGGCGTGCCGGCCGGCCTCCAGCTGCGACTCCATCAGCCGCTCGACTGCGGTGAGTCGCCTGTCGTCGAGCAGAGCACGGGCGCCGGCCGCATATCCGGCGTGGACGTCGGCGAGCGCCTCACCGTGCCAGAGGTCCAGCGCCTCCCGGAACCGGCCGGCCGACACCAGATCGTCGAACTCACGGACGTCCAGCCGGCTGCTCCCGGGAACCGCCACGTAACCACCCGGCCGGGTCTCCAGCACGCCGTCGGCGCCGGCCGTGCGTAACGCCCGGCGCAGGGCGGTCACCGCGGCGTGGATCTGCGACCGTGCCGTCTCCGGCTGGTCATAGCCCCACATCGCGTCGATCAGCCGCTCCAGGCTGATCACCCGGCCCGCGTGCAGCAGCAGGTAGGCCAGGACCGCCCGGTGCCGCGGCGCGATGCCCGTCACCATCTCGCCGTCAGACACGATCTGCACCGGGCCCAGGAGCCGGAATGTCAGGGCCACGCCGCGAATCTACCGCCTCGCGGACCGCCGGGACGACCTCCGTTGCCCAGCGGGCAAGCGAGGCCGGATCGGGGGCGCCACCGGACGGGGAGAAGAGCAGGAACCCGGAGGCGCCGTGGTCGAGGACGGCCGATGTCAGCTCCTCGATCCACTGCCCGGTGGAGCCGCCGGCCCATCGCCCGTCCCGGTCACGTGGGGCCGCCAGTGGCCGGTCGGTGATGCGCCCGGGAAGGTTGAACACCGTCCGGATCTGCCGCGGCTCGCGGCCCACCGCTGCCGCCGCGTCGTCGATGACCGGCCGCGAGGTGCGGTAACGGTCACTGAGCCAGTCGGCCGCGTGACCGGGGATCCAGCCGTCGGCGACCCGGCCGGTGGCGGCCAGGGAACGCCTGCCGACCGAGCCCGTCCACACCGGAGGCGCCGCCACGGGAGCCGGCTCGATGCCCTCCACCCGGTAGTGACGGCCGTGGTGGGTGACCGGAGGCCCACCGCCGGACAGCTTGCGGATCAGGACGATCGCCTCCTCGAAGGCGTCGACCGCCTCGCCCGGCGTCAACCGTGAGACGCCCATGTCGCTGATCCGGTCCCACCGGCCGCCCGCACCCATGCCGAACACGACGCGGCTACCGGAGATGGCGGACAGTGACGTCACCGTGCGGGCCAGCACGGCGGGCGGCCGGGTGGGCAGGTTGGTGACGTTGGCGAAACCGGCCAGTCGCCGGGTGGCGCCGAGCACGAAGGCGATCGCCGCATACGCATCCAGGCGCCCGCCCAGGTAGGGATGGTCGGACAGGGAGAAGAGGTCGAGGCCGTCCCGGTCGGCCTGCTGGACCATCCGGAGCAGCTCCGGGCCCTCGCCGATGTCGGTGTGCGCCCCGAACCCGAAGACGATTCTCTCGTTCATGCGTCGAGACTGCTCCGGCCGGAAGCCGTTGTGGAGGCCCCGCTGAGAGTGGTACCAGGAGGGACACCTTGAGGGTCTGAGGCGTTGTTACGGTCGGATGGTGAGCGAAAACGAACTCGGATTGTTCCTGCGGACCCGCCGGGAGGCGATCACTCCGGCCGAGGTCGGGCTGCCCGCCGGCCCACGCCGGCGTGCCCCAGGTCTGCGCCGCTCCGAGGTCGCCGCGATCGCCCGGGTCAGTGTGGAATATCTGACCCGGCTCGAGCAGGGTCGTGACCGCCGGCCGTCGCCGCAGGTGCTGTCGGCTCTCGCCGGCGCTCTGCTCCTGTCCGCCGGCGAGCGGGCCCACCTGCTGCGGCTGACCAAGGCGTCCGATCCGGGATACAACTGCCTCGGCGGCACCGCTCTCCCGGCCCGCACGGTGCGCCCGACCGTCCGGGCCGTGCTCGATCGGCTCGATCCGGCGCCGGCGGTGCTGCTCAACCGGCTCGGTGACGTCCTGGCCCACACCTCCGGCTATCAGCAGCTGATGGGCCCGATCGGCCTGCTGGATCCACCGCAGCCCAATGTCACCCGGTTCGTCCTCACCGATGAGCGGGCACGGGCCGCCTATCCCGAGTGGGCCCGGGTCGCTGACGAGGAAGTGGCGGCGCTCAAACAGGGGCCGTTCCGGGCTGATCCGCACATCGCCGCCCTGGCCGACGACCTCACCGTCACCGCCGGGGAGGCGTTCACCCGGCGGGTCGAGACAGTGCCGGGGCTGCCGGGCGCCAGCGGCGTGCTCCAACTGGCGCACCCGGTGGCGGGCCGATTGCGACTGGCCTACGAGGTTCTGGAGCTCGCCGCCGACGACGATCAGCGGCTGGTCGTCCTACTGCCCGCCGACACCGAGACCGGGGCCGCGCTCGACCGGCTCCAGACCCAACCGCTTCAACTACTGGCCAGCTGACCGACCGGCCGGCGGCAGACGCGATGGGCGGCCGGGAAGCCGCCCATCGCGGACGCATCGTCGATGTATCAACCGGGTCGGACAACCTCGGAAGCACCAGAGAGACAACGCATTCGAGGAGTGAGAGAACGATGCAGGCACGGATGAAGAACGCAGCGGTGCTCATCCCGGCGGCCATGCAGCCGATCCAGGGGCTGATCCAGGCGGCGCACTCGCAGGGTGTTCCGCAGGAGGTGCTGGATCTGGTGCACCTGCGGGTCAGCCAGATCAACGGGTGCAGCTTCTGCGTCGACGGCGGGCTGAAGAGCCTGCGCAAACTCGGCGTCAGCGACGAGCGGATCGGGCTGGTGGCGGCCTGGCGGGAGACGCCGTACTACTCCGACGAGGAGCGGGCCGCGCTGGCTCTGGCCGAGTCGGTCACCCGGCTCGCCGACCGGGCGGACGCCGTCCCGGACGACGTGTGGGACGCGGCCGCCGACCACTTCAGCGAGGAACAACTGGCCGCGATCCTGATGTGGATCGCGGTGACGAACCTGTTCAACCGTCTCAACGCCCCGATCCGCCAGATCGCCGGGGCATGGTGAGCGCCATGACCGCGGTTCGGGCCCACACCTACGCCGTCGATCCGGCCGACCTGGAGGAGTTCCTGGCTCGGCGGGCCTCGCTGATCGGCACGGTCCGCGAGACCCATCCGGGGCTCACGGCAGCCGTGCTGGTGCGGCTGGACGACGACACCTACACCGACACCTGGCACTGGGCGAGCGAGGCTCGGCTGTGGGCAGCGTTGGCGGCGATCTCCACCTTCCCGGAGGCGCCGCTGGCCATGGCCCTGACCAGGGACGCGACGGCACACAACGGGCTGGTCGTCGACCAGCGCTGAGGACGAGACCGCCGGCGGCGTCAGAACTCGTCGACGCGCCCGCGCTGGTCGAAGCAGGTGGTGTCGATCGCCAGCTTGATCAGTTCGCGAGCGGTGGCGTGGTCGGTGGCTTCGGCGTCGAGGGTGCCGAGGCTGCGGGTGGTGTCCACGATCTCGTCGGTGGTCTTCCCGGCGGCGAGGCCGGCGCAGGCCGTGTCGGCAATCGCCTGGATGTCCGTGTCGCTGCGGTCGGCTGCGATATCCGCGAGCTGGGCCCGCACCACGCTGACGAACTCCCCCGGCTGACCATCGGCCGGGGGCGAAGAGACAGCCGGGGGCGAGGAGGCAGCCGGAGACGAAGAGACGGCCGGAGGCGAAGAAGCGACCGGAGGCGAAGAGCCCGGGGCGGAGGACGAGGAGGTACCGGAATCAGTGCAACCAGCCACCATCAACAGAACCACCACGACGCCCGAAATGGGCCACTTAGTCCTCATCGCCCCCACCATTCAAGATCCCACGAGCGTAGACCAGCATCGCCGCACATCTGACGGACCACCGGTCCCACCCGGGACCACACCGTCGAAGGAGACCATTGGAGGGAGACCACGGGTGGTGACATGGGTGGGCCGCGCATGGTAGCCACATGTCAGAAATTGCACCCATCCGCGGCCGGGGCGGCTCCGAACCCCACCCGGACGAGTCGATGCGGGATGGAGAACGATGGCAGAGCGTGGCGTCGGGGATCGGCCGGAGTACCTGACTCCGGTGCCGGCCCCGGAGACGGTGCCGGATGCCGGGCTGTTGCTGGCGTCGGTGGCGCGCGGCGACGAGAAGGCGTTCGGCAGGCTGTACGACCTGGTCGCGCCACGTGTCTACGGCCTGGTCAGAAGGGTGCTGCGAGACCCGGCGCAGGCCGAGGAGGTGGCGCAGGAGGTCCTGGTGGAGGTCTGGCGTACCGCCGCCCGCTGGGATCCGGACCGGGGTTCGGCGACCGCCTGGATCTTCATGATCGCGCATCGGCGGGCGGTGGATCGGGTGCGTGCCGAGCAGGCGGCCGGTGACCGGGTGGCCCGGGTCGGCGCCGCCTCGGTGGACACCCCCTACGACGAGGTGGCCGACGAGGTCGCGGTGCGCCTGGAACGCCAGCAGGTCCGGCACTGTCTGGAGGTGCTGACCGAGGTGCAGCGGGAGGCGGTGACCCTGGCGTTCTATCAGGGCCACTCGTATCCGCAGGTCTCCGAGCTGCTGAGGGTGCCGTTACCGACAGTGAAGAGCAGAATGAGAGACGGCCTGATCAGGCTTCGCGACTGCCTGACCCCGGAGGTGGCCGCATGAGCGCTCCCAACGAGAAGAGCGACGTCCACTCGCTGATCGGCGCCTACGTGCTGGACGCGCTCGACGACATCGACCGGGCCTCGTTCGACAGGCATCTGCGTGAATGCGAGTCGTGCCGCCTGGAGGCCGACGAGTTGTTCGAGGTGACCGCCCGGCTCGCCGACGGCGCCTGGTCGGTGCCGCCACCCCGGCTCCGCGACAACGTGCTCGCCGAGATCGGCAAGACCCGCCAGCTGCCGCCGGCGATTCCGCCGCGGGCCCAGCCCCGGTCCCGGCGCGGTCTGCGCCTGGTCGCCGCGGCCGCCGCGGTGGTCGCCGCGGTCGGCGCCGGCTCGGCCGTCTATCAGATTCAGGATCAGCGGGTACGCGACGCGCAGTCCCGCCTCGAAGCAGCGCAGGCGAGCGAGGCCCGGGTCCGGTCGATCCTCGGCGCTCCGGATGTGCAGACGCGCTCCGAGCAGCTGAAAAGCGGCGGCCGGGTGACGGTGTCGAGTTCCCGCCTCCAGAACGCGGGCGTGATCATGCTCGCCGCTGACGATGCTCCGGCGGCGGGCCGCGTCTATCAGATGTGGACCATCCAGGCGGGCGCACCGGCCTCGGCGGGCGCGCTGCGCGAGGGGCAGTCGGCGGCCGTGCAGGTCGTCGAGGGCCTGCCGGCCATGTCGAACGTGGGCATCACCATCGAGCGGGCCCCCGAGTCGGCGACTCCGACGGCCCCGCTGGACGCGCTGGTGAATCTGGCCTGACCCCGGACCGATCCGCGGCCCACCCGGCTCCGAATCCCTGACGACGAAGGGGCTCACCGCCGACGGCGAGAAGGTCCCTGCCGACGCAGGGACTCACCGCCGACCGCGCGAAGGGTCCCTGCCGACAGCGCAGGGATCCTCGTCGACGGGCGGGTCCCCTGTCGACGAGGAGATGGGGGTTGTTCAGATGGCCGGGGAGCTGGGTGGCCGCTATCGGCTGCTCGAGGTGATCGGGTCCGGTGGGATGGGCCGGGTCTGGCGGGCCGATGACACGCTGCTGCAACGTACCGTCGCGATCAAGGAGGTGGCCGGGTCCGGTGGCCCGGTCCGGGAGGCGCGAGCCGCCGCCCGCCTGGATCATCCGGGGGTGGTGCGGGTCTACGACGTGGTCACCACGGACGACAGGTCGTGGATCGTCATGGAGCACGTGCCGTCGCGTTCCCTGCACCAGGTGGTCACCGGCGACGGTCCGCTGCCGGCGGCCGAGACAGCCCGGATCGGCCTGTGGATGCTGGCGGCGCTGGGCAGCGCGCACGCCGCCGGGGTGCTGCATCGCGACGTCAAACCGGACAACGTGCTGCTGGCCGACACGGCGCCGGGCCGCCCGGCGAGCGGGGCGACCCCGGGGAACCGGGTGGTGCTCACCGACTTCGGGCTGGCCATGATCAGCGGCGACGGCCCCGATCCACGCCTGGGCTCGCCGGGTTACATCGCCCCCGAACGGCTGCTCTCCCGGGAGGCCGGCGCGGCCGGGGACCTCTGGTCGCTGGCGGCGACGCTGTACTTCGCGGTCGAGGGCCGTTCGCCGTACACCCGAGGGGACGGCGGCACCGCGTTGCGCGCGATGATCAGCGAGCCGCCGGATCCGCCGGTGCTGGCCGGCCCGCTGACCTCGTTGCTGCTCGCGGTGCTGGTGCGGGATCCGGCGCGGCGCCCGTCGGCGGCTGTGATCGAACGGGGCCTGAGCGACGTGCTGACCCCGCCGCGGCTGACCCGCAGACTGCGCTGGCGGCGCGGAGAAGCGGCCCGGACAGCTTGACAGCTGCCCGGGCCGCGGTGAGGGGGCTCCTACTGGTAGACGCGGACGTAGTCGACCAGCATCTGGCTGGGGAACGGGGTGGTCGCGTCGATCGGGCCGGGGAAGTCGCCGCCGACGGCGAGGTTCAGGATCAGGTAGAACTTGTGGTCGTAGATCCACGGGCCGCGGGTGTTCTCCACGGTCTCCTTGGCGGCGTCGAAGACGAGCCGGCCGTCGAGGAAGAAGCGGATCCCCTTGCTGTCCCACTCGGCCGCCCAGACGTGGAAGTCCTGGGACAGGTCGACTGTCGCGTACTTCTGGCCGTACCCCCCGGCTCCGTTGTAAGCCGGCGCGTGCAGCGTCGAGTAGGCCTCGCTGGTGTTGCGGCCGAGAACCTCCATGATGTCGATCTCCCCGTTGTACGGCCACGGCCGCCCCTGGAGGAAGTCGTCACCCATCAGCCAGAACGCCGGCCACAGCCCGTTGCCCTTGGGCACCTTGACCCGGGCCTCGATCCGGCCGTACTGGACGCTGAACTTGTTGCCGGTGTTCATCCGGTGCGAGGTGTACTGCCGGCCCTGGTAGTCCTGCCGGCGGGCCTCGATGACCAGCGAACCCGACCCGTTCATCGACGCGTTCTCGCTGTTGGGCGTGTAGTACTGGACTTCGCCGTTCTGCGGGACGCCCGGGTCGTACGTCCATTTCGCGGTGTCGGGTTTGCTCCCGGCCGCGCCGTTGAACTCGTCGGAGAAGACCAGCCGCGTGGCGGGGAAGGTGGGGTCGGCGGGCTTCGCCGGCGGGGCGGTCGGGTTGCCGCCGGTGCCGTAGATGCTGAACTCCCAGAGCGAGTACCCGTAGGCGCTGCTGCGGGCGGTGCCGTACATCCGCACGTACCGGCCGGTGCCGGTGGCGTTGACGACGTCCTTCAGGCCGTCGCCGGTGGTGGTGCTGTAGAAGTTCGTCCAGTTGACGTTGTCCGGCGAGACCTGGAGCTGGTAGCTGCGGGCGTAGGCCGGGTCCCACTGGAGCACGACCTGGCTGATCTGGGCGGTGGCGCCCAGGTCGACCGAGATCCAGCCCGGGTCGACCCAGCCGTTCGTCGAGCTGGTCGCCCAGCGGCTGGCCGGGTCGTTGTCGAACGCCTTGTCCGGGCTGCACGGGTTGCAGTTGACATCGTTCTGCCAGGTGGAGGCCAGTGCCGGCTTGCCGTAGGAGAGCAGCCGCGTGGTTCCGGTCGGCGGGGTGTCACCGTCGCCGGAGTAGACCTGGAACTCCCAGAACGAGTATCCGTAGGCCTCCAGCGCCCGCTGCGTCAGATTGATCCGCACATAACGGGCGGTGCCGGAGACCGCGATGCTCTGCTGGCCGCCGGCGCCGGTCGTGGTGGCGTAGGCCTGGGTCCACGTGCTGTTGTTCGTGGAGAACTGGATGTTGAAACCGCGGGCGTACGCGGCTTCCCAGTTGATCGCGATCCGGCTGACCGCGGTGGACGCACCGAGGTCGACCTGGAACCACTGGGTGGCCGACCAGGTGCTGGCCCAGCGGGTGCCGTTGTTGCCGTCGACGGCTTCGGCCGCGAGGTAGGCGCCGGCCGCTTCGGTGGACGACGCGGTCGCCGCCTTGCCTTGCGAGACGAGCACTTCGGCAGCCGACGCGGGACCGCTGGTCACCGCGACGAAGCCGGCCATCAGACCGGCGAGACCAACGGCAAGAGCAATCCTTCTGGTACGGCCGGAGCGCGGCCGTTCTCGGGCAGGAGTGATCATGGGACGGGACTCCTCGGGGTGTGACGAAGCGGTTTCCAGCGGGGGAACAACCTGTGAAACCGCTCTCTTGACCGCCACCGTGGCAGCCCGTTAGAGGGGTGTCAATGCCTTCCGAAACCGGTTCCGGCACCGGTTCCGCGTTCCCCCAGCTCAGAGCCCGGTCGCCGCCGAAGTTCCGGAACCTGACCACCCACCGGCGCACCTCCCATCGACATCCCTATTAGGGTGATTTGGGCGATGAAAGCGCTCCATCACGCGCAGGACACGGGTCGGACCTCAGGCGACCGTCGCGTGCCACAGCGGGCCAGCCGCACCGGTGCGCCGACGGCGACCGCACCGTGGACTCGTTCCACCGCGAGCTCGCCGCGTCACACGATCAGCCGGAGCCGCCACGGTGCGGCCACCCACTTTGCGCATCGTCCTCGACGGGCACGCTGACCTGGGCGTCAAGCGTTCGGACAGCGGCCGTCAAGGGCCGGAGCGGTTGGCTGCGCCGATGGACACGCACACGGTGATCAGCCGCGCCGCCGTGGTCTCCTCGCCCGCCGACCTGGCCGTCCTGCTGCGCGGGCTGCGGCAGCGGCACGCCCGGTCCCGGCGGGCGCCGGTGCTCAGCTATCGCGAGCTGGCGGCCCGGACCGGCTGGTCACACGGGATCATCGGCGCCTATCTGACCGGGAAGGTGCTGCCGCCCGTCGACCGGCTCGACGAGCTCGGCCGCCAGCTCGGCGCCGCACCGGCCGAACTGGGCGCGCTGGCGACCGCCCGCGAGCGCGTCGCCGACCGGCGGTCCTGCCCACCGTCCGGGCCGCCCCGGCAGCTCCCGGCCGCAGTCCCCGGATTCACCGGCCGAACCGGGATGCTGGCGACGCTGGACGCCGCAGGCGACCCCGGCGACCCCGGCGCCCCGGAGCCGGCCGGCCGGACCCGGAACGCCGGCGCCCCGGAGCGGGCTGGCCGGGCCCGGAACACCGGCGGGGCGGTGACGGGCGGACCGGTGGTGCTGTCCGGACCGGCCGGAGTCGGCAAGACCGCGCTCGCCGTGCACTGGGCACATCGGAGCGCGGCGGCCTTCCCGGACGGCCAGCTGTGGGCCGACCTGCGAGGCAGCGGACCCCACCCGACGGACCCGGCGGTGATCCTGGACCGTTTCGTGCTGGCGCTCGGCGGGGCCGCCGGTGGTGGCGAGACCGCCTACCGCACGCTCCTGGCACACCGGCGCGTCCTGGTGGTGCTGGACGATGTCGCGAGCCCGGACCAGGTGCGTCCGCTGCTGCCCGGTGGCCCTGGCTGCCACGTGGTCATCACGAGCCGGGCCCGGTTGACGGCGCTGGTCGCGATCGACGGCGCTCAGCCGCTGCTGGTCGACCCGCTCGACCGGCAGGAGGCCCGCCGGCTGCTGGCCGCGCGACTCGGCCCGGACCGTGTCGCGGCCGATCCGGACGGTTCCGACGCGATCTGCGCCGCCTCCGCCGGGCTGCCGCTCGCCCTGGCCGTCGCGGCCGCCCGCGTCCTGACCCGGCCCGGGATCGAACTCCTCACGGTGGCCCGCGAACTCGCCGCCGGCGACCTGCCGGCCGACGGCGACTGGAATCGGGTCACCGAGATCGACCGCTTGTCAGCCGGCCGCGGCGGCTGAGCCCTCGATCAGCAGGTGGTTGATCTCCTGTGGCGTCATCGGATCGGCCGGGAGCGGAGTCGCCGCCGGAGCACGCAGGCCGTCCAGCATGAAACCGACCGCGCGCCGCCACGAGCCGGACCCGGCAGCGGCCGCGGACCGGGCCAGCGGCGCATGCGAGGCGAGGAAGAACAGCAGGTCGGCGGCGGTGAAGTCGGCCCGCAACGACCCGTCCCGCCGAGCCCGGTCGATGATCGACTCAGCGGCCGCGAACGAGTTGTCACAGACTGCCATGAGACGACTGGCGTCCGGAAACCGGCGGGTCAGCACATCACCGAGAGCAGGATCGGTGGCCTGCAACTCACAGACCTCGCTGACATAGCCGGAAAAGCCCCGCCACGGATCGGCGCAGGCCAGCGCCTTGCGCGCGGCTTCACCGAGCCGGGCCGCGGCCAGATCGGCGATCACCTCGTCCATCAGCCCCTCACGGGAACCGAACAGGTTGTAGAGCGTGCCGTGACTCACGCCGGCGTGCCGGGCGATCTCCTTGACCGAGACCTGCAGGCCGCGCACCCGGAAGAGCTCGGCCGCGGCGACACGCAGTCTGGTCGCGTTGCGCTGTGCGTCCGCTCGCATGCCCCTCCATAACTTGACCCGGCGGTCAACATATCTGCTAATGTTGCCCGCACAAGTTGACCGCAGGGTCAGCTTAGCTGAGTCAGGACAGCGGAGGAGCGGCCGTGCCGGAGACCCCAGCCGAGCAGATCGACGAGGACATCCCCGCCGAGGAGCTGCCGCAACTGATCATCCTGGAGGGCGCCGAGGACGCGCCCGTCTGCGAGAACGGAGTTTGCCTGTGAGCATCAGCATCGACGTCTGGTCCGACGTGGTCTGCCCCTGGTGCTACATCGGCAAGCGACGCCTGGAGACCGCACTCGGCCGGTTCGAGGACGATGACGTCACCGTGACCTGGCACAGTTTCCAGCTCGACCCGACCATCCCGCAGGGCACCCGGGAGCCGGTCCACGAGATGCTGGCCAAGAAGATCGGCGCGCCCGCCTCACAGGTGCGCGCGATGACCCACCAGGTCACGCAGCTCGCCGAGGCCGAGGGCCTGACCTACGACCTGGGCCACGCGATCTCGGTCAACACCCGCGACGCACACCGGGTCGCCCACCTGGCCGGCCAGCACGGCCTCGGCACCGAAATGCACGAGGCCTTGCTCAAGGCGCATCTGTCCGACGCCGCGGTGGTCGACGATCCGGAGACTTTGGTACGGCTCGCGACCGCCGTCGGGGTCCCGGAGGGCGAGGCGGCCGACGTGGTCGCCGGGACGAAATACGGCGCCGAGGTCGACGCCGACATCCGCAAGGCCAGGCAGCTGGGCATCAGCGGCGTCCCGTTCTTCCTGATCAACCAGAAGTACGGAATCTCCGGCGCCCAGTCAGCCGACGCGTTCCTGGGCGCCCTCCGCAAGGTCCACGCCGAGAGCTGACCAGGCGCCAGAAGCAAGTCCCGCTGGCCGACCAAGATGGGCCAGTCCCGCGCCTGACCAGGCGCGGGCGAGCGTCACTGTTTGACCGACGCGCGGACCAGCCCGCACGTTCGCCCGACCCGGAAGCCGGGCGTCGCTGACCGACATACAAGCCAGCCCGCAAGCTGCCCGACCCCGCGGCCGGGCGTCGCTGGCTGACCGACACACGGACCAGCCCGCACGTTGCCCAACCCAGCGGCCAGGCGTCACTGGCTGACCGACGCGCAGGCCCGCCCGCACGTTGCCCGACCCCGCGGCCGGGCGTCGCTGGTTTACCGGCGGGCGGACCGGCCCGCAGGTTACCCGGCCCGGAAGCCGGGTATCGATGGTTGATCGGCGCGGGTCAGGCCGAGGGCTGGCCGGTGGACAGGCCGCTCAGGAAGTCGTCGGTGGCCGCCAGCACCCGGTCCAGTTCGTCCATGCCGCGCAGGCTTGTGAAGAGGAAGCTCGCCCGGCCGTCAGCCACGTCGACGGCCGGGTTCTGCACCCGGGCGAGCGCGGCCAGCGGGTCGCCGCTGATCATTCCGGCAAGACTGCCGGAGATGTCGTATCCGGCCTCGCCCCGTGGCGGATCGAGGCACAGGTCGCCGGCCAGTTCAGGCGCTTCCATGGTGACCACCATGGTCAGCACCGTGGTGCCGTGATCGTTCTCCAGGCGCGACTCGAAGCCGGACGGCACGACCGCGGCCAGCACCGCCACGCTGGCGTCCCGCTGCCGGAACCGCCCCCGGGCGGCACCCCGCTGGCGCACCCCGGACAGCTGCCCCATCCGCCCCACCGGGACCGTCGGCTCGGCCGCGGCGCCGTCCCAGGTCCAGCGCCGGGCGAGGGCCTGCTCCCGGAGCCGTCGAACCGACTGCCCGGACCGCTTCAGCGTGGCGGCCTCCTTACCGGCCATTCCGAACGCCACGACCCCTTGCACGATCAGGGCCGCGAAACCCACCATCGCACCGATGACCGCCCAGTCCACAGCTCCCCCTCAAGACCTGTCTCCCCTGGTCATCAGTACCAAACAAGGTCAACCACACCCGATGCCGGCATCTCCCGTGATCTTGTGGACTCCGGCCACATCTGAAGCTGCTTCAAGGCATTCGCCGTGCCCGCGGCCAATCCCTCTGCCGTGCGATGTCTCCCCGGCCGGCTTTCGGCCCGCCGCACCGGTCACGCAGGCGGCTGAGGCGCCGGACCCAGGACGGGAATATCCCCATTCGCGAAGGATTAGGCCCCGACCAGCTCTGTAGATCTTGCACGGTTCTCCACCTTGAAGGCGATCTTGCACGTTTCTTCATGCCTGGGAATGTTTTGTCGTGCAACATCCACTGCGCCGGGGAGACCTTGCAGCTTTCTTCCCGTTGGGGCGCGGAAAGGGCTGCAAGATCGTCGCGAGGCTGAAGATTCGTGCAAGATCCGCGAACGACAAACGACGAACGACGTTGAACAGGTGTTTAACGTGCCTGGTGTCCGGCCAGCCGGACGCCAGGCGTCTGGGCGGCGGCTGGGAGAGGCTTGCCGTAGAGCCAGCCCTGGGCGTAGTCACAGTCGTTGGCTCGTAGCCAGTCCCGCTGGGTGGTGGTCTCGACGCCCTCGGCCACCACCCGGTGGCCCAGCGCGTGTGACATGGCCAGGACCGCGCGGACGATCGGCTCGTTCGGGCCGCCGTCGCCCACCCCGGTCACGAAAGCGCGGTCGACCTTGACGATGGACACCGGCATCCGCTGGAGGTAGCTCAGCGACGAGAAACCGGTGCCGAAGTCGTCGATGCACAGGGTGATGCCGAGGTCCCGCAGTTCGTGCAGGGTTCGCAGGCAGGCGTCCGGGTCGTCCATGAACCCGGACTCGGTGACCTCCAGCCACAGGCCCTCCGGTGGGAGCCCGGTCCGGTCCAGGATCTCCCCGACCCGGACGGCGAGCCCGGGTTCGCGCAGCTGTCGTACGGCCAGGTTGACCGACACGTGCACGGGCGCAGTCTCGCGCCATTCCCGGGTGCGGGCGGCCGCCTCCTCCAGCAGCCATGCCCCGGCCGCGACGATGAGCCCGGTGTCCTCGGCGATCGGGATGAACTCGACAGGTGAGACGGGCCCCAGCGTCGGATGGGTCCAGCGCATCAGGGCCTCGAACCCGTCGACCTGTTCGCTCGCCAGGTGCACGAGCGGCTGGTAGTGCACGTCGAGCTGGCCCTGGTCGAGGGCGCCGCGCAGTGCGCGTTCGAGCGTGAACCGCCGCTGGAGACGTTCGCGCAGGGGCGGGTCGAAGACGGCGTAGCGGTTGCGGCCGGACTCCTTGGCCCGGTACATCGCCGTGTCGGCGTCCCGGAGCAGTTCCACCGCGCTGGTCCCGGCGGCCGCGGTGGCGATGCCGATCGACGCGGTGACGTCGACCGCCCCGACGGACAGGGGCAGCGGCTCGTCGAGAGCGGCGAGCAGACGCCTGGCCAGCCCTTCCGCCGGAGAGTCACCGTCGCCGCCGGCCGGCCCGACGAAGGCGATGGCGAACTCGTCGCCCCCGGTCCGGCAGACGAGATCACCGCCGGGCGAGGTGCCGGACGGTGGGACCGGGTCGCCGGCCCGGACGGAGGCGACCAGGCGGGCGGCCGCCGCGCGCAGCATCTCGTCGCCGACCTCGTGACCCCAGTGGTCGTTGACCAGTTTGAACCGGTCCAGGTCGAGGAGCAGCACGCTGACCTGGGTGCCCGGGTCGGTCCAGCGGGCCACGGTGGCGGCGAGGCGTTCCCGGTTCGGCAACCCGGTCAGCGAGTCGTGCTCGGCACGCCAGCGGGCCTCCTGCTGGGCCCGGGCCCGGGAGTTGTTGGCCCGCACCACGCGAGCGACCACGACGCCGATCAATGCGAGTGACAGCGCTGCCCGTACCAGCGAAAAGGTCTGACCTCGCGGCGGCGCAGCCACGCCGAGAATCGTCGGCACGCACAAGCTTGCGGTGATCATGGCGGTGCGGCCGCGGCGCAGCACGTGGGAGCGGCCCAGCACCCGTTCGGTGAGCACGGGCACGCTGGGATGCAGGACGCAGGCGGCGTTGGCGAAGTCGGCGGCCAGCACGAGGGCGCCCATGGTCTTCAGCGGGATGCCGTCGGCGCCCTGCACGAACCAGCCCCGGTTGGCGAGCACGATGTTCGCCGACAGCAGGGCCACGCCGCTGGCGACGAAGAACCACATCGCGGGGGCGCGGGTCCGGCCGAGCAGCAGCATCGGCAGGGCGATGGTCATCAGCAGTGCGGCGGCCAGCGGCAGGGCGGCCGCGACCAGGTTCTGCCATCGGAGGTCGCCGCCGGCGATCCACGGTTCGACCCACAGCGACCACACCAGCAGCGCGGCGCCGACGCCGATGAGGGCGGAGTCGACCCGGGCCGGTTCGTCGGCCCTCGCCCGGGTCCGCCGGACCAGGTCGACGACGCCGGCGGTGAGCAGCAGGTAGATGGGGAGCAGGGCGGCGTCCGGGAACATGGCGAGGACGGTGCCCTTCTCCGCGAGCACCCGGGTCGTCTCGCCGGTCAGCGAGACCATCATCGCGGCCAGGATGAACAGCCACGGCCGGCGCTGGCCGGCCGGGACGTTGCGCCGGATGCCGGCGGCCGCCGCGATCACGCAGGCGAGGACGCCGGCCAGGTATCCGTAGGTGGCGGCGGGCGGTTCGGCGGCGCCGACGAAGACGGCGACGGGTGCCCCGATACCCAGCAGCACCCAGGAGGAGACGGCCCACCGGTCTCTCACCTTGATCCCATCGGTCTGTCCGCCCCGGGGCTTAGCGCAGCACTCCGCGGCCACCGCCGAGGCGGTGACCGCGGAGCAGGTTGTCACTGAGGGGTCAGAGGGTCAGGGTCCAGCTGTTGATGTAACCGGTGTCGATCGAGGCGGCGTCCTGGACCCGGAGGTTCCAGGTGCCGTTCGGCGCGGTCTCGGACGACAGGTTGACCGTGTAGGTGGTGTCGATGTTGTCGGTGCTGCCACCGGTGCGGCTGCGCAGGGTGTAGACGCTGCCGTCCGGGGCGACCAGGGACACGACCAGGTCACCGATGTACGTGTGGACGATGTGGATCTCGACGGTGCTGCTCGCCGAGGCGGTGCGGGTGCAGCCGCTGATGGTGATCGGCGAGTTGACCGTGGTGTTGTCCGGGATCGTCACGTCGGTGGCGTTGGTGCCGGAGCAGCTGCCGCTGGCGCCGTTGACGGTCAGCGAGAACGTGGCCGTCTTGGTGGCCGCGGTGCCGGTGCCGGTGATGGTGATGGCGTAGGTGCCGGGGGCGGCCGCGGTGGTGGTGGCCAGGGTCAGCGTGGAGCTGGCGCCGGCGGTGACCGACGACGGGCTGAAGCTGGCGGTGACGCCGGACGGCAGGCCGGAGGCGGTCAGGGCGACCGTCTGGGCGCTGCCGCTGGTGACGGCGGTGGCGATGGTGGCTGTGGCCGACGAGCCCGGGTTGACCGAGGCGCTGGCCGGGCTGGTGGTCAGCGAGAAGTCGTTGCCGGTGGAGCAGGTGGCGTCGCTGCCGGCCACGTTGACCGCGGTCCAGGCGGCCTGGACGGTCTTGTACTCGGTGGAGCACGAGCCGTACAGGTCGGTGGCGGCCCGCAGGGTGTAGGCGCGGGCGGTGTTGGCCAGGTTCGAGGCCAGGTAGTAGCGGGTGTTGGAGGTGAAGTACGAGTCCAGCGCCCGGTACCAGATGGCGGCGGCCTTGTCGCGGCCGATGCCGGTGACGGCGGGGGCCGAGCCGCAGACCGGGGAGGTGCCGTACGCGGTGGCGCCGGTGCCTTCGGCCAGGTTGAAGAAGAAGTGGTTGCCGGGGCCGGACGAGTAGTGCACGTCGATGCTGTTGGTGCTGGTCGACCAGCAGCCGTGCGACGAGCCGTCCAGGGTCGGGTTGTACATGTAGCGCAGCGGCGTGTTGTTGCCGTTGATGTTGATCTTCTCGCCGACCTGGTAGTCACCCGGGTCCGCGGTGGTGTTGGCGTAGAACTCGACCATGTTGCCGAAGATGTCGCTGGTGGCCTCGTTGAGACCGCCGGACTCGCCGGAGTAGGTGAGGCCGCCGGAGACGACCGACTCGGTCACGCCGTGCGACATCTCGTGGCCGGCCACGTCGAGGGAGACGAGCGGGCGGGAGTTGCCGGAGCCGTCGCCGTAGGTCATCTGGGCGCCGTCCCAGAACGCGTTGACGTACGAGCTGCCGTAGTGCACCCGGGACGGGACGCCCGCGCCGGTGCCGAAGATGCCGTTGCGGCCGTGCACCAGCTTGAAGTAGTCGAACGTCTTGGCCGCGCCGAAGTGGGCGTCGACGCCGGCCGACTGGCGGTTCGAGGTGGCGCCGGTGCCCCAGGTGTTGTCGGCGTCGGTGAAGGTGGTGCAGGTGCTGGTGCCGTTGTTCATGTCGCAGGTGCGGCCGTTGCCGTGCGACGGGTCGATCATGCTGTAGGTGGAGCCGGACAGCGTGGTGTCGACGCTGACCGTGCCGGAGTAGACGCTGTTGCCGGTGCCGGCGACCGTCTCGATCTCGTCGAACTCGCCGATGTAGGCGCCGGTCTGCGCGTCGCTGATGACGTGCAGGCGGGACGGGGTCTGCTTGTCCGGGGCCCAGCCGCTGACGACGGTCTCCCAGGCGAGGCGGCCGGTGCCGGTGCTCGCGTCGACGAACAGCTCCGGAGTGCCGGTCGCGGTGCGGGTGCCCTCGAAGTTGGCTTCGGCGGTCTTGGTGGCCTTGGCCGCGCTGACCTTCGGGGTGACGCTGAGCGCCAGCGGGGACAGCAGGCCGACCGAGGCGCCGTCGTAGGCGCCGCCCGGCTTGCTGTGCACGACGAAGTCGCCGCCGTAGACACGCAGGCCGTGGTAGAGGCGGTCGTAGCGGACGTGCGAGGCGCCGTTGGCGTCCACGCTGCTGCGGTACACCTTGTAGCTCTCGCCGTCGGCGGCCTCGATGTCCGCGGGACGGGTGGCGATGTGGGTCTCCGCGCGGGCGACCGCCTGCGCCTCGGAGGGCGGCGCGACGGGGGACGGCGGTGCGGCTGAGGTACTCGTGGCGGTGGCCACGAGCGCGCTGCCGACCAGCAGGGTGGCGCTGGTCAGCGCAAAGGCTCTCTTCACTCGGTTCCTCCCCGAACCTGATATTCACACATGACAATGTGTGGCCATCAGTATGTAGAGGAGGGAACGACGGACGTATATATCTCTACGGTCATACCGTGGACATTGACCTGCTGGGTAAGCGCTTCCCCGACCGGTTTCGCGGCATCAGCGACTTGAGCCGTTCCACCATCACCCCCTCGGACGGGGACAGTCCTGCGGATTGCGGTCGGGACTGGTCAGGACGGTGAACTGGCGGGTGCGGCGCAACTCGAAGCCGATCGACAGATAGAGGCGGATCGCGTTGACGTTCGAGGCGGCGGCGTGCATGAACGGGATCTCGCCCCGCTCCCGGATGTTGTGCGCCACCGCGCGAACCAGCGCCGACCCCAGCCCGAGGCCACGGAAGTCAGGATCGGTGCAGACCGCGCTGATCTCGGTGTAGCCCGGCGGGTGCAGGCGCTCACCGGCCATCGCGACGAGCCTCCCGGCCCGCCGGACCCCCAGGTAGGTGCCGAGGCGATAGGTCTCCGGTTCGAAAGGACCGGGTTTGGTACGGGCGACGAGCTCCAGCATCTCCGGGACGTCGGCGGCGCCGAGGACCACCTGTCCGGCGAAGGGTTCGGAGCGCAGCGCAGCGGTCGAGAGCAACTGGACGCCCTCGCCGCGCACGTCGACGGCCCAGCCGTCCGGCGGGGTGCCGATGTCGGCGGAGAGGAACGCCTGCCCGCGCCGCCCGACGAGGGTGTGCAGGTCGGCCCAGGCCTGCTCGTCCTGGACCGGCGGGATCGCCATGATCGGCGAGATCTCCGGGCGGTAGCGCCGCGCCCGGCCGCCGCCCTGCGCGAAGCAGGCGTGCGGGCCGGTCAGGGAGGCCCAGGCGGCCTGGTCGAGGATGTGCACTCCGGTTTCGATCACGACAGCTCCCAAAGTCCACAAAAACTATAGGAGCAATATGCTATAGGCAGGGCGCCGGAGCAAGACGGCCCGGCCACCCCTGAGGGCGGCCGGGCCGGTGGTCCTGCCGGGAGACTCAGCGGAAGGTGTCGTTCAGCGTGACCTGACCGCTGGCCGGGACCGTGGCGGTGCGATTGCTGCCGGACTCCCAGGTGACGCTGCCGTCGGTGTTCTTCCGGATGTACTTGTACTCGAACGCCGTGCCCGCGGGCAGCGACACCGTGCCCTTCCAGACCGGGTAGGTGGCCGCGGACAGGGCGACCGCGCTGGCCGGGGCCCAGTTGCCGAGCGCCGCCTGGTTGCCGACGACGAAGATGTTCTGGCCGAGCGTGGTGGTGGCGGTGACGTTGAAGCCGGCGCCGGACGCGGCGGTGCTGGTGGGCGTGGGCGACACCGAGGTCGACGGCGTCACGCCGCTCGCGCCGACGTAGAGGGCGATCGCGTCACCGGCGGGCACGGTCGCGGTGAACTGGCCGGCGGAGTTGACGGCGTACGTCGTACCGCTGCATCCGCCGTTTGCCATGGGGTCGCCGTGCTGGACGTCGCAGTAGGTGCCGGCCGGCAGGGAGGTCTGGAAGGTTCGCGTCAGCGAACTGCCCTCGTGGTTGATCGCGACGTAGCCCTTGCTGCCCCGGCTGAAGCCGATCTGGTCGGCGCCGTTGGACCACCAGTTCGTGACCGCCGTGCCGCGGGTGGCGTTGCGGAACCCGACCATGTTGCCGATCTGCCGCCACGCGTGCTGGCACTTCCACCCGTCGGCGTAGCAGGCGTTGACCGTGCCGTTGTTCGGCGGGCCGGCGTCGTGGTTGCTGAACTCGTAGCCGGAGTTGACGTCCGGGGCGCCGTACGGCCAGGCCAGCGTGAAGACCTGGGCCAGGGTGTAAGCCGACCCGTTCTTGTAGCTGAGGGTGTCCCCGCCGCGCTCGGTGTCGTGGTTGTCGACGAAGACGGCCGCCTGGTTGCTCGGCAGGTAACCCCACGCGGTGCCGAAGTTCGACAGGTAGGCGAGGTTCTCGCTGAGGAAGACGCGCTTGAGGTCGCGGGCGAACCGGAACTCCTGCACGTCGCCGGTGCCGGTGTACTCGGTGGGCTGGACCGCCTCGCCGGCGCCGTAGATGGCCTCCTGCTTCCAGTACGCGCCGGTGTTGGACAGCTTCGCCTTGATGCCGGCCAGGTCGGCGGCGGCCATGTGCTTGGCCGCGTCGATCCGGAAGCCGTCGACACCGAGCGACGCCAGGTCGTTCATGTAGCCGGCGATCTTGCCGCGCACGTAGTCGCTGCCGGTGTTCAGGTCGGACAGGTTGACCAGTTCGCAGTCCTGCACGTTGCTGCGGTTGGTGTAGTCGCTGATCGCCGAGCGGCAGGAGTGGAAGTCGGCGTCGGAGTAGACACCCGGGTAGTTGTACTTCGAGTAGTTCGTGCCGCCGGTGCCGGTGCCGGAGCCCGCGGACATGTGGTTGATCACCGTGTCGGCGACGACCTTGACCCCGGCCGCGTGGCAGGTGTTCACCATGTTGACGAACGCCGCACGGTCACCGAGACGGCCGGCGATCTGGTACGAGACCGGCTGGTAGGAGGTCCACCACTGGCTGCCCTGGATGTGCTCCTGGGGCGGGGACACCTGGACGTAGCCGTAGCCGAGCGGGCCGAGCGTGTTCGTGCACTCGCGTGCGATCGACGCGAAGCTCCACTCGAACATGACGGCGGTGACGTCCTTCTCGCCGGGCGGCGACGCGAAGGCGTCCGGTCCGGTGAGGACCTGGGCGACACCGAAGCCGCCGACGCCGAGGGCGAGGGTGGTGGCGGCCAGGATGCGGGTCAGGCGTCGCCGCCTGCGGGGACTGTCCACATCTACCTCCGGCTAGGGGGAACGGGCTGCAAGACCTTGCAGTAACAGCCTTGAAACTTTCTGAAAATCTTTGCGGCAAAGATAGATACCAGCGAGTGTGCACGTCAAGACATCTGCTGGAAACAGAAAACGCCGCCCCGAAGGACGGCGTTCTGTTAACAAGACTAGCTGAGGCCGTTCTCCGACAGGAACGCCTTCGCCACCACGGTGATGTCCTTCTTGTCCACCTGCACCTGGGCCAGGTAGCTGGTCAGGTTCTCGGTGGTCAGCTTGCCCGAGACGGCGTCCAGGGCGCCCGTCACGGTCGCGTTGTTCGCCTCGGTGCGGATCAGCGGGAGGACGTTCTGCGACGTGAACAGGTTCTTCGGGTCGGCCAGGGTGACGAACTTGTTGGTCACGATCGACGAGTCGGTGGAGAACAGGTTCGCCACCTGGATGTCGCCGTCCTTGAGCGCGGTGACGGTCAGCGGGCCGCCCGGGTCCAGCGGCTTGTACTCCTTGAACTCGACGCCGTACACCTCCTTGAGGCCCTTGAGGCCCTGCTGGCGCTCGGTGAATTCGGGGCCGCCACCGGCGATCAGGGTGGGGGCGACCGCCTTGAGGTCCTCGATGGTCTTCAGGTTGTTCTTGCTCGCGGTGTCCGCGCTGACGGTCAGCGTGTCCTTGTCCTCGGCGGCCGACTGGGCCAGCACCTCGGTGCCGGCCGGCAGCACCTTCTTCAGCTCGGCGAGAACCGTGTCGGAGCTGCTCACCCCGGCCGGGATGCCGTTCGGGGAGAGGGCGGCCAGCAGTGCGCCGTTGTACTCCGGGAGCAGCGAGATGGAACCGTCCTGGAGCGCCTTGAGGTAGACCTCACGGGCGCCGATGTTGAACTTGCGGGTGACCTTGACGCCCTTGGCCTCCAGGGCCTGCGAGTAGATCTCGGCGAGCAGCTGGCTCTCCGGGAAGTTCGCCGAGCCGACGGTGACCGAGCCCCCGGCCGCGCCGGAGGCGGCCGGTTCGTCGGCGAGCGGATCACTGTCGGCACCGCAGGCGGCGAGGGAGACGGACATGGCGACGGCGGCGGCCACGCTTATCAGAGAACGGCGTTTCATGAGAGACCTTTCAATCCGGGTGAGACGATCAGGCGCTGGATCAGCGCCAGAAAGAGATCCACGAGTACGGCCAGTGCGGCGACGACGATGGCGCCGGCCAGAACCCGGGAGTAGTCGTTGACGGCCAGCCCGTCGATCAGGAGCCGGCCCAGCCCGCCCAGTCCGACCGCGGCCGCCACCGTGGCGGTCGCGACCACCTGCAGGGCGGCGTTGCGGAAACCGCTGAGCATGATCGGCAGGGCCATCGGCAGCTCGACCCGGGTCAGCACCTGCCACGGGCGCATGCCCATCCCCCGGGCGGCGTCGACGACCCGCTGGTCGAGGTTGCGCATCCCGGCGTACGCGGAGGTGAGGATCGGCGGGATGACCAGCACGGTCAGCGCGATCAGCACCGGCAGCAGGCCCAGCCCGAGCAGGGTCACCATCAGCATCAGCAGGCCCAGGGTGGGCAGGGAGCGCCCGGCGTTGCCCGCGTTGATGGCGATGAACGAGCCCTTGCCGGTGTGGCCGATGTAGAGCCCGACCGGCAGCGCGATGATCGCGCCGAGCAGCAGGGCCATCGCGGTGTAGCCCAGGTGCGACAGGATCAGGTTCGGGATGCTGCCGGTCGCGGCGAGATCCCAGTGGGCCGGGTCGGTGAGGTAGGAGAAGTTCATGCGGCACGCGTCCACGGGGTGACGGCCCGCTGCACGAGCACGATGATCAGGTCGGCGAGGCCGGCGAGCAGCACCGACAGGATGATGCCGACCAGGATCGGCTCCAGGTAGAACAGCTGGAAGCCACGGGTGAACAACTGGCCCAGCCCGCCGATGCCGATCAGCGAGCCGACGCTGACCAGGCTGATGTTGGAGACCGTGGCGACCCGCAGACCGGCCAGGATGACCGGCAGCGCGATCGGCAGCTCGACGTCGATCAGCCGCCGGGTCCGGCGATAGCCCATCGCGGTGGCCGCCTGCACCACCACCGGGTCGACCGCCCGCAGGCCGTCGGCGACGGTACGGGCCAGCAGCGCGACGGTGTAGACGGTCAACGCCACCACGACGTTGACCGGGTCCAGCACCTTGGTGCCGAGGATGACCGGCAGGAACACGAAGAGCGCCAGCGACGGGACCGAGTAGAGCACCCCGAACGTGTTGATCAGCGGGTGGTAGAGCCACGTGAACCGGACCGCGAGGTAACCCAGCGGCAGCGAGATCACGAATCCGAACAGGATCGGCAGCAGCGCCAGATACAGGTGCTCCTGCAACGCCTGCCAGACGATCTCGTAGTTGTTCGTCAGGTACTGGATCATGAGCGGCGGCTCGCCAGGTAGTCGGCCAGGTCGTGGTGGCTGACCACACCGTCGGCGGCGCCGTCCGGCCCGACCCGCACCGCGACCCCGCCCGGCGAGCTGATCACCAGGTCGGCGACCACCCGCAGGGTGTCGTCCTTGGTGAAGACGCCGGGCCGGCCGAGCGGGCGGCCGGAGTCGTCCAGCTCGATGCCCTCGACCGGCCGGACCGGCAGCTCGGCCGCGCTGTCGAAGGACAGGCTGCGCAGGCCCCGGTCACGGCCCACGAAGGACGCCACGAACTCGTCGGCCGGCTCGGCCAGCAACTCCCGTGGCGTCGCGAACTGGGCCAGCTGCCCACCGGTACGGAACACCGCCACATGGTCGCCGAGCTTGATCGCCTCGTCGATGTCGTGGGTCACCATCGCGATGGTCTTGCCCAGATCCTGCTGGAGACGCAGGAACTCGGCGTGCAGCTGCGCGCGGACCACCGGGTCGACCGCGCTGAACGGCTCGTCCATCAGCATGATCGGCGGGTCGGCGGCGAGCGCCCGGGCCACCCCGACCCGCTGCTGCTGGCCACCACTGAGCTGGGCCGGGTAGCGCTTGGCGAACTCGGCGGACAGTCCGACCCGTTCCAGCAGGCCGAGCGCGAGTTCGCGGGCCTCCCGGCGGGTCTTGCCGAGCAGCACCGGGACGGTCGCCACGTTGTCCAGCACGGTCCGGTGCGGGAACAGGCCGGCGTGCTGGATGACGTAGCCGATGCCCCGGCGCAGTTCCGCCTCGTCCCGCTCGGCGACGTCCCGGCCGTCGACCAGAATCCGGCCCGAGGTCGGCGTGACCATCCGGTTGATCATTCGCAGGGATGTGGTCTTGCCGCAACCGGAGGGCCCGACCAGTACGGTGATCTTGCCGGTGGGCAGCTCAAGGCTGAGGTGGTCCACCGCCGTGGCGCCGCCGGGGTATACCTTGACGACGTCCTCGAATGTGATCATGGCACTCCCAGTTGATCTTCTGAATCATACTATTCATACTCGCTAAGTAGTGAATAAGATGTCAACGTTCGGTCACGGTTCTGGAGACTTCGTGCAGGTCCGGCTAGATGGTCACGCACTGACGATCCCAGAACTGGAGGCGATCGCATCCCGAGCGGCCGGGATCATCATCGATCCGGCCGCGCTCACGCTCGTCGACGAGCGGCACACCGGGCTGCGCGAGGCACGCGGCCGGGGCGCCGTCTACGGGGCCAACACCGGCGTCGGCGCGAACCGGCACGAGCAGGCCGGCGACCCCGACGGTCACGCGCTGCGCCTGCTGCTGAGCCACTGCGCCGGCGTCGGGCCCGAGGAGGACGACCGTACCGCCCGTGCGGTGATGGCGGTACGCCTCAACCAGCTGCTGGCCGGCGGCTCCGGCGTCTCCCGCCGGGTCACCGAGGCGCTCGCGGTCGCCCTGCGCGACGGCGCCGTGCCCACCCTGCACCGCTGGGGCGGCATCGGCACCTCCGACCTGTCGTCGCTCGCCGAGCTCACCCTCACCCTGGCCGGCGCCCGCCCGTGGCGCAGCGGCACGGCGCCGGCCGTCGAGCTGGAGGCCACCGACGCGCTGCCGATGATCAGTTCCAGCGCCCTCACCGTCGCCACCGCCGCCCTCGCCGTCTCGGAAGTCCACCGTCATCTACGGGCGTCAACGATCATCGCCGCGCTTTCCTTCCTGGCACTGCGCGGCAATCCCGAGGCGTACGACCCGGCCGTGCACGCCGCCCGCGCGCACCCGCACCAGATCACCGTCGCCGGCACCCTGCACGCGCTGGTCAGCGGCGCCTCACCGGCACTACGGATCCAGGACCCGTTCGGCCTGCGGGTGGTGCCGCAGGTCACCGCGCCGGCCCTGCACGCCGCCGAGACCCTGACCGCCGCGGTCACCGCCGAACTCAACGCCGCCGTGGAGAACCCGCTGGTCACCGCGGACGGCGTGCACCATCACGGCCAGTTCCACACCGCCGCCCTGGCCGCCGGGCTGGACGCGGTACGCGGCGCGTTCCTGCCGGTCATGTCGCTGTCCGCGGCCCGGCTCAGCCTGCTGATGCGCCCCGACATGACCGGCCTGCGGGCCTTCCTGGCCGACGGCCCGCCGGGCAGCTCCGGGCTGATGATCACCGAGTACGTGGTGCAGGACCTGCTCGCCGAGATGCGCGGCACCGTGCAGCCGACCGTCTCCGGCACCCTGTCCATCTCGCTGGGCCTGGAGGAGCACGCCAGTTTCGCCACCCAGGGCGCCCGCTCGCTGCGCGTCATGACCCGGCTCGCCCCGACGCTGCTCGCCGCCGAGCTGGTCGCCGCCGTCCGCGCGCTGCGCCTGGCCCCGGAACGCCTCACCACCGGCACCCTCGCCGAGGCCTACGGACTCGCCGCCGAGGCGCTCTCCCCGGACCTCACCGACCGGCCACTCGACACCGACCTCACCCGGGCCGCCGCGCTGCTGCCCACCCTGGCCACCCTGCTCTGACTCGTCGCTGTTCGCCCGGCGCCGAGCGAACAGCGATGGGTCAGAGGCACAGGCGCTTCGGCCCGGCGCCGGGAAAGTAGCGGTCCCAGTCCACCACGAGCGGCCGGTCCGCACACAGCTCACGGATCACCCGGTCCAGGTCGCTGTCGAGCCGCCACAGGTCGCCGGCAGCCAGCACCGCGATCCGGCCGTCCTCGATGCGCGGGAAGGCGAGGTCCAGCCCCTGCGCGTCGAGCGAGATCAGCAACTCCCCGGAGGCGACGCTCACCAGCACCACCCGGTCGAAGTCGGTCAGCGCCAGGGTCTGCCCGGTCGGGTCGAAGGTCACCATCGAGGGAAACCCCAGGCCGTCGACGCGGGCCAGAGTCCGGGCCGCGCCCGGATCCGCGGCGTCGATGATCACCACCTCGCCGCTCTCCAGGATCGCCACGACCGTGCCGTCCGGCCCGGCATAGGGCGACATCCGGTACGGCGAGCTGAACCACGTGCTCACCACGGCGCCGTCGAGCGTCCACAGCTCCAGGACGAACCGGCCGCCGACCCGCCGGCACACCACGACACCTGATCCGTCGGGCATCAGCGCGGTGCTCTGCACATCGGGCGCGGGCAGCCGGCGCACCGCCCGGTCACCGACCCGCCAGAGGATCACCGCCTGGCCCGCGACAACCCCGGCCGTCAGTGAGCCGGTCCGGTCCATGCTCTCCACCAGCGGCAGATCGGCCGGGGTGGGAATCCGGCGCGGACGGTCCAGATCGGAGAGATCCCACAGCACCGAGCCCGGCCCACCGCCGTAGAGGGCCACCCGCTCGTCGGCGCTCTGGCCGTAGAGGAACATCTCCCCGGTGGGCAGCTCACCGGCCGGCTCCCACGAGCCGTTGCTCGGCCGCCACAGCAGCTCGCTCGCCGGCCGGCCACCGTACGCCGGCTGCCTGGTGATCGCGGCCCGGCCCGGGGTCGTCGCGTAGCCCAGCCCGAGCGTGGTCGCGGCCGAGGCGGCATGGGCCAGCACCAGCATGTCGCGGGACTCGGCGGTCGGCGCGACCCGATACGCGGCCAGCGCCAGCGCCTCGGCCTCGTGCGGTTTCGTCTCCAGCAGGCCCCGGGCGGCGTCCACGGCCCGCAGCGACAGCGCCTCGTTGCGCTGGGCCGTCGCCGCGCGCTGGGCGGTGAACGCGGCGATCGCGGTGCCCGCCAGCAGCACCGCGAGCACCGCCAGCCCGGCCACCAGCCGGCGCAGCCGCCGCGCCGACCGCCGCCCGGCCGCCATCGTCGCCTGCTCGGCGGCCAGCCCGGCGTCGACGAACTCGCGTTCCGGCGCGGTGAGCCGCTCCCGCAACCGGGCCGCCTCCTCCAGGCGGGCGCCGCGATAGAGGCTGTCCGGGTCGCGGCCGTGCGCCTCCCACAGCGCGGTGGCCTCCGCGATCCGGTGCTGAGTGCGCAGGTCGTCGCGGTCCCGGTCGATCCAGCCGGCCAGCCGCGGCCAGGCGTGCAGCAGCGCCTCGTGGGCCAGCTCCACGCCGTCCCGATCGAGGCTGATCAGCCGGGCCGCGGCGAGCCGTTCCAGCAGCGCGTCCGGGGTGCCGAGACCGGCCCGCGGCACCCGGCGTTTGGTGTCCTCGGTGCCGTCGCCGGGCACCACCAGGCGCAGGAACAGGTGGCGCGCCGCGCCCTGGTCGTCCTCGCCGAGGTCGCCGTAGGTCTCCTCCGCGGTCCGGGCGAGGGCGTGCCGGATGCCGCCGACATCCTCGTAACCGGTGAGGGTCAGCGCGAGCCCGCGACGCCGCCGCCACGCCTCGGCGAGGGTGTGCGAGACCAGCGGCAACGCGGCCGGCTGCCCGGCCACGTCGGAGATCAGCCGGGCCACCAGCGCCGTCTCCAGCGACGCCCCGGCCCGGGTGGCCGGCTCGGTCACCGCCCACCGGAACTCCTCGGTCGACATCGGGCCGACCAGCAGCTGAGCCCGGTGCAACGCGGCCACCAGCTCGGGGTGCGCGCCGCAGTGGCCGTAGAAGTCGGCCCGCACCCCGATCACCACCCGGCTGCGCGGCCCGGCGGCCTGGGTCAGCGCCCGGATCAGCCAGTCCCGGCCGGTGTCGTCGCACAGGGTGAAGCACTCCTCGAACTGGTCGACCACCACCAGCAGGTCGTCGGCCGCCTTGGCCAGCCAGCCGCGCAGCGCCTGCGGGCCGGCCGCCAGATCCTCGCGGACCCGGCCGGCCGGCTCGTCGGCCAGCGTGGCCAGCGCGACCGCGAACTCGTCGACCGGATCAGCGCCCGGCGTGACGACCAGGGTGGTCCGCGGCGAGCGGGCAGCCAGCCCGGCCCGCAGCAGCGACGACTTGCCCGCGCCGGAAGCGCCGAACACCCCCGCGAACGGCCGGTCCTCGACCAGGGCCAGCAGGGTCGCGGTGAGCGCCTCCCGGCCGAAGAACCGGTCGGCGTCCTCGACCTGGTAGGCGGCCAGCCCGACATACGGCGGGGCGGACTCGCCGGGACCGCCGGGCTGGGCCGCGGCCAGCTCTCGCCACCGTGCGGTCCACTCGTCGGCGTCGCCGTCGCAGGCGCGCACGAACGCCAGGGTCACGGCGAGACTCGGCAGCCGCCGGCCGGACACCGCCTCGGACAGCGCCGCGGCCGAGTAGTTGGTCCGCTTCCCGAGCTCGCGGTAGGTCGGCTCGCCGGAGTCACGGCGCAGCCGCCGCAGGTCACCGGCGAACCGCAGCAGCGGCGAGTCCTCGGACTCCAGCGGACGCTCCCGACGAGGCATCCCTGCTGTATATACGACGGCCTCCACCTGGTCGACCGCCGGATGGGAGCGATCCCACGAATCGACGTTGTTCAGCGCTCGTTGTTCAGTGCTCGCGCCCGACCATGAACAATCCCCGGCTCCTTAACGTCCACCGCATTCGTCTACAGAGGAGTCAACGATGCGCTCGAACCTCTCCCGCCGCGCCTTCCTCGGCCTCGGCGCGACCGTCGCCGGCGGGACCCTGCTGTCCGCGTGCGGCGGCGGCTCCGCCTCCGGGTCGGGCAAGCTGAAGTTCTGGGACATGCCGTGGGGGCAGGCCGACTACACGGCCGCGGCGAAACGGCTCACCGAGGCGTACGCGCCGGCCGGCGAACTGCCCGCGGCCACCTACCAGGAGATCCAGTGGGCGAACTTCGCGCAGACGTTCTCCTCGGCGATCGCCTCCAAGACCGGGCCGGCGGTCAGCACCGGCGGCGGGTTCCAGGCCTTCCAGTTCGCCGAGCAGGGCGCGATCGCGTACGCCGACAACGTGATCGAGCAGTTCCGTAAGGACGGCACGTTCGACGACTTCCTGCCCGGCCAGATCGACTCGATGAAGACCGCGAAGGGCTACGCGGCCGTGCCGTGGCAGCTCGACTTCCGGGTGTGGTGGTACCGCAAGTCCCTGCTCGACGACGCCGGCGTCAAGGAGCCGGCCACCTGGGACGAACTCCTGAACGCCAGCCGCACGCTCGCCGGCAAGGGCATCTTCGGCTTCGGCACCGGCGCGGGCGCCGGCAACAACCTCGGCAGTCAGGGCCTGCTGCTGATGATGCTGAACAACGGCGGCGGCCTGTTCGACCCGGACGGCAAGGTCGACGTCGTCACCCCGCCCAACATCGAGGCGATGCAGTTCGTCCAGGAGCTCGTCAAGGCCAAGGCGGTCGACCCGGCGTCGATCAGCTACACCACCGACAACCTGATCACCCAATGGAAGAACAAGAAGGTCGCGATGGGCATCCACACCGCCGGCCTCGACACCGACACCGGCGAGACCGACGGCGACCTCCGCGTGCTGAGCCCGCTCACCGGCCCCAGCGGCGCCAAGGCGGGCCTGGTCTTTCAAAACAACATCATGATGTACGCGAACACGCCGTCCACCAGCGGCTCGGAGGCCTTCCTGGCGTACTACATCCGCAGCATGAAGGCCCTGTGGCAGCAGAACGTGGTGGCCGGACTGCCGGTGCTCAAGTCGATCGTCGCGCTCCCGGAGTTCCAGAAGCAGACCCAGAAGGCGAAGATCATCGCCGAGTGGGCGCCGGTCGCCAAGACCTTCGCCACCCGGTCCACCGCGCTGTTCGGCGGGCTCGCGGCGGTCGACTCCAGCCAGCCGCTCACCCAGTTCGCGCAGACCGTGCTGGCCGGCAGCGACCCGAAGGCGGCACTGGACACCCTCCAGGGCGCGCTGCAGGCGATCGTGAAGTGACCCGCTCCCGGCGGACCCTGCTCCTGCTGGCCGCGCCGTCGCTGGCGCTGCTGGTCCTGATCAACGCCTATCCCCTGGTCTACGCCGCGGTCCAGTCGGTACGCGACGGCACCCTGATCGACCCGGGCGAGTTCGTCGGCCTGGACAACTACCTGTCGACGCTGACCAGCCCGGCGTTCTGGCGGTCGGTCCGGTTCACGCTGATCTTCACCGCGGTCGGCGTGTTCGGCAGCTGGGCCGGCGGGCTCGGTCTGGCCCTGCTGCTGCGCACCCGTATCCCGGGCCGGACCGTCTTCAAGACCCTGCTCCTGCTGCCCTGGGTGGTCCCGGTCGTGGTGTCGTCCACCGCGTGGAACTGGCTGGTCGCCACCCCGCAGAGCCTGCTGCCCAGCCTGGCCCAGGCGCTCGGCCTCGGCACACCGCTGTTCCTGGCCGATCCCACCCTGGCCAAGGTCACCGTCTGCGCCTTCAAGGTGTGGATCAGCGTCCCGTTCATGATGATGATGATCAGCGCGGCGCTCACCGGTGTGGACAAAGCCGTCTACGAGGCTGCCGGAGTCGACGGGGCGACCCGATGGCAGCAGTTCGTGCACATCACGCTGCCGATGATCGCCCGGTCCACGTACATCTCCTGGATCCTCATGACGATCTTCTGCGTCAACGACTTCCCGACCATCTACCTGCTCACCGGCGGCGGCCCGGTCGACGCGACCACCTCACTGGTGGTGCTCTCCTACCGCACCGTTTTCCAGAACTTCCAGGTCGGCCCGGGTGTGGCGATCGCCTTCCTGATGACCCTGAGCCTGGTCGTCGTGTCCGTGGCCCTGTACCGCCAGATCCGAAAGGCGCACGTATGACGACCGACAGCACCCGCGGGCAGTGGTGGCGGTTCGCGGCGATCCTCGTCATCACCGGCGTCGTGCTGGTGCCGGTCGCGGCGGTGCTGGTGCTCTCGCTGCGGCCCGGGGTGGCCTCGGGCAGCAGCGACGCGTTCGGGCCGGCCAACTTCACGCACATCTTCACCGACGTTCCGACGCTGACCTGGCTGGCCAACAGTCTCGGCGTCACGCTGGCCACCGTCCTCGTCTCGGTGACCGTCGCCGCGCCGGCCGGATACGTGCTGTCGCGTGGCCGCAGCCGGGCGGTGTCGGCGTACTCGCTGCTGCTCTTCGTCGTCCAGTCGCTTCCGGTGATCACCGCGGTGATCCCACTTTTCCTGCTCTTCGCCGAGGCCGGGCTGGTCGACAACCTGGTCGGCCTGGGCATCGTGTACGTCGGGGCGTCCATGTCGGTGGCGATCTGGATGATGGCCGCCTACATCGACACCATCCCGGTCTCGCTGGAGGAGGCCGCCTGGATCGACGGGGCCTCGGTGTTCTCCGGGTTCACCCGGATCGTGCTGCGCAACTCGCTGCCGGGCATCCTGTCCACGGCGATCTTCACGTTCCTGGTGTCCTGGAACGACTACCTGGTCGCGATCGTCTTCCTCCGCTCACAGGAACGGTTCACGCTGCCGATCGGCGTCCAGTCGTTCTTCCAGCAGAACGGCACCGACTGGGGCTCGGTGATGGCGCTCGCGGTGGTGATGATGCTGCCGCCGGTGATCGTCTTCACCACCCTGAACAGGTACTTCAGCGTCGGCGGGATCGGCGGGTCACTCGCCGGCACGTGAGCCGGACCGGAACCGGGCGGCCACCGCCAGCAGCGCCACCACGGCGAACGCGGCGGCCGTCCATCCGATGCCGACCCCGTCCAGCCAGGTGGTCACCCGCCCCTGGAGCTCCCCCATCGCCCCGATCACCGGGTCGGTGGGGGAACCACCCGCTGCCAGGCGCAGCTCGTACCAGCCGTAGTAGGTCACATACAGGCCGGCCACCAGCAGGAACGCGCCGGACAGCCGGGAGATCCACGGCAGGACCGCCCGGGTGCGGCGGACCGTCGCCTCCCGGGCGAACGCGACAAGCATGGCGAGCAGACCCACCACCAGACCCATCCCGAGGCCGTACGCGACGAACGCGAGCACACCCGACCGGATGCCGGAGCCGCCGGACACCAGACCCGTCACGGCCAGGAACGGGGCGATCGTGCAGGACAGCGAGGCCACCGCGTAGGAGGCGCCGTAGCCGTACAGTGCCAGGATCGAACCCGTCGGTGACCCAGCGGCCAGCCGCGGAAGCCGGACCTGCAACTCCCGGCCGGACAGCAACCACGCGCCCAGCAGGACCAAGGCGCATCCGGTGACCACCGCGGCCCACGGCAGGTGCCGCTGGATCGGCGCCGTCGTCACCGCCAGCACCACCCCGATCAGGCCGAACACGGTCACGAACCCGGCGGTCATCGCCACCGACAGGCGCAGCGCCCGCAGCACCCCACCCGGACCGGCGACCAGCAGCGCCAGAAACGACGGCAGCAACGCGAACCCGCACGGGTTGAACGCCGCCAGCAGCCCGGCCGCCAGGGCGAAGGTGATCGTCTCCATGTCCACGACCGTGTTTACGGCTACCGGCCGCCGGCGGATTACCGGACGAGCCCGGCCTCGGCCGTTCGACCAGGAATATTCGGTACGGGTCCGGGCCCCGGCGGGCGGGTGCACGATGGTCCCCAAGTGTTTCCGGCAACAGGAAAACGGGGGATCTCAAATGCTCAGGCTCACCACCACCACACTCATGGCCGCGGGAGCGATTCTGGTCGCCGGGCCGGCGCCGGCATCTGCGGAAAGCCGGTTCGGCTGCGATTATCCGCGGGTCTGTTTCTACCTGACCAGCGCGGACTGGCTCGCTCGTAAACCGACAGCCGCGTTCCGGGACATCACTCAGAATTTCCAGAAGCTCGGGCCGAAGGCACGGCACGCATATGCCGCCTACAATTCCCGGATCGACGATTCGGCCTGGCTGGAAATGTCGGACGACTCGGCCACCTGTCTGGGCCCGGCCGACGTCTGGTTCTTCGACCAGCTCACCCCGCCACAAACGGTGATAGGCGTCCAGATAACCGACGAGGACGAGTGTTTCGACTGACCCCCGCGTGGTGACCTGTGGCCCGATCCGCGCCACACATCACCACGCGGGTTGCGGGACGGGTCAGGCGGGCATCCGGAACAGGCGGCGCCACCACGGAAGCGGCGCCGGCGGCGGGGTGGGCGCCGGTGGGGCCGGGAGCGGGCGGGTCGCGTGCCAGAGGGCCACCACCGGCTCCGGGTCCACCTTGCGGACGAACAGGCCGGGCTGGGCGGGCAGCCGCCAGGACTCCTGGATCCGGCGGTTCAGGTCGGCCACCGCGGCGCGGACCTTCTCCTCGGTGGGCAGGTCACGAACCGTCTCGTCGATGTCCTCGGCCTCCTTGCGCAGCAGCAGCGGCAGGGGCAGCGCGGCGTCGGCGGAGACCTCCTCGCGCTCCATGTAGTCGCGGAACCACCAGTCCTCGTCCTCGCCGCCCGGAGGCAGGGCCTTGCCCGCGCCGGGGAGATTGTCGAATTCGCCACGCTCGGTGGCCTCGGCGATCTGCTGGTCGATCCACGACTCGAAGTTCGCGCCGATCGGTTTGTGTTCGGTCATCGCCGGCCCCCGATTCCATCGAGACGTCCCACCAGCCTAACCGCCGATCCGCCCCACCCGGGAGACCGCCGGCCGTCGCTCAGCCGCCTTTCGGCGGCCGCATTCCCGCGCCCAGCGACGGCCGGCGGGCTCAGCCGTCGCCCACCACGGTCATGCGCACGCCAAAACCGCGGCCAGCGACGGCCGGCGGGCTCAGCCGTCGCCCACCACGGTTACCCGTACGCCAAAACCGCGGCCAGCGACGGCCGGCGGGCTCAGCCGTCGCCTACCACGGTTATCCGTACGGCAATACCGCGGTCAGCGACGGCTGGCGGGCTTGGGGCGCAATTGCCCGGCGGGGCGCTGGCGGGCCGGAGTGGGCAGCCCCGTCGCGGGGTGGGGGCGGGGCGGGGTGGGCTGCGGTTGTGGGAGGTGTGGCGCGTACCGGATGAGGGTTATTGAAGTAAGCGGGACGGGTTCGCGGTGAAGTAGGCCGCGTGGAAGGCCATCGGGTCGAGGGGGTCGGCGTAGGGGCGGTCGGAGCCGTGCACGACGGCGGCTGGGCCGACGACGCGGGCCAGGGCGGCGATCGCGTCGGAGTGGTAGGAGGACGTCTCGTAGAAGACGTTCGGGTCCGGGGTGAAGAGCGGCCCGCCACGGGCGGCCAGGCGTTCGTGGTGCAGCGGGGCCAGCCCGGCCAGGGCGACGAACGCGATGCGCAGGGCGGGGTGGCGCTTGCGGCCGGCGATGTGCCAGGCCATCCAGGACCGATGCATCTGTGCGACGTACGGCACCAGCGCCGGCCACCAGCCGGGCAGCTCACCGGGCTCGGCGGGGGCCGGGCCGGGGTGCACGAGCAGTGGTTTCCCGGAGCGTTCGAGGACGTCGAGCAGCGGCGCGACCCGGCCGAGCGCGTCGGGGCTGTCGAGTGCGGTGGCGGGCAGTTGCAGGCCGGCGACGCGGTCCTCGCGCAACACCCGGGCCAGCGACGACTCGTCGGGGGCGGCGACCGACGCGGCGGCCCAGAGGTGGAACGGATCGGGCAGCGCGAGGGCGCTCTCGTGCCAGATGTCGATCAGTCCGGCGGCGTCCGGGGCGTGTTCGATGCCGAGCGGGCTGGACAGCGAGACCAGCACCCGGTCCATCTGCTCGGCGGCGCGCCGGCGTTCCACATCGTGGGCGGCCGGGTCGACCTGATAGGGGTTCTCGCCGGCCAGATACAGCGTCCAGTCCCGCATGTACGGCATGGCCTGGCGCTCCCGCAACGCTGTGACCAGCGCCGGGGGCCAGAGGTGCTGATGGCAGTCGACCCGCATGCCGCCGAGCCTACCGACCGAGGTGAACGTTAACAGTCACCGCTTATCTGGCACGATTCCGGCCATGACGAGTATCGACAGGGTGACATTCGGCGAGCTGGCCGACGGCACGGGCATCGAGAAATGGACGCTGACCAATTCTGGCGGCGTGTCCGTGTCGATCCTCACCTGGGGCGCGACGATCCAGACCGTGCTGGTTCCGGACCGGGACGGGAACCTCGGCAACGTGACGCTCGGGTTCGCCGACCTGGCCGGGTACACCGATCCCGCCTATCTGGCCGGCAACCCGTTCTTCGGCGCGACGATCGGGCGGTATGCGAACCGGATCGCGAACGGCGGCTTCACGCTGGACGGGGAGAGTTACAAGCTGGCGCAGAACGAGGGGCAGACCACCCTGCACGGCGGCTCGCACGGCTTCGACCAGCGCGTCTGGGCGGCGGCCGAGGTGGCGAACGGTGTGCGGATGAGCTACACCTCGGCCGACGGCGAGCAGGGCTTCCCGGGGACGGTGCAGGTCAGTGTCACGTTCACGCTCGACGAGCGGAACGCGCTGCGGCTCGACTACGAGGCCGGCACCGACCGGGCGACGGTGGTCGCGCTGACCAACCACGCGTACTGGAACCTGTCCGGCGAGGGCGCCGGCACCGCCGAGAACCATCTGCTGCGCATCGACGCGGAGCACTACACACCTGTCGACGCGACGCTGATCCCGACCGGGGAGATCGCGCCGGTGGCCGGCACGCCGTTCGACTTCCGGGAGTTCCACCCGATCGGCGAGCGGATCCGTGGCGAGCACCCGCAGCTCGGGCTGGGCCGCGGCTACGACCACAACTACGTGCTGAACGAGGGCGTGGGCCTGCGGACGGCGGCCGTCGTGCGTGACCCGGCGAGCGGCCGGGAGATGACCATCGAGACGACCGAGCCGGGGCTCCAGTTCTACTCGGGCAACTTCCTGGACGGCAAGCTGCGTGGCGGCGCCGGGCTCACCTACCGGCAGGGTGACGCGTTCGCGCTGGAGACACAGCACTTCCCGGACAGCCCGAACCAGCCGGAGTTCCCGTCGACGGTGCTGCGGCCGGGCGAGACCTACCGATCGACCACGACGCACGTCTTCGCAATCTTCGGCTGACCCCCAACCACCTTGTCCATTCTCACCGGTCGATGATATGAACGCGTGGGAGCGCTCCCACTCCCATCCGTTCCCCATCCCCCGGAGTGAGCACATGGCTAGATTCCGACTCATCGTCCTCGCGCTGGCGGTGGCGGCCCTGGGCCTGATCGGCAGCCCAGCGGCCGCCGCCGTCACGCCCGTCGTCGCCACCGGCTACGCGCACACCTGCACCATCCCCGCCGACGGTTCCCTGTGGTGCTGGGGCGGCAACTACACCGGCGCCCTCGGCGACGGCACCACCACCCACCGGACCACCCCGGGCCGGGTCGGCGCCGCCACCGACTGGGTCTCGATCGACGCCGGGTTCCTGCACAACTGCGCGGTCCGCGCCGGCGGCACCCTGTGGTGCTGGGGCAACAACTTCCGCGGCCAGCTCGGCGACGGCACCACCACCACCCGCACCGCGCCAGTCCAGGTCGGCACGGCGACCAACTGGGCCACCGTCAGCGCCGGCGACAGCCACACCTGCGGGGTACGCACCGACGGCAGCCTGTGGTGCTGGGGCTTCAACCGGCTGGGGCAGCTCGGCGCCGGCGCCTACACCGAGACCGCGCCGGTACGCGTCGGCACCGCCACCAACTGGGCGAAGGTGACGACCGGGTTCGCACACACCTGCGCGATCCGCACCGACGGGACACTGTGGTGCTGGGGCGACAGCACCACCGGACAGCTCGGCCTGGGCATCCTCAACTACCGGGCCGCGCCCGAGCAGGTCGGCACGCTGACCACCTGGAACAGCATCACCGCGGGGTACGCGTTCACCTGCGGCACCCGTACCGACGGGACACTGTGGTGCTGGGGTGAGAACGGGTACGGGCAGCTCGGCCAGACCGGCAGCTTCCAGACCACACCCGTCCGGGTCGGCGACGCCGGCACCTGGACCCGGGTCACCGGCAACGACAACTCGGCGTGCGGGTCGCGTACCGACGGCAGCCTGTGGTGCTGGGGCAACAACATGGAGGCGCAGCTCGCCGACGGGACCACCACCAACCGCTACGCCCCGACCCGGGTCGGCACCGCCACCGACTGGACCGGTGACTTCGCGATCGGCTACCACGGCTGCGGACTGCGTACCGGCGGCGCCCTGTGGTGCTGGGGCAACAACGCCAACGGACAGCTCGGCGACGGGACCACCACCCGCCGCCCGGCGCCGCAGACGGTGACCCTGCCCATCTGACCCTCCGGCTATTAGCATCCGTCTATGACCTACCGGATCGGCGGGAACCTGGCCGGCTCTACCCGGCCGGCCGGGTTCACCGTCGTGACACTCGCCTATGTGCTGGCCGGGCTCGCCGCGTGGGCCGTCGTCGCCGCCCTGGACTCGCACGGGCTCCTGCTCACTCTCTACGCCGATCTGGCCGCGACATTCGTGGTGTTCGCGGCGAGCATGCTGGTCGCCAACGCGAGCCTCTACGACCCGTACTGGAGCGTCGCTCCCGCGGTGATCGTGATCGCCTGGGTGTCCAGCACCCCACCACTGACCGGGCGGCAGGTCGCGGTGCTCGCCCTGGTCCTGATCTGGTCGATCCGGCTGACCACCAACTGGGCGCTGTCCTGGCGCGGGCTCAGCCACGAGGACTGGCGCTACGTGCAACTGCGCGACCAGCGCCGGCCCGGAGTCCCGTGGTGGCTGATCAATCTCGTCGGCATCCAGCTGATGCCGACGCTCGTCGTCTTCGCCGGCCTGCTCGCCGTCTGGCCCGCCACCACCGTGACCGGCCGCCCGTGGAACGTCCTCGACATCGCCGCGGTCGTCGTCACCGCCGGGGCGATCCTCCTCGAGACGACCGCCGACCGGCAGCTGCACCGATTCGCCGGCGACCCGGCCAACCGCGGCGCGATCATCGACCGCGGCCTGTGGCGGCACTCCCGGCACCCCAACTACCTCGGCGAGATCACCTTCTGGTGGGGGATGTGGCTGTTCGGCCTGGCCGCCGCCCCGGACTGGTGGTGGACGATCATCGGGCCGGTCACCATGGTGCTGCTGTTCACGTTCGTCAGCGTGCCGATGATGGACCGGCGGTCCCTGATCCGCCGCCCCGCCTACGCCGAACACATGCGGCGAGTGCCAGCCCTCCTCCCCCGGCCGTCCGGTTTCCGTTCGGGCGGCTGAGCCCCGGCCGCCTGGCATGCCCTCGCCTGATCTTGCACGGAAGTCCACCCTCGCGCGGATCTTGCAACGCTTTCCACGCCTCCGGAGTCTTCTGCGCAGCCACCTCACCTTGAGAAGGACAGCCCACAGGCGGATGACGTCTCCGCCGCAAACAACGCCTCCGCCACCAACAACGCCTCCGGCGGTAACGCCTACGTCGGTAACGCTCCGCCGCCCGCGGATCTTGCACGACTTTTCACCCTCGCGCCGATCTTGCAGCCCTTTCCATGCCCAGACGGGAAGAAAGCTGCAAGGTCTCCCCCGCGCAGTAGACCTTGCACGACAAACCACCCCCAGAGAGTCTTCTGCGTGGTGGTGTGGTGGGGTGGTTGTCGATTCCTCGTGTGGGTGGTTTGAGGTGTCGCGGTCGGGTGACGGGGTGGGCGTTGGGTG
>NZ_JBEZXU010000025.1:0-145593 GCF_040638175.1 Actinoplanes sp. NPDC026670
GAGGCGACCTTCCCCACACAAATCCTCCCCGGCACCCTCACCGACCGTCAAGCAGACCCGCACTTGACAACAAATCCCCGATAGGGAATCAGTCGCCGGTCGCGGCCGGGCGGCCGGTGTGGCTGTACTGCGACCAGGAACCCGGGAACAGGCGGCCGGCGCCCAGGCCGGCGTGCTCCAGCGCGATCAGGTTGTGGCAGGCGGTCACCCCCGAGCCGCAATAGGAGATCACGTCGGCGGCGGCCTCCACCCCCACCGCGGCGAACCGCTCGCGCAGCTCGGCCGGGGGCCGGAAACGACCGTCGGCGCCGACATTGTCGCGGCAGGGCAGGTTTCGTGCGCCCGGAATGTGACCGGCACGCGGGTCGACCGGCTCGGTGTCGCCACGGAACCTGGGCGCGTCACGGGCGTCCAGCACCGGGCCCGGCCAGGACACCGTCTCCTCCAGCGAGGCCAGGCGGTCGGCGGGCCACGGGCGGGCGGTGAACTTCGACGCGGGGCGGACCGGGATCTCCGTGGTCAGCTCACCCGGCCAGGCAGTCAAGCCGCCGTCCAGGAGCGCTGCGTCGTGCCCCGTCACCCGGAGCAGCCAGACCAGCCTCGACGCCACCAGTCCGCCCGCGTCGTCGTACGCAATGATCTGATCTTGATCTTGGATCCCGGCCGACGCCAAGGCCGCCGCGAACACCTCCGGATCCGGCAGCGGATGCCGGCCCTCGGCCGGCGACGCCGGGCCCGCCAGCGCGGTGTCCAGATCGATGAAGACCGCACCCGGCAGATGCCCGCGCTCATACGCCTCCCGGCCGGACCTGCCGTCCAGGTACCACCGGACGTCGGCCAGCACCACCTGGCGATCCGCGATCCACGAAGCGTCCACCACCGGGTCGATCACCACAGCCCCCTACCGGCTGGACAGCCCCAACCGCACGCCGAAACCCAGAAGGACCACCCCGGTCCCGGCATCGACGGTACGCCGAACCGCGCGCCGGGCCAGAAAGGCGCGGGCCGCCTGCGCCCCCAGAATGATCATCGTGAACCAGATCAGGCCCTCGACGTCGTGCACCAGGGCCAGCAGCAGGCCGGTCGACAGCGGATCGGCGTTCGCCGGCACGAACTGCGGCAGCACCGCCAGGTAGAAGGCGCCGACCTTCGGGTTCAGCAGATTCGTCAGCAGGCCACGGCCGAACGTGCTCCAGAACGTGGCGGTCGTCACCTGCGCCTCGGCCTCCGGGCCGTTCCTCGACGCGCCCCAGATCATCCGCACGCCCAGGTAGATCATGTAGGCGGCACCCGCCAGGCGCAGCATCATGTAGCCCAACTCCGACGCCGCCAGCAGCGCGGACGCGCCCACCGCGGCCGCCGCGCCCCAGGCCAGAGCGCCGGCGTTGATACCGAGCGCCGTCGCGAACGCCGGGCCCCGCCCCATCGTGATCGCGGCCCGCAGCACCAGCGCGGTGTCCAGCCCCGGAGTGATCGTCAGCAGAGCCCCGAGCACGGCGAACGAGAGAACGGCATCGGTCAGGTCCATGGCCCATTCCTAGGCGGCACGGTCCCGGTGCGTCAGTGGCCGGGATCACTTCTCGTGGTCACGGCTGCGGCTGCCCGGCCGGAAATAGACCACCGCCACCGCGACCATCGCGACCGCCAGGAGCGTCGCGATCATCGCGGCCAGTTCGGTGAGCTGAGTCGCGCCCAAGACGAAGACCAGCACGGCGGTGCCGAAGAGCAGGTGGTATCCACCGGCCTGCCGGGGCGTGCGGAAGGAACGGGCGATCAGGCCGGGAGCGGTGCCGGTCACCAACATCCGGGCCCCGAACACCGCCAGCACCAACCCGATCAGGGCCGCCGCCGTGCTCATGGCCTCAGTCTGCGCGTCTTTTCCCCAGCCTGAGCGGCTTTTTGAGGTACGGCTTTTTTGAGGTACGGCTTTTTTGAGGTACGGCCGTCCACTTCCCGGCCGGCCGATCCCCCGTCAGCGGTAGTTGTTGAACTGCAGGGCGACGCCGAAGTCCTCCTGCTTGAGCAGGGCGATCACGGCCTGCAGATCGTCACGCTTCTTACCGGTGACCCGGAGCTGGTCGCCCTGGATCTGCGCCTGCACACCCTTCGGCCCCTCATCCCGGATCTTCTTGCTGATCGCCTTGGCCTTGTCGGCCTCGATCCCCTCGACCACCTTCAGGTCGATCTTCCAGGTCTTGCCGGACTGCCGGGGCTCCCCCGCGTCCAGCGACTTCAGCGAGATGTTGCGCTTCACCAGCTTCTCCTTGAAGACGTCGAGCGCGGCCGTGGCCCGCTCCTCCGTCTCCGAGGTGATCGTGAACGCCTCCCCCGACTTGGCGACACTCGTCCCGGTCCCCCGGAAGTCGAACCGGGTCCCGAGCTCCTTCTCCGCCTGGTTGAAAGCGTTGTCGACCTCCTGCCGGTCGACCTTGCTCACGATGTCGAACGACGGGTTGGCTGCCATGATCAGACTCCTGCGGCTGGATGCTTGTCGATGCTCTACAGCGAGCTCCCGAGGGCCCGCGACATGCCGACCGTACCCGGTTGTTGATGGGGTTCGCGCTACGGCTATTCTTATGTCCGCCGCCGCGGGAGACCGGGGTGGTTGCCCAGGCGGGTTGCCCGAGCGGCCAATGGGAGCGGACTGTAAATCCGTCGCGAAAGCTACAGAGGTTCGAATCCTCTACCCGCCACAGGCAAGCAAAAGAGGCCCCTGACCAGCCGATTCGGCGGTCAGGGGCCTCTTTCGTTGATCTCACTCAGTCTCACTCAATCGCGTTGGATCTCACCCGCTGTCCCCCATACGTCCCCCGAACTTTGGGGCCGTGATCAGGCAGCTTCGGGCGCGGCGTAACCCTGCCGGAAGGCCTCGATGCGCCGGAGTGCCGCCTCCTGCTCTCCATAGAGGCACTTCGCGTAGATCTTCAGCAGGACAGCGATGCTGTGCCCTGCCCAAGTCGCGACCAGGGCGGCCGAGACACCCGCGTTCAGCCATCCGGAGAGGCACGCGTGCCGCAGGCTGTATGGCACGGGCGCTACCCCGGCCGCCAACTCGGCGGGAGTCAGACCCTTCTCGCGAGCCTTGCGCCACGCCGTGTGGCGGGCATTCGCGGTAACCGGCTTGCCGTTCGACGGCCGGTACATCCCGCCGGGGCCGCGCCTGGTGACAAACAGCCGGCCGTCCTTCCCCGGCGGGTACTTCTTGATGTGCCAGTCCAGAAGCGCGCAGAGGGCCGGTTCGGCAGGCACGTCCCGCGTGTCCTTCTCTCCCCGGTGCTTGAGTGCCCGGTATTCGATCGACTCGCCGGTATCGGTCCAGGCTTCCCCGACCTCTACCGCCGCTCCCCCGAGGTGCAGCCACCCCCAACCATCCGGTTCGCGGGGCCGCTCGTAGTGCAGGTCATGCAAGTTGAGGACTTCCTCCGGGCGAAGTCCGGCGTAGTACATCGCGCCGAAGAACGCTTCCATTTCCGGTGTCGTCTCGCGAACCGCCCTAAGCAGTCTCCGTGCCTGCTCAGGATTCGCGACGACGGTCCGGTCTACCTCCTCCGCCTTCTTCGGGGCCATCCACTTCACACGATCCATCGGGTAAGCGGCGAGGTGCCCCAACTCGACCGCGTACCGGAGCGATCCGCTGAATACAGCCTTCTTCCGGCCGACCGTGCTTGCCGCCGCAGCGGTGCCGTCCAGCTTGAGTGCCAAGCTGTCGAGCACCTTCCGGACGGCGGCCGGTTCCGCCAGATCACCGAGGTTCACCGGGTTGTCTTCCAACCAGGAAACAGCCGAAGCCAATTCGGCCGGCGGCGGCCCTGCCGTGCGGCGAGGCTTGTTGAACGCGTAGGTGATCAGGGCACGCCGTAGGAGCGCATCGGACGGCGCACCTCGTCGCCCCTGAATCAGTGCCACGGTGACCCCCGCCAGGGTCTCGGCGATGCCCTTCCGGTGCTTCGCTGCCACGTGGGGCCATTTCATCTCCGCGTACGCAATCGCGTGCTCGAACCAGTTCTGTTGGCTCAGCTCGCGGGCCATCGGTTCGGGAAGACCCGACGCCGTGTCGAATGCGGTTCCCTCCCGCTGGTGGGTGATCAGCCGGGATCGAAAGCTCTCGGCGAGAGCCTTCGTGTGGAAGGTGTCGCCGAACTTCTGGCCAGCTACGCGCCACCGGACGCGATGGGACACCCGCGGCTTGCCGCCGTTGGCAGGAGCGTACTTCCGCTCCTCGATGCTGAAGATCTGCACGTCGTGGCTGGTTTTCATGCAGCTTGCGGTTCCTCTCGGGCGGACAGCCAGGACTCGAACTCGGTACGGCGGATGCGGATCTGGCGGTTGGGCATCTTGTAGTGGCGCGGTGCCTGACCGATGGCCTTCCAGCGGAAGAACGTCGATCGGGGAACCGCCATCTGAGCGAGAAATTCGTCGAGGGTCAGAAATTCGCTGGCCACGGGTTCCGGCCTCCCTGGCGAGGTGTTGAGCAGTCCGCTCAGCGACCGATGTGGACGCTCAGCGGCAAGGGGTGAAATGCAGTTACGCGAAGCAACACAAAAGCTTCTAAAACTGCCTGAGAGCCACGTTGAGCCGAGATCTACGCGTCCAGGCATTGAGGGATGCGCCGATGCCGCTGTCCGGCTCTCGCGGTCGCGTGTCGGCCGTGGGCGGTGCGGGCCAAGGTGCCGTGCCAGAACTGCCACAACTGCCAGAACCTCTCGGCGGTGGGGGTTGTGGCGGTTGTGGCAGTTCTGGCAGAGGGGTTACGAGGCTCGGCGCGCGGTGAGCGGGTGCACGGTCGCAGCCGGTCGGTGAACCTCGGGGTTGACCAGGAAGCTTGGCGACGGCGGTCGGCCCCCGGCCCGCTTCGGGGCGGGCGGGTCGAGGGACCGGACGTAGCCGTGAGCTTCGAGGACCGACAGCGGGGCGTCGAAGTCGCCAGCGGTGGGGAGCTGTGACGACTTGAGGGCGCGGAACACTTCGCGTTTGGTGAACGCGCGGGTGTCGGTGCGCTCGATCCACGCCAGGATCGTTCGGGCGTTGCGGGTAGCCACGTCGGCGCCCATGTCGTCGAACGCGCCCAGGGCGTGAGCGGCGTAGTACTCGCCGATCAGTGCGGCCCGCCGGATGGTGTCGACGTCGACCGGCTTGCCCCACCCGTCGCGCAGATGCTCGGCAAGGTGAATCAGTCCAGCGATCCGCACGACCGCGCCGGTGTACTTCGACCCCCAATCGACGACGTGTGACCACGCGCCGCCCGGGGCGAGCCGGGGCTCTACCTGCCGTTCGATGTCCAGAACGGCATCGTTGGCGGCCGGGGTGAGAACCAGCACGGCCGGATCGGTCCATTCGGCGAGGGTGAGGACCAGGGCGTGAAGGTTGCCGTGATACCGGGCAGCGGTCTCGGTGGGGATCGGGTCGGCCCCGATCTTGCGGAACCCGACCGTGTTCTCCGGGACGGCGAACAGGATCCGGGCCAGCAGACCGAGTCCCCGGAAGCCGGGCATGCCCGCGATGTCGCGAAGGATCTCCGGCTGAACCGCGAGTCCCATCGTCAACGCGGGTTTGTCGACGTGGCCACCGTCGCGGGAGAGCCGGTCGACGCGCATCATGTCTCCGGCGTGTCCTTTGAGGAACACCTCCAGGTTCGGGGTGCCGGAGTACCGGCCCGCGATGGTGGCGAAGATGCCGCCCTCAGGGGACAGGACAGCCAACCGGCCGCCCTGCTCGGCGAGGATCGATTGGGCCGTCTCGCTGGTGACGTCGTCGGCAACCAACTGCGGCTTCACCGGAACGGTGATCGCCTCAGCGTTCATCGCTGCGGCGGTCGCTTCGGCGATCAACGTGTCCCGGCCGGACGGGTCGGCGTTGGCGGCGGCGAGAGCGGCTTTCTCGGCCGCTTTGCCCGCGACCTTGGCCGACAGTTCCGCCTCGATGATCGCGGGCGCGGTCCGCTCGACCAGGGCCTTTTCGGCGACCAGGATCGGGGCGACCATGGCAGCGAACACCGCGCTCTTGCGGGAGCCGGGCGGCAGGACGACGACCGTGAACAGGTTCGTCGGTTCCCGCCAGGATCCACGTACCTCGACCTCGGCCCGGCCCCCGGCCGCCGTGGACAGGCACGCGAGCGCGATGCTCCCGGCGGCGTCGATCGGGGTTTGGGTGAACTCGGCGACCGCGTGCACCTGATCGGCCACCCAACCGGGCAGGAGCTCGGCGGGGAACGTGGGCAGGTGACGGCCCTTGCCGAGCGGGATCATCGGTGCCCACCCGCCGGGGGCATCGGCGTTGTCGAGCAGCGCGCGGCCGGTCGCGACCAGATCGGCGGTGTCCGCGCCGGAGGCGGCGAGTTGGGTGAGCTGCGCGCCGAGATCGGCGACCTTTCGCCGTTTCGCCAACTCGGCGACGATGCCCGCGTAATGGGCGGCGTTGGCGACGGTCGGGACTTCAGCGATCAGGGTGTGCAGGTAGGGCACCCCGCCGACCCTGCCGAGCGAACCCGTCTCGGCCAGATGGGCGGCGACGGTGAGGGTGTCGGTCGGGGTGCCGGCCGCGTGCATGCCGCACATGGCTTCCCACAAGACTCCGTGCGCGGGGCGGACGAAGTCGCCGGGGGTGAGGGTGACGGCAAGGTCTGCCATCAGGTTGGGAGCCAGCAGGGCGGCACCGATGACGGCCTGCTCGGCCGCCAGGTCGTACCCGGGTTGGGTCACCAGTCGACTCCTTTCAAACTGGGCGGGTGGTCAGGCGGTGCGACGTCCGGCGGCCTTGTCGGCGGCCATCCGGGCGCGGGTGGCGTCCAGGGCGGCGAGGGTCGCGGGATCCAGCAGAAGCCGGTCCGCGATGTCGGGGCCGTCGGTGATGATCCGGCGGCGGCGGGCTTCCAGCAGGGCGGCCAGGTCGGGGTGACCGACCTGGCGGCGTCCGTCGGGCAGACGGGTGACGGTGAGGCCTTGGGCGCGAGCGGCGGCGTCGTGGCGGGCGTGGATGCGGTCAGCGATGCGGGCGAACAGGCGCACAGCGGGTTCCTTCCGAGCGGATTAGTCAGCGGGCTTCGCGGCGGCGGCGAGAGAGGTGGTTGTAGATCCAGCGCCCGGCACGCAGTCGGCGGCCGGTGCCGTCGCAGCGGCGGCAGAGACGGAACGCGCGGCCGGACGGGGAGCGGCGTTTGCCGCTGCCGTCGCACTTGCGGCAGGCCTTGAACGGCCACACCCAACACGCAAATGCGTAACAGAGGGTGACAACAGTAAGGATGGCGAGTAGGCCGATAGCAGTGGTGACCTGGGGGTTCACAGCAGCCTCCGGGGCCGGTTTTTGGGTGTGCGGGGCCGTGAGCTGCTATCCGCTAGATAGCAGCTCAGGATTCGGTTTGGGTGCTAGCGGGGGTGCTAGCGCTAGCAGGGGGTGCCGCTAGCGCTAGCAGCCCCGGACCGGGTCAGGCGCCGGAGCGTTTGCGGTCACGCTCCGCGATGGCGGCGAGGACTTCCTTGCGGACCGGGCCGCGCCGGGTGACCGGCTTACCGTCGATGCGCCGGCCGATCTGCTTCACCGTGACCCCGTGCGGCGTGAGAGCGCTGGTGAGCTGAATCGGCTTCCAGCCCTCGTAAACCTCGGGTCGAAGCTCGGTCAGCCGCTCGATCAGCGTCTCGTTCCACACCTCGTCCTCACCGTCGGGCCAGATCCGGGCCACGTCGTCCAGGACCGCGTGCGCCGGGCCGAGATCCCGCTCGGCAGGGAAGGTGGGGATGTTGCCGGACGCCGTGCGCAACGCGACCGCGCGGGCCACGATCGGCCTCGCCTTGTTCGTGTCGACCTCGAACGACCGGGCCGTCTGCACGTCGCCGAAGCCGCGGAGCACACCCCATCCGGCCTCATCGACCGGCTTGAAGATCGTGGCCCGGAAGCCCTGCTTGTAGGCCGACGTCCCGAGGATCATGTCGTTCGCCGTCTGGTCCGCTACGGACAGGCAGAACCGGGAGTTGACGTTGCGGCTGATGCCGGTCGGCAGGCTCTTGGCGTCGGGGATCTGCGTCCCGATCAGGATGATCACCCCGAGCGCCCGGCCGAGCTTGATGACCTTCTCCAGAAGCTCTCCGGCTTCCTTGCCGAACTTGCTGGTCATCAGCTCTTGCAGCTCATCAAACCAAGCGATCAACGGGTGCAACCCCGAGTCCTTCAAGCTGGCCAGCTCGGGGGTGACCTTGTTCTCCGGGGCCTTACCCAACCGGGCGTAGTGCTCGATCCGCTTCGAGCGGCGGCGGCACTCCTCGTACAGCCACTCGATGAACGCGAAGCACTTGGCGAGGGTTTCCTCATCGAAGCCGTTGCCGTACTCAGCCATCACCGGTTCGAGAACCGCGAAGTCCCCAACACCCTTCAACTCGTACCCACGAATCTCGGTACGCGGATCCAGGCTCGCGGCCAGCAGCAGATTCCGCAGAGCGAACGTCTTACCCGAACCGGGCTGCCCACCGAACAGCCAGTTACGGAACATCAGCGACGCCGTCACCGTGTCCAGCTTCGGTGTGGTCGCGAACGCGAACGACTTGAACACATCCACCTTGGCCGACTCCGAGAGCAACGGCCAGGGCGGTTGGCTCATCTGCGACGCCGGTTCGTATCCCACCCACAGGGCGAGACGACCGGTGTGCCCGGGAGCGGCCGACGGCCACACCTGATCGAGCGGGAGCCGCATAGCCGACGCCAACCGGCCCCGGCGGGCGATCACGTCGGAAGCTTCCACACCAAACGGCAGGTCCACGATCGCGATGTGCCCGGGGCCGTCACGGTGGATGTCGACCGGAAACGTGATCGCCTTCGGATCCTTGGCAACCGCACTGTTGATCGCCGCGAGTTGAAGCGACGTCAACGCGCGGCGCACCAGCTCGGCCGTGAGCTTGCGATACCGGGTGCCCTCACTGACCCGGTCGGTGATCGGCCGATCCGCCGGACGACCGAGCGTCGCCAGGATCGGCAGCGCCAGGGCGGCAGCGAGGTAGGCCCACCACGTCGGGCCGAGCGCCACCACGACAGCACCGATCGCGCCGGCCGCCGCGCCGAAGCCGAGCACCCACCAGCGCCACACGCTCTGCCTCTGACGTCGGGCGTCGAGCTTAAGCCAGAGGTCCGCTTCGCCACGCTGCGCGGCAGCCTGCCGAAGGTCCCAGTTGCCCTCTTCGGCGGTCGCCCAGTGCAGGGCGCGGCCGAGACCCCGGAACAACCCGACCGGAGCCCACACCAGGGCCTTGGCGGTGTACTTCGGCGACCGGACGGCGTGATAGGCGACCACGTACCCGGCATCCTTGCTCTGGTGCCGGACGGCAGCTTTGAAGCCGCGCCACGACCGGGCCCACTCCGCCAGGATCGGCCGGCGCTCCCGCTGACGGATCAGGACGTCGTGCGGAATGTCGTCGGCCGCATCGACCGGACCACCCGCGACCGGCGGGGCGTCGTCGATCGTCTCGGCGTCCTCGCCGGTGTCGTCGGGCTGGGGGACGGTGGCACCGGTGCGGCGCGTCCGGGCGGCGGTCAAGTCGACCACGTCAGCGCCGTCGGTCACGTCCGCCTCAGCGGCAGTCCAGTCGAAGTTGTCATCGTCAGGGATCGGATTCTGCGGGACCATCAGGGTCTCTCCTGTGGGCTCGAAACCGGGCTTACGGGATGGGGACCGGCGGCACGGTGGACGCTGGCAGGCTTCGGGCCGTGCCGCCGGGCGAAGTCACTGACCGGGCACGTCACCGGGCAGCGCGTACAGGAACCCGAACAGGGCACCCTGCAACTCCAGAAGGTCACGCCCGTCGGTGGGCATGTCGTAGCCGTGCCGCGCCAGCAGACGCGCCACGTCGGCCAACAGCCCGTAGGTGAATCGCGGGTCATCGGTGGTCGCGGGCAGCGGATAGATGCGTTCGGTGGTTTCCATGACGGTGCTCCGTTCAGTGGACGGGGTCAGGCAGCGACGAGAGCGGGTGTTTCCGCAGCAACCGGGCCGGTCGGTGACGCATCAGTGACACGCAGAGCAGCAAGGTGACGGCGCGCGGTCGAGACGGACACACCGGCCTTTTCGGCAATCTGCGAGACCGGCGCATCAGGCATCCGGGCGGCCACCTTGGCGACTTTCTCGGCCGACACAGGGCGCGGCGTGACCCGCTTCGCGGACGCCTTCCTGACCGTGGTCGGTGCAGCCTCGTCGACGACCGGGGCCGGATCGGCGTGGACAACCGTCACGGTCTCGGCAGGATCCGTCATGGCCGAAGCGCCGGCCGCCGGAGCGTTCACGCTGGCGTCAGTCAGGGTTCGGATGCGTGCGCCGACCTCAACGAGGCTGATCGACGCGACCACGATCAGGCCGTCCACGCTGAATGGCAGAAGGTAGGCCGATGAACCGGCCTCGCCGTACTTGGTCGCGACCGCGACCATGTGCCAGTACGACACCCACGCGGCGATCCCGGCGAGAACCGCGGTAGCGCCGAGACGGACCGCCGAGAGCGCGCCGCGCCGGGCCGGGATGCGCGAGATCAGTTCGACCGCCAGCAGCAGGGCCAGCGGGGACCATGCCGAGATGGCCTGACTGATCGCGTTGTCCGTCGCGTGCAGGACGTTGCCCGCGAGTGAAGCGGCGATCCCCAGGGCGAACACTGCCCGTACGCCCCAGCCGATGCGCTTGAGACGGGTGATTTCCGAGGTCATCAGGCGACCGCCTTCCGGACCGCCGGCCGCACGGCCAGCTCGGCGGCAACGCGGGTAACGCGAGCCTCAGCCCGGCGCAGTCGACGCCAGTCCAGCGGGGAGGGACCGCCGTGATCGGCGGCGTTGATGATGGTGATCTCGGCGTCCAGGACATCCAGTTCAGCAGCGATCAGCGGCCACTCGGCGTCGATCGCGTTCAGCTCGGCTGGGGTCGGGCCGTCAAGGTTCAGGGAGTGCTTGTTCACAGCGAAGTCCTTCCAGGGATGAGAGCCAGCACGGGTGCCATCACCCGCGTTGAGCTGCACAGAGAGGGTTGCGGTTACACGGGCCTTAGCCGTGCTGGCGACCTTTTCGGCGCATCGTCTGCGCTACGGGGAGGTGCGGCCCACTGCATTCAGTTCTCAAAGATCGACCGGGCACGGCGGTGTCATGGCGTACGGCAACCACGTGCCGCCGTTCCCGTCCTACCGACCGGCTTGGACCGCTTGGCTAGCCATGCGACCCGAGATCAAGCTAGGCCCGGTTGGCTAGTCAGGTCAACCCCAAAAATGATTAGCCTTCCCGGCTTGGCTAGTCAGATGTATGGTGGTGAGGTGGCTGAAGACCTGGATTACCTCGGAAAACTTGATCCCGACGACCCCAAGCAGGCGTCCCAACAAATCGCCAACAAGCTCCGCGCGGCGATCCTCACCCGGCGGCTACAGCCTGGGGACAAGCTCCCGTCGCAACCCGATCTGGCATCCCGTTATGGCGTGGCCCGGGAGACCGTCAAACGCGCCCTGGAGGTGCTCCGCACCGAGCGTCTGATCGTCACTCGCCAGGGAAGCGGCGCGTTCGTCCGGGCGCAGACACAGCGCGCCGTCGAGCTGCGGCCGCACATCGAAGCCTCGTTCGAGCGCACTCACGTGTCCATCGACTTCGCCGGGTTCTCTGGCGAGACGCTGCGCGACGCACTCGCCGAAGCGCTCGACAAGGTGCGTGTTGGTCGGCTTGCGCCGGAGAGCATCGCCGTTCGGGTGCTGATCTCCGACATGACCGCCCCGATGGCCCTACCGGCACGCGCCGAGACCCAATCCGACGATCCGGCCGTCCGGGAACGGGCCGAGCGAATTACCCGCCGGGCCGCAGACGGTGTCATGGACCAGGTGGCCGAACTGGGCGATCTCGGCTTGGTGCGCTCTGCCACTGTCGAAGTTCGGATGCACAGGGCTTCGCCCCTGTTCAAGCTCTACATTCTCAACAATGAAGAGGTCTTCTACGGCTTCTATCCGGTCGTCGAGCGCACCGTGTCAATCAAGGGTGAGCCCATGGCCATCTATGACCTGATGGGCAAAGACGTGCCGTTGTTCCACTACGCCGTGACCGATGACGACGCGTCTCACGGCACCCAGTTCGTGGAAGCGTCCCGCCAATGGTTCGACTCCATGTGGTCCACGATCGCGTACCGGTACGACGGATGAGTACCGACCTCAATCGGCTCATGGCCGACATCGACGCCGTGCTGTTGGACTTCGACGGACCGGTCTGCGGAATCTTCGCCGGCCACCCCGCACCCGGAATCGCCGCCGAGCTGGTCGAGGTGCTTCGGCAACACGGTGTGGACGTGCCACCGGGGGTAGCTACCGAACAGGATCCGCTCGAAGTCCTCCGATGGGCAGACAAGGCGGGGAACCCGAGGACCACCCGGGCAATTGAGGATGCGCTCTGTCAGGCAGAGCGCATCGCGGCAGATTCGGCCATGCCTACCCCGTACGGCCGTGAAGTCATCGTTGCCGCCCGTCAGGCAGGCTTGCCGGTCGCGATCGTGAGCAACAACTCAGCGGGGGCAGTCTCGGCCTACCTCGCAGCACACCGGCTCAGCGCCTACGTTTCGCCGGTCGTCGGCCGAGCCTATGCCGATCCGGGCCAGATGAAGCCGAACCCCGCACCGATCCTGAGAGCAGTTCAAGCCGTCGGTGTGCCGGCCACACGCTGTGTCCTGGTGGGTGACTCGCTCTCCGACATCGAGGGCGCGCATGCTGCGGGAGTACGAAGCATCGCCTACGCGAACCGGCCCGCGAAAGAAGAACCGTTCCGGCAGGCCGGAGCGGACGCAGTGATCACGAGCATGGGAACCGTCGCACGGATCCTGATCGAGCGCGCCGAACACCTGTAGGCCCGAGTCGAGCTACGCGACTACTCCGAGGAACTGATTTCGACCATGCCATGCGAAAATCCGTGAGGCCCTCCATCATCATATGGAGGGCCTCCTCATATCAGCTTGCCAATGGCGCGATGTAGGCGTGAACGAAAAAGTCTCGGACCGTCGCGGAGTGCAGATGTCCGCCGGTTACGAAATCCTCCGCATACAGCGTGACGTGGATGTGCGGTTTGCCGTCCCAGATTTCTCCAGTGCCGCTCAGTTCTAGCGGCTGGTCGTAGGTGCGCAGATAGTCAGTCAGCGCATCGTCCTTCTTCATCACCGAGACGGTGGCTGTCTGCACAGCTCCGATCAAGGTCATCGACCCGGCGGTTACACCTAGCTCAGCGAGAGCCGCACCGATTGTCGCCAGAACTTCCTGATCTTTCTCAACAGTGATCAGATGCAACACGACTCCTAGATTTTCAGGGGGTCGATACCCGCCAAGGCGGAACCGATCGCACGAAGGTTTTCGGCCGCCGTTTCCACCCGGAGGGCCGAAAGAAGGGCACCGGAAACGGCTTCAGGATCGCTGTCCCGGCTCCGGTAAAGGGCGAGAGTGGCGCACCAACGGGCGCCAGCGTCGTAGGGGTTCGCCAGTTCCTCAGCCATGCGCGCGACCTGGACGTCGGACAGCATGCCGCTCGTTGTCGACTGGGCAGCGTCTTCCCACGGGAGAGCGAGAACACGACTCAGTACAGCCGTGGCGTACAGCTCCCGCACGTCCCCGTCAGCGCGTAGGACGCTGACGGCTTCCGTGCCAGCCAACGGGGAACGGGTCTTCGCGAGGATGCCAGCAGAGTTCACCCGGAGAACGGCCTTACCCCGATGGCTCCATTTCTTCAGAGCCGCAAGGGAAGCCGCATCCTGGGAGACGATCGCGGCAATCGCCTTATCGGTGGCGTGACTTGTTTGCAACTCCGTCAGTAGGCCGCTACGCCCGTTCGTGATCTCATGCGCTATTGCCGTTGCCGTGTCGTCTTCCGAACCGGCAGCGAGAATGCCAAGACTTCCCAGCAAGAGACTTCGGCGCTTCAACGAATCCCCTAACGCTTCCTCGTACTTTCGTATTACGTCGGGGGTCGCCTGACGTACGCCGTTCTCAATGTTGCCGATGTGCGAGCGGCTGTAGCCGGTTCGCTTCGCCATTCCGGCCAGGGACAGGCCAGCTGAGGTTCGCGCCTCTTTCAAGATCGCGCCTAGCTGACTCATCCGCTACCCCTGATCCCGAAGTGAAGCGGGTTGAAGACACCCGCTGTCTTTGGCGTGGCTGTCCGCAGGTCAATGCTGGGCCAATAGGAATCATTACTCACCTGGGGGGCGAAGTGGTAGGCGTCGTCGCGATCGTGTTTCTATGTCTGGGCTTCGCGGCCGGACTGACCCTGTTCAGGGTGAAGAGCCGATGGTGCCCCCGGTGCGGCGAGAACACATTGCCGCTACCCGGTGCCTCCCTGACCGATCCGGGAACCCAGCGGACGGAGCGGACAGCGTGAGTCTCCGTGAGTACCCGCCGGGCGCGATCTTCCACACGTCGTCCTGTCCGGAGATCATGGGCCATTCCGCACCGAGCCTGCCGGTCCTCCAGGCCGTCACCGCGAATCCAAGTCACCGCTACTGCATCTGCACTGGCGGCGGTCCGGATACCGCACCGTACGTCGTCATCGAGCGCGTCGACTACGGCCCCCATCTGTACGTGCCGTCGTCGAACCGGCCTCGTGATGCCACCCGCGCGCTGTGCAGGACGTGTCGCGGAACCCACGGCGACACCGCGCCGGACGCCTCAACTCCGCCGGGTCTGGTGATTCCGCGTGCATGAACCGCTGGTGGTCGGCCCGCGCGAGCTGGACGACGAGTGGGCCGAAGTGTGGATCGACACGGGCGCCGGCCCCGGATTCGTAACGCGAGTGCCGGCCGCCCGGCTCACTCTGGCGTCCATCGATGACGGAAGCGGCGATGACGCCATCTACCGCCTACGCCTCACAGGCAAAGACGTCCCGGCCGAAGCGGCCGGGCAGGAGGGAGACATCATGATCGAGGTCAAGGGCATGAGCGTCGAGTTGGACGACGCGGAGTGGTTCAAGAGCAGTTTCAGCGGCCCAAACTGTGACAACTGCGTAGAGGTCGCGTTCGTCGGGCAGGCGACCGCGGTCCGCGACTCGAAGAACCCGGACGGCCCAGCACTGCTGTTCACGCCGGACGAGTGGTCCGCGTTCCTAGAGGGGGCGCGCCACGGCGACTTCGACCGTAACGGGCTCAACGCACGGCGGGGGTAGCCAAGCCGATACCACTTCTCGCACGTAGCCGAAATCGGATGTTGGACGTCATTCCCGGTCAGCGGCAACGGACGCCAACCGGGAATGACTTTCCATCTGGCAGCCCAGGCGCTACCTCCGCGGAAGCGACAAGAGGTTATTAGTCCAGATACCGTCAGCGTGCGTGCGGAGGTACTTCTCGCCGTACTTCGGCTTCACTACACCCACATCGACGCGGTTACCCCTCGCGTCTTCGACGTACGCCTTACCGTTCGTGGTCTCGATCCACGCAACGATCTCAGCGCGAGAGTTGTTCTTCTCCTCCGACGCGCTCGATGGGTTTACCCACCAAAGCCGCACAATGTGCTCATGGTCGTCGCCACCCGACAGGCGGATGGCTGTGATGCGAATAGCCAATTCAGTTCCTTACTCTCTGTGGCGTCTTGAATTACCAGGAGTAAGGGCCGTACGCTTACGTCGCTCAACGGGTTGCGTAGCGACCCTCGGTTGAGGCGGGCGCGCCAACGCCCGTCTCAACCACTACTCCTCCCCCTCAGTCGTGCACTTCCTCCCTCGCCTCGTCAGGGATCTCTTCTCCACCGGTACGGGGATCCGGCGGAAGCGGCATGTTGGGCTTCAAGCCCAGGATCACAGTCGTCGGGTCAGTCGAATGGTTGCGCGGCGCTGCGAGCGTGATGCGCGTCGATGCAATCCACTGCGACTGCGCCCCTTCCTCACTGCCTTCCGATGGCACCGTCCGCGCAATAGCGAACCCGATCGTGGTGCCAGAGTCGTTCAACCTCTTACGAGTCCCATCCTTGTGGACAACCATCATCTCATCGCCACAACTAGCACAAAGGCGACAAAGGTGGAAAACGTTGGCCACTAGCCGGGGAGTGGCGATCGAGCCTTCGGTGGAAGTGACATGCTGACGAGCGACATACTCCAGTTCGCCCAGGTCCAGGGTGTGAGCGCTGGCCGCACGAACCAAGAACTTCCACACGGGGAGCAGTTCGCGTAGTGCCTCAATCGGCACCCCTTCATCGCGTGACTGGAGGATCCAAGTCATGAGCCTCACGACGATTGCCGGGTAGGCCCCGGCCCGTGAGCCAACACGGACACTGCGAGGCACGAGGCCCTCTGTGACATAGAAGGTCAGCTGTCGATCACTCAGCGAGTACCCAGCCTTGCGGACTTCGCTGATCAGCTCCGACTTTGTCACTAGGTCAGGCCGCCCCTCCTGCAATTGCAGGTACTCCAGGAAGCCGTTCTCCTCCATGGCCATCGACACCACCTCCCCTGTGGTCGACTTCAGTAACAGTGTAGTTGCCGACAGGCCGATGGCAAGAGACAGCATCGTGAATGTGGCTGACAGCAGCCGGGCTATGGTGTAGGCCACTTCGAGGGGCCACTACAGCTTGCCCAAGCGCGGGGCCACGCTGCGCTCCCCTCCCCCATATGTCCCCCAAAATATCTTCAGGATGAAGATTTCAGCAGCTCACGGGCCAGGGGTGACGTTGACTGTAAATCCGTCGCGAAAGCTACAGAGGTTCGAATCCTCTACCCGCCACAGGCAGACAGAACGGCCCCGGTACCAGCGGAAACGCTGACCGGGGCCGTTCTCGTTGTGATCTAGGGGTCCGGCAGGATCCGGCCCTCTCCCCCACTCGTCCCCCAACCGAGTCAGGTTCATACCGCCCTTCACCCGGCCCGTTAGAGGCTCGTGAAGCAACAATGGGCCTGAACGGACGTGGCATGTCTGAGGAAGCCCGTAAGTAGGTGAGGCCGTCGCGTTCCGCGTGCGGCCCGCGGCATTCGAGTGGCACGGTCACCGCCTCGGCTCTCGTTCTCCTCACGCCGGCGTGCCGCTTTCCAGGGACGCTGTGTCGCCTGGGGTGCCGTACCGTGGGCGGAAGCATCTTCTTGTGAGCCGCTGCTGGGGGTGACGTCGTCGATGAGCGCGGGAGTGGTTGACCACGTCGGTCCATGGACTGAGGACGAGTATTTTGCGCTCGGTGAGACGACGGATCGGATCGAGCTCATCGATGGGAGTCTGGTGGTGAGCCCCGCGCCGAGCATGAGCCATCAGCGTCTCTCCCGCCGTCTGGCGAACGCGCTGGAGGAGGGTGCCGAGCCGGCGGGGCTCTTCGTGTACGAGGCGATCAACATCCGGCTGCACAGCGGCCGGATCGTCATCCCTGACCTGGTCGTGGTCGACCAGGACGAAGAGGCCGTCACGGCAGACGCCTCTCGGGTCCTTCTGATCGGTGAAATCGTCTCGCCGAGCAACGCCGCCATGGACCGTGTACTCAAGATGCAGCTCTACGCTGCGGCCGGCATCGGGTGGTACCTCCTGGTCGAGCATGAGGCGCCGGATTCGCTGACGCTGCGGCTCAACCGCCTCGACGGCCAACATTACGTCGAGGAAAACGTGGTGAAGACCGGCGCGAGCCTGATCTCCGAATTCCCGTTCCGGTTCGAACTCGACACCCGGACTCTCGTCCGCCGCTGACGGGTACGGCCGCCGGCAGCGCCGTTCACTCGCCATCGATACCACCTATTCGGTGGCAAGCTGCGGAGCGGCGCGGCAGCAACTAAGCCTTGACCGGCCGACGCCCGCACCCAAACCACGGCCTCAGCAGACGACGTGTCGGTAGTAAGGTCCCGGCGGCTGGATCGGCGTTGGTGACATGGCGTTCTCTCTTGCGTGATGTGACTGGCATTCCCTGGCCGATCGCGCCGCTCGGCTCCAGGTACCGCGGGCGCCGGGCCTCTATCGAGTGAGAGTCATCGAGGGCGGCGACCTGGCCGTGCGCCGTAGCGGTGACGGACGCACACGTTGACGTTGCGTGTGCTTGTGTCGTCGTCCTGGCGTGGCTGGACGCTCACGATCGGCCGTGCGTGCGCTCCTGTCCCTGCTGGGGGCAAGGGAGAAGCACACGATCGGCCATTGTGTGCGCTGGTCGACGTTGCCGAGTCGGTGCGCGCGCCGAATCGGCGGCGGCGGGTTTCGCGGGCCCCGGCCGTCGCTCAGCACGGTGAAAACGCCCGCATTCCGGTGTTGAGCGACGGCTCGCGGTCTCGGGCGTGACCGCCCCCGGTCGCGAACGCTCGAACTGGTGAGTGGCGGATTCAGCCCGGCGGGCGCGGTTTGGTCTTGAGCTGGGGGAACGTCGCGTGGTGGGGGCGGGACTGGTGGTTGTGGGTGGGGGCGGGCCACGCCGTACTCCCGGAATGGTCGTCAGCGAAGTCACAGCGCGCACACGGATGAACACGTAGGCAACCGATGTTCCTTGGAATGCGGGTCACAAGCCCGCAAGCCGAAGGAGTGAAAGTTGTCCAGCCATCACAATGGCCTCAAGACGGCCGCCCTGCTGGGTCTGCTCACCGGCCTCATCCTGGCCGTGGGGTACTGGCTCGGCGGCAGCACCGGGCTGGTGCTCGCCGTGTTCGTCTCGCTGGTGGCCAACGCTGTCAGCTACTTCTATTCCGACAAGATCGCGCTGCGGGCGATGGGCGCCCGGCCGGTGACCGAGGCGGAGCTGCCGGGGCTGTACGCGATCGTTCGCGAGCTGGCTCAGACCGCCGGTCAGCCGATGCCGAGGCTCTATGTCTCGCCGACGATGCAGCCGAACGCGTTCGCGACCGGCCGTGATCCGCAGCACGCCGCGGTGGCGGTGACCACCGGCATCCTGAACCTGCTGGAGCCGCGTGAGATGCGGGCGGTGATCGGTCACGAACTGTCGCACGTCTACAACCGCGACATTCTGATCTCCAGCGTCGCCGCGGGCCTGGCCGGCATCGTCACGATGCTCGCGAACCTGGCGTTCTTCCTGCCCTTCGGTGGCGACGACGAGGACAGCCCGAACCCGGCGGGTCTGCTGCTGATGATGATTCTCGGCCCGCTGGCCGCGTCGATCATCCAGCTGGCGATCTCCCGCAACCGGGAGTTCCAGGCGGACGCCTCCGGCGCCACGCTGACCGGCGATCCGCTCGCCCTGGCCAGTGCCTTGGAGAAGATCCATTACGGTACGGCCCGCGCGCCCCTTCCGGCGGACGGACGCCTGGCGAGCGCCGCCCACCTGATGATCGCGAACCCGTTCGCGGGTGGCGGTCTGGCCGCGCTGTTCAGCACGCATCCGCCGATGGAGGAGCGGGTTCGCCGCCTGCACGAGCAGGCGGCTCTGACCCGGCACCGGTGAGACGCTGCACGAGCAAGCACCACCGGCAGCGGTGAGACGCTGCCCATAAACCAGATGAGCCTCCGGTTCGCCGACGTTAGCCTCGAGGAGCATTTCGCTCGTTACCGACGCCGGCAGCCGGAGGCCCCCCGTGACCGCATTGCGGCAGTACCTTGGCGTGTGGCAACTGCCCGGAGCGAAGGTTCTGCTGGTCATCGGCATCCTGGCCCGCCTGGGCATCGGCATGACCCCGCTGGCGCTGCTCCTGCTGGTGGAACAGACCACCGGGCGATACGCGGCAGCGGGCCTGGCCGGCGGTGTCTACGCGCTGGCGGGCGCGGCGCTGAGCCCGGTCGCCGGCCGGCTGGCCGACCGCATCGGCGCCGGCCCGATCCTGCTGGCGACCGCGATCCTGCACCCGCTGGCTCTGGCCGGTCTGCTGCTGGCGAGCCACGGCGGCGTGGACCACCTGGAGTGGATCTTCGTGGCGTCGGCGGCGGCCGGCGCCACCTATCCGCCGTCGACAGCCGCGATCCGTCGTGCGTGGACGGACATGACCGCTCCCGGCACCGGCCGGCTCGAGCTGCGGTCGGCCGCGATCGCCGCCGAGACCTCCCTGTTCGAGCTGGTGTTCGTGCTCGGCCCGATGCTTGTCGCGGCGTTCCTGGTGGCCACCGCCGAGCCGGCCGCCGCACTGATCTGCGCGGGCCTCGTGACGCTGGTCGGCACCGCGTGGGTGGCCCGGCTGCCGGTGATGCGGCACCGCGGCGCCCACGATCCGGAGACCGCGGCGAAGGGCCTGGGCCCGCTGCGGGCCGGTGGCTTCCCGGCGCTGCTGCTGTGTGTCACCGCGCTCGGCACCGCGTTCGGCGCGGCCGGGGTGATCGTCCCGGCGTATGCGTCCCAGCACGGCGGCGGCGAGGCCCTGGGCGGCGTGCTGCTCGGCGTCTGGGGGATCGGCAGCACGATCGGCGGCATCTGGTTCGGCACGCGCCGCCCGGCGATGGCCCTGTCCCGGCAGTTCGCCTGGCTGCTGGCTGCGGTGTCGGCGAGTTTCCTGGTGCTGGCGTTCATGCCGAGCCCGCTCTGGCTGGGCGCCGCGCTCGTGCTCGGCGGCGCCACCATCGCGCCCGCCCTGACCGTGGAGAACAGTCTGGTCGGCCGGATCGCCCCGGCCGGCATGCTGAACGAGGCCTACACCTGGATGGTCACCGTCTCGGTGGCCGGCAGCGCGGCCGGTGGCGCCCTGGCCGGTGTGATCGTCGACCAGCCGGGCGGTCTGCCCTGGTCGTTCGTGTTCGCGGCGGCAGTGTTGCTGCTGGCCACGGCGGTTGCGGCGATTCCGGAGGGTTCAATGGCCCGCGCCGATCGGCACGCCGGCGAGAGGCTCGCGAGCGCGGCCCATTAGCGATCTGGTGGATTTCGGGTACGCCCTGTCCCGCCGACCTCCACAAGATCGAGAATGGGCACCTTTGTGTGAGTGGTCGCCGCGATAGCCTGACGGGGACGAGCGTGACGAGGGGGCGGCGATGTCCAAAGAGGTCGAAAACCTACGCGCGGCGGATGCGGACCGCCAGCAGATCGCCGACCGGCTGAAGTTCGCGCTCGACGAGGGCCGTCTGTCGTTGCATGAGTATGACGAGCGCATCGGTCTGGCGTACGCCGCACGCACCCACGCCGAGTTGCTCGTCCTCGTGAAGGACCTCCCTCGTCCCGGATCACGTGCCGGCGGGACCCGTCGCCTGCCGACCGCCCTGATCGTTCTCTGGACGATCTTCGGCGCTCTGGCAGCGGTGAATGTCGTGGTCTATGCCCTGGTCACCGTCTCGAACGGCGGCGGCGTCTACCCGTGGCCGATCTGGCTGCTGGTGCCGGGTGTGGCGCTCGGCGCGGTGACCGTGGGCGTGCAGGCGATCCGCTCTCCGAACCGGAAAGATTGAGCCCGCATGACCGCACCGAAACGCGTTCCGCTGTCCGTGCTCGACCTGGCCACCGTCAGCGAGGGCCACACCAGCGCCGATGCGCTGCGCGGCACCCTGGAGATCGCCGCGGCCGCCGACCATCTGGGCTTCTCCCGGTTCTGGGTGGCCGAGCACCACAACATGCCGGCTGTCGCGTCGACGTCACCGCCGGTGCTGATCGGCGCCATCGCGGCGCACACCCGGGACATCCGGGTCGGTTCCGGCGGTGTGATGCTGCCGAACCATATGCCGTTCGTGGTGGCCGAGCAGTTCGCCCTGCTGGAGGCGCTCTATCCGGGGCGGGTCGACCTGGGCATCGGCCGGGCGCCGGGCACCGACCAGGCCACCGCGGCCGCGTTGCGGGGTGTTTCGCCCTATCTGACGGTCGAGCAGTTCCCCGACCATCTGAAGACGCTGCTCGGCCTGCTCGGTGACGAGCGGGTGCCGACCGACCGGCTGTCCGCGACTCCGGCCGCCGAGTCGTTCCCCGAGGTGTGGATTCTCGGCTCGTCCACCTACGGCGCACAGATCGCGGCCGCGCTGGGGCTGCCGTTCTGTTTCGCGTACCACTTCTCGGCGACCTCCGATGTGGACGGAGCGTTGCGGCTGTATCGGGACGGCTACCAGCCGTCACCACGGTTCCCGTTGCCGTGGGTGATGGTCAGCGCATCCGCCCTGGCCGCCGAGACCGCCGAGGAGGCCCGTTACCTGGCCGGTCCGAGTCGGGTGATGGCGCTCAGTCTGCGTACCGGCCGACTCGGCCCGATGGTCTCGCCCGAGACGGCCGCCCAGCGGCAGCTGTCCGACATGGACCTCGCGGTGCTGGAGTCGCTGCCCGGCACCCAGTTCACCGGAACCGCCGACGAGGTGGTGGCCGCGCTGGAGGATCTCGCCGACCGCACCGGCGCCGACGAGCTGATCCTGGCCGGCGCGGTCCACGACCCGGCCACCCGCATCGACAGCCTGGCCCGCATCGCGAAAGCGTGGACCCGATGACCTGGCACATCACCTCCGACGTCTCGGCTTTCGCCGAGAACGCCGGCCCCTTCCTGCGTTCATCGCCCGTCCGGCACACCGTTCTGCTCACGGTCACTGCATCCCTGCTTTCCAAGGGCCCGCATGCGTACGGGGAAAGCGATCCGATCCTGGGTTGGTGGGCCGATGACCGTACCCAAGAGGTGTCCGGTGCCCTGTTGCAGACGCCGCCCTACCCGCTCACCTTGACCGAAGTGCCGCCCGCGGCCGTTCCCGAGGCCGCGGCGGCTCTCTCGCCGCACCGGCCGACCGCGGTGAACATGCTGGTCGGTGACATCCCGGCGTTCACCGCGGCCTGGACGGCCCGCAACGGGGGCACAGCTCACGCCGGCCGGCAGAGCCGCCTGTTCGAGCTGGCAGAGCTCACCCCGCCCGACCCGCTCCCGCCGGGCGCGGCCCGAGTGGCCGGCCCGGCCGACCGTGCGCTGTTGATCGACTGGTTCCGGAGCTTCAACGAGTACATCGGCGAGGAGCCGCCGAACCTGGCGGCTCTCGTCGACGACCGGATGGTCTACGGCGGTATCGCCCTCTGGGAGGTGGACGGCACACCGGTGTCGACGGCCGCCTACACCAGGCCGGAGGCCGGCATGGCCCGGATCCAGTACGTGTGGACCCCACCCGAGCACCGCAGACAGGGTTTCGCCGGTGCCGCGACGACGGCCGCCACCCGAAATGCGCTGGACGCCGGCGCGACGGACGTGGTCCTCTTCACCGACTTGGCGAACCCGACAAGCAACGCCCTGTACCCCCGGCTGGGCTACCGGCCGATCGAAGACCGAGCGGTGGTGGAGTTCTCGCGATGACCCTCTCTCCTGGTGTGGGCCGTCTCGTCTCGTTGAACGTCGGCGGCTCCGAGCCGAACCCGGCGAAGAACTCCGGAATGACCACGGGCATCGGCAAGCGCCCGGTCGGCCACCCGGTGACGGTCCGCCGCCCCGGCCCGAAGACGACAGGCCTGCACAGCGGTGTGGTGGGCGACTTCATCGGCGACACCAAACACCACGGCGGCGACGATCAGGCGGTGTATGCGTACTCGGTGGAGGACTACGCCTGGTGGTCCGCCGAACTCGGCCGGGAACTGGCCCCCGGGCTGTTCGGGGAGAACCTGACCACCGCGGGCCTGGACCTCTACAACGCGGTGATCGGTGAGCGCTGGCAGGTCGGCGACGAGGTGATCCTGGAAACCACGTTCGGCCGGATCCCGTGCTCCACGTTCCAGCACCGGATGGCCGAGCCGCGCTGGATCAAGCGGTTCGCCGCGTCCAACCGCACCGGCGCCTATCTGCGAATCGTCCAGGAGGGCGCGATCGCCCCCGACGCCCGCATCGAGGTCGTCTCGCGGCCCGACCACGGTTTGACGATCGCCGAGGCCTTCGACGTCTACATGCACAACCCGCAGCACCTGTCCCGCCTGCTGGTGGCCGAGGCGCTGCCGCCCCAGCTGCGCGTCGAGATCGAGAAACGCCTGGCTGACTCCAGCCGGTAGCCCCCTCTGCCTTCCGGTCAGGTCAGGGCGTTCAGGAGCAGCTGGGGGGCGAAGCCCAGGAACACGGCCAAGGCTGTGGCTGCGGTCAGGGCGGCCGCGACCGGGGCGTCCACCCGGTGCCGGGGGTGGGTGGCGTCGTAGATCAGGCCCGGGTCGGCGACGTGGATTCCCGGGTGTTCGGGGACCGTGTAGAGGAGAGCCGCCACTCGGATGTAGTAGGCCAGGGCGATCACCGCGTTCACCACCACCACGGCGGCCAGCCAGATCCAGCCCTCGGCCACCAGGGACGAGACCACCGAAACCTTTGCGAACAAGCCGGCCAAGCCCGGTGGCAGGCCGGCCAGACCGGCCATCGCGAGCACGAACACAGCGCCCAGCCCTGGGTGGCGGCGGGCGGCGCCGCGGAAGTCCTCCAGGGTTCCGCCGTCGGCTTCGGCCTGTTCGGCGGTGGGGATCAGGGTGGTCGGCGGGCGCAACGCGACCACCACGCCGAAGGCGATCAGCTCCAGGACCACGAAGAAGACGGCGTAGGCGAGGGCCGCCGGGACTCCGGGAGCGCCCATCGCCAAGGCGGCCAGGATGTAGCCGGCCTGGGCCACCGAGGACCAGGCGAGCAGCCGGACCATCCGGGTCTGGCGCAGCGCCACCAGGTTGCCGACGGTCATCGTGAGTACGGCCAGGGCGGACATCACCGCGCCGGTGTCCAGGTGGGCTACCACCGCGGCGAGGGCCAGGACGCCGCCCAGTTTCGAGGCGGTGGACAGGTAGGCGGCAATCGGCACCGGGGCGCCGTCGTAGGTGGCCGGCGCCCAGGCGTGCAGCGGAACGGCGGCGACCTTGAAGGCCAGGCCGATCACCAGGAGGGCGGCGCCGACCCCGGCCAGGGCGGCGAACGGGGTGCCGGCCGGACCGAGCAGAGCCAGGTGGACGGTTCCGGTGGCGGCGTAGTTGAGGGCGACACCGAGCAGGGCGATCGCCGTTGAAACCACGCTGACCAGGAAGAACGTCAGTGAGGCTTCGGCCGGTCGGAGGTCGGGGCGCTCGATCGGGGCGTAGCGGCGGAGGCCGACCAGCACGTACAGCGGAAGGGTCAGGGTTTCCAACCCGACGATCAGGGTGAGCAGGTCGCCGGCGTAGGCGACGGTCACGCCGCCGGTCATCGAGCAGGCGAGCAGGAAGCAGTACTCCCCGGCGGGGGCGGCGCCGATCCGCAGCGTGGGCGCTGACAGGGTGAGCACGCCGGCAGTCAGGGCGCCGAAGAGGGCCGCGGTCACGGCGGCCGGCCAGGTCGGCACCCAGGAGCAGCCGCCGGTGGCGCAGAACGTCGGATCCCACGGGCCGACCGCGAGGGCGCCGGCCGCGGTGGCGATCGCGCCGAGGACGGTAACGCCGATGATCACCTGACGTTTCCCGGTGAACAGGTCGGCGAGCAGGGCCAGCACCGCGGTTCCGGCGGCGAGGTAGAGCGGCAGCAGCGCGATGTGATCGACGGCCTGACTTCTCATCAGCGCACTCCCGGCAGGTCGACGTCGAAAGAGCCGATCATGGGCGGATCCCCAGCAGGGTGGTCAGTGGGAGCTCGGTGCCGGACAGGACCAAGGCGGGGGCGACACCGACGGCCAGGGTCAGCAGGATCAGTGGGGACCAGGCCAGCCATTCGGTTCCGCTGATGGCGGGGGCCACCGACCGTACCTCAGGGGTGGCCGGACCGTGTGTCACACGGCGCAGCAGGCGCAGGAAGTAGGCGGCCGTCAGGGCGCCGCCGATCGCGGCGACCGTGGCCAGGGTCAGCCAGAGCGGGCCGCCCCGGTCGACGGCGGCGATCACCGCGAACGCCTCACCCCAGAAACCGGCCAGGCCGGGCAGTCCCAGCGAGGCGATGGCCGCGAAGCCGAGCAGGCCGGCCAGGCGCGGCGCGGTCTCCCGCAGGCCGCTCAGCTGGTTGAGGGAGCCGGTGCCGGCCCGTTCCTTGATCGTTCCGGCGAGGAAGAACAGCAGGCCGGTGATCAGGCCGTGTGCGACGTTGCCGAGCAGGGCGGCCTGGATGCCGGCGACCGACAGGGTGGCGATGCCGAGCAGCACGAAACCCATGTGGCCGACGCTGGAGTAGGCGATCAGGCGTTTCAGCTCGGTCTGGCGCAGGCAGATCAGGGCGCCCGCGATGATCGCGATGACGGCCAGGACACCGAGGACCGGGGACGCCCAGGCAGCGCCGTCGGGTGCGACACCCAGGCCGACCCGGATCAGGCCGTAGGTGCCCATCTTCAGCAGCACCCCGGCCAGGATCACCGAGCCGACGGTCGGGGCCTCGGTGTGCGCGTCGGGCAGCCAGGTGTGCAGTGGCCAGAGCGGGGCCTTCACCGCGAACGCGATCGCCAGCAGGGCGAACGCCGCGCACTGGGTGGTCCGGTCGAGGTGCGGGGAGCCGGTGAGCTGGATCAGGTCGCCGGTGCCCGCCTTGGTGACCACGAGCAGGACACCGAGCAGCAGGAGCACCGAGCCGGCCAGGGTGTAGAGGACGAACTTGCGGGCCGCGGCCCGGCGGTTCGGGCCGCCCCAGCCGGCGATCACCGCGTACATCGGCAGGAGCACTACCTCGAAGAACAGGAAGAACAGGATCAGGTCGAAGGCCAGGAAGGTGCCGAGCACACCGACTTCGAGGACCAGCAGCAGTGCGGCCAGACCCTTCTTCGAGGTGTACGCGCAGCAGAGCAGCGTGAGCAGCCCGGTCAGCACGACCAGCGGGTAGGACACCCCGTCGACACCGAGGTGGAACTCCAGTCCGAGGGCCGGCACCCACGGCAGATCCAGGTCGATCCAGGGCAGCAGCGGCACGTGGTCCACGGGTGTGTAGGCGAACCAGCCGTCGCCGGCCGGGCGGGCCAGGATCGGCAGCACCGACAGCACGAACGTGACCGCGGCGAAGGCGATGGCGGCGAACCGGGTCCGGGCGGCCGGGAGCAGCGCCACCGTGATCGCGCCCAGGGCGGGCACCACGAGCAGCACGATCAGCAGGACCTGCGACCAGGACCAGGACGGCTCTAGGTAGTCGCGGTACATCAGGCTCCCCACCAGGCGATGGCGCCGAGCAGCAGGGCCGCGGCGCAGACGGCGACCGCGGCGGCCGGCAGCGGCAGCCGGTGTGCCTCCTTGAGCGCGTCACCGGCCCGGGTCGTGCCGGTTCCGGTGCTGGTGACGGCCGCGTCGACGATCCGGGTGTCACCTGTGGTGGCCCACCTGGCGAGTGTCTGCGCCGGGCGGACCACGAGCCGGTGCTGGACGTCGTCGAGGCGGAACCCGGCGGCCAGGAACGTCTTCGTCCGGCCCAGCGCATCAGCAGGGTCGACGCCCGGAACCGCCCACCACAGCCACCAGGCGGTGCCGGCGCCGGTGGCGAGCAGCAGCATCGGCAGGACGACGGCGACACCCAGGTGCGGGTCCTCGAGTTCGAGGGCGGTCCGGAAACCGGGGGCGAAGGCGGCCAGTCCGAGCAGGGCGGCCGGGATCGCGAGCAGGATCAGTGGCCAGCGCATCGGGGCCGGTGGGTCGTGCGGGCGGTCCGGCACCTGGTAGCGGCCGTCGTCGAAGCCCACCTCCCAGGCCGGGCCGGACGGACCGTACGCACGGGACGGGCCGAAGAACGCGCGCAGGAACAGCCGGGTCGCATACCAGGCGGTGATGCCGACCGACAGCAGCGCGGCCAGCCAGACCAGCCAGGCGGCCCAGGCCGGTATGGTCTCCCCGCCCTCGGTGGCGTGGGCGGCCGCGGTCAGCACGTTCTCCTTCGACCAGAAACCGGAGAGCGGCGGGAGCCCGGCCAGCGCGCCCAGCCCGATCGCGAACGACCAGAACGTGACCGGCATGTGCGGGCGCAGGCCACCCATCCGGGACATCAGGTTGGTGCCGACCGCGTGGATCACCGCGCCCGCCGCCAGGAACAGCAACGCCTTGAACGCGGCGTGGGTGAGCAGGTGGAACAGGGCGGCCGCGGGTGAGCCGACGGCCAGGGCACCGGTCATGTAACCGATCTGCGAGACGGTCGACCAGGCCAGGACCCGTTTCAGGTCGTCCTGGACGGTCGCCGACAGGGCGCCGATCACAATCGTGATCGCGGCCATCACGGCGAGGGTCGCGAGTGCGGCCGGGGACTGCGTGTAGAGCGGGTACAGGCGGAACACCACGTAGACACCGGCCGCGACCATGGTGGCCGCGTGGATCAGCGCGGAGATCGGGGTGGGGCCGGCCATCGCGTCCGGCAGCCAGGTGTGCAGCGGGAACTGGGCGCTCTTGCCGGCCACCCCGGCCAGGATCAGCAGCAGCGCGGCGGTCAGCGTCCCGGCCGAGTAGTCGTGGCCGAGCACCTCGGGCAGGTAGGTGCTCCTCGCGTCGGCGACCAGGACGGCGATGCCGAGCAGGAAACCGATGTCGCCGACCCGGGTGACCAGGAACGCCTTCACCGCGGCGGCCGGCGCCTCCGGCAGCCGCCGGTCATGACCGATCAGCAGGTACGAGCAGGCGCCCATCACCTCCCAGCCGATCAGCATCAGGATCAGGTCGCTGCTGGTGACCACCAGCAGCATCGCGCCGGTGAATAGGCTGACCTGGGCGGCGTACGGCGCGTAGCGGGGGTCGTCGTGCAGGTAGGTGATCGAGTAGATCTGCACGAACAGGGCGACCACCGTGACGGCCACCGCCACGTAGGCGGCCGCGGCGTCGACGAACGTGCTGAACCTGATCTCCAGGTCACCGATCGTCGCCAGCGTCAGGCCCGTGTCCCACCCGTCGGACGGCTGCACCGGGTCCAGGACCAGGCGAAACGCCAGCAGCAGCGCCACCGCGGCGCCAGCCGTCCCGAGGGCTGCGGCGAGACGCCGGCGGGTCCGGTCACCGTCGCCGGGCGGCAGGGTCAGACCGAGCAGACCGACCAGCAGCGGTACGAGGGGAAGCAGCGGCCCGGCAACGTCGATGCTCACCCGGCCACCCGTTCCTCGTCCGCTTCCAGCCGCACGTCGTCGACCACGACCGCCTTACGCATCCGGTAGAACTGCAGGATGATCGCCAGGCCCACGCCCACCTCGGCGGCGGCCAGCACGATCACGAACAGGGCCAGCACTCCGCCGGTGCCCGGAGCGGCCGAGCCGGGGCGGGCCCACGACTCGATCGCCACACCGGTGAGCGCCGAACGCAGCGACACGTCAGCCGTGATCAGGATCAGGTTGACCGCGTTCAGCATCAGCTCGACGGCCATCAGGACCAGGATCGCGTTGCGCCGCCGCAGGACGCCGTAGACGCCCAGGCCGAACAGCAGGCTGCCGACGACGTACGGAATGACGACGTGCATCAGGCCTCCCGCTCGTGCGTCTCGACCACCGCCGGGGTGCGGGCGCCGATGTCCGGGCGGGACAGCACGATCGCGCCGACCAGGGCGGACAGCAGCAGGATCGAGAGCACCTCGAACGGCAGCACCCAGGCGCCGAAGATCTGCTCGCCGACCCGCTCGGCGGTGCCCGGCTCGACAGCCGGGTAGAGCACCCAGCGGAAGGCGTCGGCGAACAGGGCGGCCAGGCCCAGTCCGGCGCCGCCGCCGATCAGGACGGCCGGCAGTGCCGGGCGGTCCAGGTCGGTCGACGGGCCGATCGGGGCCCGGGTCAGCATCACGGCGAACAGCAGGAGCACCACCACCGCGCCCACGTAGACCAGGATCTGCACCCAGGCGACCAGTTCGGCGCCGAGGACCAGGTAGAGGCCGGCGATCGCGCCCAGGCTGACCACCAGGTACAGGCCGGAACGGACCAGGTGGGTGCTGGTCACCACCAGGAAACCCGCGCCCACGGCCACCGCGCCGAGCGCCAGCAGGAGCACGTCGGCGACTGTCACTGATCCTCCGCCGACTCGGGTGCCTCCGGCTTGAGCTCTGACGTGGGTGCTTCAGCCGAGGGTCGTGGTTCGGCCGGGCGGGCCGGCGCGGGCGGGGCGGCCTGGGGTGCGGTTGTCCGGGGTGTGGCGCGTACCGCAGCGGGTCTTGCAGTTTTCGCGGCGGTGGCCGCGCCCGGACCGGCTGCCTTACGCGCCGCGGTGGCCTCCTCCTTGGAAGGTTCGCCGAGGACGTCGTGGGCCGGCGGCGGAGGGACCGTGCGCATCCACTCGCCCAGCCGGTTCTTGTCGTGCAACAGGTCGAGGACGTCGGTTTCGGCGTATTCGAACTCGGGCGTCCAGTGCAGCGCGTCGAACGGGCAGACCTCGATGCAGATCCCGCAGTACATGCAAAGGGAGAAGTCGATGTCGAACCGGTCCAGCACGTTGCGCTGACGCGCGCGCGCCGCGCCCGGGACGACGACCTCCTCCTTGTGCGAGTCGATGTAGATGCACCAGTCGGGGCACTCGCGGGCGCAGAGCATGCAGACCGTGCAGTTCTCCTCGGACAGCGCGATCACGCCGCGGGAGCGCGGCGGCAGATCAGGCTGCACGTCCGGGTACTGCTGGGTGGTGGATCGCCGCGTCAGGGTCTTCAGAGTTACGGCGAGCCCGTCGAGCAGGCCCTTGCCGGGCACCTGGCGCTCACCGTTCTCACTCACAAGGGACCATCCTGCCCCGTTGAGTGATCCCGCGCGACCTCGCCCCACCGGTTGATTCCTCTGAACCGTCTTGCATCTGGATCATTTCCCTAGTATCAAGACTAGATGCGCCTTGACCAGTACCCGGATGGCGGTGAGTGGACCGTCTCCGAGATTGACGAGTTCCCCGAGGACAATCACCGCCGAGAGGTTGTGGAGGGGTCGCTGATCCTGCGCCCGGCACAGACGCCACGGCACAGCTCGCTGGTGATGCACATCTGTGGCGCGCTGGACCGAACACGGCCCGAGGCGTTCGATGTCGTGCACGGCATGCAGATCAGGTTCGCCGAGAACACCGCGCTCGTCCCGGACCTCGTCGCGGTACGAGCCGATTGCAAACCGATGACGACCACCTTCTTCGACCCGGAAGACGTGGTCCTCGCGGTGGAGGTGGTCGATGACCGCTCCCGATTTCTCGACCGAGTTCTCAAACCGGCGATCTACGCCGCAGCGGGGATCCCTCACTTCTGGCGCGTCGAGAGCGCCGGCGCCGTCGTCCACGCTCACCGCCTAGATCCAGACAAAGCGGAATACCTGCGGATGAGCGCGATCGAGGCGAGAATCCGCGTCCGGCAACCGTGGGAAGTGGACGCACCGCTAGCCACGCGGATCTAGGTCAAGGCCTTCACGGCGACGGTCAGGACCAGTTGGGCCAGGGCAACCGGGACCAGGATCAGCCAGCAGAGGCGCTGTAGCTGGTCCTCGCGCATGCGGGGGTAGGTGACCCGCAGCCAGATGATCACGAAGGACAGGGCGCCGATCTTCAGGAACGTCCAAAGCCAGCCGAGCTGATCCTCCATCGGGCCGTGCCAGCCGCCCAGGAACAGGACCGTGGTCAGGGCGGCGATCACGACGATGCCGACGTACTCGGCGAGCAGGAAGAACGCGAAACGCAGACCCGTGTACTCGGTCATGTAGCCGAACACCAGCTCCGAGTCGGCGATCGGCATGTCGAAGGGCGGGCGGCGGATCTCGGCCAGGCCGGCGATGAAGAAGACCAGAGCGGCCGGGGCCTGCCAGATCAGCCACCACGGTTGCCACGCCTCGACGATGCCGGGCAGGCTCAGCGTGCCGGCCGCCATCGCGACGCTCGCCGCGGCCAGGACCAGCGGAAGCTCGTAACCCAGCAGCTGGGCGGCGCCTCGGACGCCGCCCAACAGGCTGTACTTGTTGGCCGACGCCCACGCCGACATCAGCACCGCGACCACGCCGATGCCGAGCACCGCCAGGACCAGGAACAGGCCGATGTCCAGGCTCTGCGCGACCAGGCCGGGGCCGATCGGGATGGTCATCACGACCACCAGGTACGGGAACAGGGCCACCAGCGGGGCCAGCCGGAACACCGTCCGGTCGGCGTCGTGTGGGGTGATGTCCTCCTTCTGGACGAACTTCACCCCGTCGGCGATCAGCTGGGCCCAGCCGTGGAAGGCGCCCGCATACATCGGGCCGACCCGGCCCTGCATGTGCGCCATCACCTTGTGCTCGGCCTGCCCCACGACCAGCGGCAGCACCAGGAAACCGGCCAGCACGGCGGCGACCCGGATCAACAGGTCCAGCCAGAGCGGCATCACTCCGCCCTCCTCGGTGCGCGCCGCTCACGTTCCGGAGGTGCGGGGGCCTGGCCTTTGAGCGGGCCCCACTCGTTCGGATCGGGGACCCCGGGCGGGCGGATCGGGGCACGTTTGGCGGCGCCGCCCTCCGACTCGCCCGGCTCCTTGGCACCCGGCCACGGTTTCGCCACCCGGGCCGCGAGCACGAACTCCTTGCGCAGCGGGTGGCCCTCGAACTCCGGCGGCAGCAGCAGCGGGCGCAGGTCGGGGTGGCGAGCGAAGGTGATGCCGAACATCTCGAACGTCTCCCGCTCGTGCCAGGCCGCACCCGGGTAGAGGTCCACCAGCGACTCCACCTCCGGGTCCTCGCGCGACACCCGGGTGCGCAGCAGCACCCCGTGCCGGCGGCGGGTCGACCAGAGGTGCGCCACCACCGAGAAACCGCCGTCCAGCTCGTCCACCGCGGAGAGCCAGTCGAAGAAGTCACAGCCCAGAGCACCTGCGTCACGGGCCGCCTCGGCCGCGAACCACCAGCGGGCCACAGGCACGTCGACCACCGCGCGGGCATGGCCCGGGCCGCCGCCGGAGACCTCGGCCGTCACCGTGCCCTTCTCCGGATCGTCGGTCGCCAGCAGGTGGACCAGGCGTTCACCGACCTCTTCGGGCGTCATGCCGGTCATCCTATGATCCGGGGCCCGGCTGCAACGTTTCGCCGGGCGACCGCGTGTAGTGCTCGTGACCACCACAGCCGCACGGGAGGCACGTATCACCGCCGAACCCGACCCGCCCAGCTTCGACGAGGTGTACGCCGCGAGTTTCGCCGACCTCGCCGTGCAGTTGTACGCCTACTTCGGCGACCGGCAGGAAGCCCAGGACGTCGCCCAGGAGGCGTTCTGCCGCGCCCTGGCCCGATGGAACACCATCGCGCGGTACGACGACCCGGTCGCCTGGATCCGCCGGGTGGCCTGGAACCTCGCCGTCAGCCGGTGGCGGCGGGCCCGTACCGCGATGAACTTCCTGCGCAGACAGCGACCGGACGAGCCGCAGACCGAAGGGCCGGGTCCGGAACGGGTGACCCTGATCGCCGCGCTCGGCACCCTGCCATCGGCCCAGCGCCGGGCCGTCGTGCTGCACTACCTGGCCGATCTGCCGGTCGCCGAGATCGCCCTGCGGGAACGCGTCACCGAGGTGACGGTCCGGTCCCACCTGCACCGCGGCCGGGCCGCTCTCGCCGTGCAGCTCAAACTCACCGAGTCGCACGGGGGTGCGTCATGACCACAGACCAGCTGAAGGACCTCTTCGACGATCTGCGCGAAGGGACAGTGCCGACAATCCGGCCACCGGGCGCCGCGGCGGCCCGGCGCACCCTGCGCCGACGCCGTGCCACCACCGCGGCCGTCTCCGCCGCGGCGGCGGTCGTGGCGATCGCCGGCGGCGTCACCGTCGTCGCCGGACACGGCGAACCGGCGCCCCGGCCCACCCTCGCTCCCGCGGTCGCGTCCACCGAGCCGGCACCCACCCAGCCCGAACCCACCGGGCCGCAACCCACCGGGACGGAACGCACCGCGCTGGACGCGATCACCGACGGCCGGCCGATGCTGACGGTCACCTCGCCCGTGGTCACCGGCTACAAGTGGGCGAAGAAGATCTATCCGCCGGTGGTCGAGTTCACCGCGGCCTGCGCCGGCGCCGGCGAGATCACCCTCACGATCACCGGCGGCTCACCCCTCGACCACAATCGGTTCAAGACGCACGACATGCCGATCAAGGTGGTCTGCACGTCGTCGCCCAAGCCGGTGCGCGCGGAGCTGATGACCCGCATCGGCGTCGGCCTGACCGTCCGGATGACCGGAGCGAAAGGCACCACCGCGCGATCCGGTTTCGCGTTCTCCCTGCGCGGCACCAGCGGCGAGGAGTTCGCCCCCGACGACGAACGGCTGGACCTCGAATCCATGGTCGGCCGCGCGGGCGGCAAACTCGACGACGGCCGCGTGGTGCGACACGGTGGCGGGACGCCCAGCTACGAACCCGGCCACGGATTCAGCGCACACGGCTGGACCCAACTCGCCGGCACCGAGGCGTACGACCTGGTGGTGGCGTGTCGCGGCGAGGGCACGTACACGCTGGAGCTCTGGCGCGGCGGCCAGCCGGACTTCAAGGACGTCCAAGCCGGGAAGCGCACCGGAACGCACGTGACGACCCAGACCGTCCCGTGCACTGCCGCGCCGCAGCGGTTCTCGTGGCCAGTGGGTGCCCTCGGGTCGGGCGTGACTTTCTGGGAGAACTACGAGAACACGACGGGCACGATCGGGACCGTCGCCTGGTCACTGGTCACCCGCGAATAGCCCCTCACAGGCCGGGGAGGCGGCCGTTGCGGAACACGTCGACGAAGTCCTGATGGTCCTCACGGGCCTGGTCACCGTACTTGTGCGCGAACTCGACCAGGTGCTGGACGAAACCGGGCTCGTCCTTGTCGACGACCGCGACGATCGCCTCCTCGGTGGAGAAATCCACCAGGTCGTGGCTGGACTCGTCGTCGGCCACCGAATGCATCCGGGCCACCGCCCGGCCCAGGTCGGCGATCACCCCGGAGAGCTCCTCCGGTTCGTTCACATCAGACCAATCGAGATCTGCGGCGTACGGGGACACCTCCGCCACCAACTGCCCCACCCCGTTGAGCTCGGTGAAGCCCAGCCACGGGTCGGCGTGCGCCTGCAAGGCACGCTGCGACTCGGCCGTACGGTGGCCCTGGTGTTTGAAGTAGCCCTTGACCCGGTCGTCGTCGATCCAGCGGGCCACCGCCGGGACCTGGGCCTGCTTCATGTAGATGACGACATCGTTCTCCAGCGCCTCGGTGTGTCCCTCCAGCAGCAGGTTGTAGGAGGGCAGGCCGGCCGACCCGATGCCGACGCCCTTACGCAGCTTGATGTCCTTGATGTGCAACGACACCGGCCGGGACGCCTGCGGCAGCGTGGCCAGGTAGCGGTCGAACGCCTCCCGGACCGCCGCGTGCATGGTCGCGTCCACGTCGTAGACGCCGTCGCCGATCGAGAACCGGCGGTCGAACTCGTCGATCGTGGTCTGCTGGTTCAGCAGGTCGACGCGGGTGTTCAGCCGGGCCTCCTGAAGCACCCGGCGCAGCACGCCGGTGGCGTTCTCCAGAGTGATCGAACCGATCGCGTCGTCACCGCCATGCGCGATTGCTCGCAACTCGGTCAGATAAGACTGGGCGAACTCGGTCACCAGCGCCGTGATGTTGTCGTCGGAGAGCGCCTTCGAATATCCGATCAGCGCGACACTCGCCGAAAATCTCTTCAGATCCCAGCTGTACGGTCCGACGTACGCCTCGTCGAAGTCGTTGACGTTGAAGACCAGGCGTCCGGACGAGTTCATGTACGTCCCGAAGTTCTCCGCGTGCAGGTCACCGTGGATCCACACCCGGCTGGTGCGCTCGTCGAGGAAACTGTCGTCGCGGAAGTCGCCGGTCAGGTCGGCGTAGAAGAGTGAAGCGCTGCCCCGGTAGAAGGCGAACGGCGACGCCGCCATCTTCCGGAACTTGCGGCGGAATGCGGCCGGGTCGAGCGCCATCAGCTCGCCGAACTCGCGGGTCAGTACGTCGATGATGAAGTCGGCCCTCATGTCGGCCACGTTACTCAGCCCACGGGGGCCTGCGGTTACCCTTTCCGCTATGTCCGCTTCACGCTTGCTGCGTATCGGCACCCGTTCCTCCCCCATGGCCCTCGCCCAGGTCGAGCGTGTCCGGCGGATGCTCGCCGACCGCCGGCCCGACGTGACGGTCGAGGTCGTCCCGCTCAGCACCAGCGGCGACCGGTGGCAGGGGGCGCTGTCCGAGCTGGGTGGCAAGGGCGCGTTCACCAAAGAGGTCGACCAGGCGCTCCTCGACGGACGGGCCGACCTCGCCGTGCACTGCGTCAAGGACGTTCCGGGCGACCGGCCCGCGCCGGCGGGCACCGTCTTCGCCGCCTATCTGACCCGCGACGACGTACGGGACTGTCTCGTCGAGCCGGCCGGCCGCGTCGACCCAGCCGGGCCGGCCGATCTGGCCGGGCCCGCCGATCTGGCCAGGCCCGCCGACTCAGGTGGGCGCCTCCACTCAGCCGGGCGCCGGATCGGCGAGCTGCCCTCCGGCACTCGGGTCGGCACGTCGGCGGTCCGCCGGATCGCCCAGCTCGCCCTGCACTGGCCGCACCTCACCGCGGTGCCGATCCGCGGCAACGCCAACTCGCGGCTCGCCAGGCTCGACGCCGGGGAGTACGACGTGCTGCTCCTCGCCGTCGCCGGTCTGCACCGGATCGGGATGCCTTCGCGAATCGGGCACACGATCGACGTGGACACGTTCGTGCCGGCGGTCGGAAGCGGGACGCTGGTGCTCCAGTGCCGGCAGGACGACGCGGCGGCACTCGAGATCGCGGGGGTCCTCGCCGACCACCGGACCGGGCGCGAGACCGAGGCCGAGCGCACCATGCTGCACATCCTGCAGGGCAGTTGCAGCTCGCCGATCGGCGGTTACGCGCGTACCGAGCCGGATGGGCGGCTGAGCCTGCGGGCCCGGGTGATCAGCCTGGACGGCAAGACGGTGCTGGACGCCCACGAGTGGGCCGCCGACCCGGTGGTGCTGGGCACATCGGTCGCCGCCTCCCTGCTCCGGCAGGGCGCCCGGGAGATCCTCGGCTGACTCAGCCTGTTTCGGGCTCGGGCTGCCTTCCGCCAGGGCTTCCCTGGTCCGGCATCGAGCGGCGATCAGCGCACACAATCCGGCATTGTGAGATTTCATCGTTGCCCCGACATGGGCCAGCGCACACGGTCAACGCAACGTGTGCGTTCATGCACGTCGGGGCGAAGCAGGAGCACACGATCGGCGATCGTGTGCTTTCACCAACGCTGTCGCATCATCCAGCCGGGTCGCGGGCGCTTACCGGGGTGACGCAGCTTCGGCGCCGACCCTATTTCGCCGGCGGCTTCACCAGTGGGGCGGTCAGGGCCAGCGGGTCGGGGCGGTGCACGCCACCCGGACCGGCCTGCTCGGCGGCGATCTTCTCCTGAAGACGCAGGATGCCGTGCAGGAGCGCCTCCGGCCGGGGCGGGCAGCCCGGCACGTAGACGTCCACCGGGATGATCTGGTCGACGCCCTTGGTGACCGAATACGAATCCCAGTAGGGCCCGCCGCAGTTCGAACAGGACCCGAACGAGATCACATACTTCGGCTCGGGCATCTGGTCGTAGAGCCGCTTGATCGCCGGCGCCATCTTGTCGGTGACCGTGCCGGACACCACCATGAGGTCGGCCTGCCGTGGCCCGTGCGCGAACGGGATGACCCCGAGCCGCATGAAGTCATGCCGGGCCATGCTGGACGCGATGAACTCGATGGCACAGCACGCAAGCCCGAAATTGAACACCCAGAGGGAGTAGCGGCGCCCCCAGTTCAACACGAACCGGATGGGTTCCCCGAGCACTCCTGGCAGACCGGCCATCCGGTCAACCTAACGCATCCGGGTACGGCTGGCTCAGCGTCATGGGCGTGCGAGCCACCTCAGAACACCCGCTCCGGTGCCGGGGCGTTGGAGAAAGCTGAGGAAGCCGGTCAGCAACGCCTCTCGTAGGGCGGGTGGGGCAGCGTTCAGGATGGTGTTGACCGTGGCCATCTGGGTGAAGTCGCCGGCGCCTAGGCCCAGGCCCTCGGCCAGGGAGGCGATCAGCTCCGGGGTGATCATCTCGGGGGTCAGGGGTGGCAGCGGCGGCAACTCGATCGGGCCGCGAGCCCTCGCGGCGGCGACCGCGTCGGTCAGGTCGTGGGCGAAACCCTTCGCGGTGGCGTGTACGGCCGCGGTCACCGTCAAGTGGATGGTGGGCGGGTGGTCGGCGTGGGACATCTGGGGCTGTGTGTGCCAGCCCCGGGCGGCCAGTTCGTCGGCCAGCACGAAGAGGTCGACACCGTCGGAGGCCAGGCAGACGACGCTGGTCTCGGTGGGGGCGTACAGGCGTACCCCCGTGGTGTCTTGAACCGCGGCGGCCAGGATCTGGACCGACTCGCGGGTTTTCCGGGCCAGGTCCAGATAGCCGGTGTCGCCGATGGCGCGCAGCGTGGCGTAGGCGGCGGCGATCGGGCCGCCCGAGCGGGTGGACGAGATCACCGGGTTGACCATGGTGTAGCCGGGCCAGTCGGCGTGCGCGAAATACTGCGGGCGGCGCAGCTCCTCAGTCGCGTGCAGGAGGACCGAGACGCCCTTCGGTGCGTAGGCGTATTTGTGCAGGTCGACGGAGAGACTGGTGACGCCGGGCACGGACAGGTCAAAGTCGGGCAGGTCGGTGCCGAGGCGGCGCAGATAGGGCAGGATCCAGCCGCCGAAGCAGGCGTCCACGTGGAACCGCACCCCGCGCTCGGCGGCGATCGCGGCGATCTCCGGGATCGGGTCGACGACGCCGTGGGCGTAGCTCGGGGCGGACGCCGCGATGAGAACCGTCTCCGGGGTGATCGCCGCGGCCATCGCCGGCGGGTCGGCCCGCAGGTCGCGCACCGGCACGACATCGAGCTCGACCCGCAGATAGTGGGCGGCCTTGGCGAACGCCGCGTGTGCGCTGGCCGGGACGGTCAGGCGGGGCGATCGGATGTCGGGGTGGGCATCCCGGGCCGCCTTCACCGCCAGGATCAGGGACTCGGTGCCGCCGCTGGTGACGCTGCCGACCGTCGCCGGGCCACCGCCGAGAAGCCTCGCGGCCGCGCCGACCAGCGCGTTCTCCATCGCCAGCAGGGACGGGAAGGCGGTCGGGTCGAGGCCGTTGACGTGCGCGGACGTGGCGTGGGCAGCGCGGGCCAGATCGTCCAGGCCGTCGAGGGCGGGGTCGTAGACATACGCGAACAGGCGCCCACCGTGGGTCGGCAGGTCACCGGCTCGCAACTCCCGCAGCTCGGCGAGGATCTGCTCGCCCGGGACGCCCTTCTCCGGCAGCGCATCAGTCATGCCGGAGACGCTATCCCTTCTCGGGCGCCGAACCGTCGGTTGTCCACAGCGCCGGCTTGTCCACAGGGCCGCCGCCGGCTTCGGTCCGATCGTCGTAGCGTCGCAGCAGCACCACGGCCGCGCCGACCAGCACGGCCGGGAGCACCGTGAAACCGAGCAGCACCCCGAGCCGGGCGCTGTCGCTCTGAACTGCCGATTCGCCGGTGGCCGAGGAGACGTACCCGAAGATCTGGAGGATCAATGCGTAGATGCCGGGCCCGAGCGCCAGACCCAGCGTCTCCCCCGCGGTCCACAGGCCGGTGAAGACGCCGGCCTGACGGCGGCCGGTGCGCGCGGTGTCGTGGGCGATGCAGTCCGGCAGCATCGCCATGGCGAAGACCTGCTGGCCGGCGTATCCGGCGCCGACCACGGCGACGATCAGGTAGACGGCGACCGCGGGCAGGGCCGGCGCGGCCACCAGCGTGAGCGCGGCCAGGGCGAAGAGCAGGGAGGCGGCGACCAGGGAGCGGAGTTTGCCGTGCCGGCGGCCGGCCGCGGTCCACAGCGGCATCACCAGCAGGGCCGGGCCGACGAACGCGGCGAACAGGAAGGTCGCGCCGGACTCCTGGACGAGGACGTGGTCGGCGAAGTACTTGACTCCGGCCAGCATGGTGCCGATGCCGGCGGCCTGGACGATCCAGCAGATCAGCAGGGCACGGAAGGGGGCGTTGCCGTTGGCCACGCGGAGTTGGGCTCGGAGGCTCGGCTCGGATTCGCCGGCTTGGTGGGACTGGGCTTTACGCGTACCGAAGAAGGTGGCGAGCGTGCCCACGACGATGAGCGCGCCGACGAAGGCGCCGGACCACCGGTGTCCTTCGCGGCCGCCGCCGGTGAGTTCGACGACGAGCGGCGCGAGAGCGCCGGAGACCAGGATGGCGAGGGCCAGGACCGCGACCCGCCAGGTCATCAGGCGGGTGCGCTCGGCGTAGCCGTCGGTGAGTTCGGCCGGCATCGCGACGTAGGGGACCTGGAAGAAGGCGAACGCGGTGGCGGCGGCCAGGAAGGCCACCGCGACGTACGCGCCGGAGGCGGCGCCGCTCGGGAAGGGGGCGATGAAGATCGCGGCGAAGAGGAGTCCGAGGAGCAGCCCGGCACCCAACAGGAACGGCCGGCGCGAGCCCCGGCGATCGGAGATCCGGCCGGCGACCGGGTTGACGATGACATCCCACGCCTTCGGTAGGAGAACCAGTAATCCGGCCACACCGGCGGTTACACCCAGGGTGTCGGTCAGATAAGGCAGAAGAAGCAAACCGGGCACCGTGCCGAAGGCGCCCGTGACCAACGACCCAAGCGCATATCCAGCCAAAACACCGCGCGGCAGGACACTCGTCGGGGTTACCACGGGAGGGGGACCGGCGGTCGTCATCGACGCGCATCGTAACCAAGATCGGCCTGCTCCGCCTACGCTCGGCCGCATGAAAAGCGTTGCGGCCGGCGTCGCCGCCAGTCATCCGGCGACCGCCCGCGCCGGGCTGCGAATCCTGGAGTCAGGCGGCACCGCAGCTGACGCGGCGGTGGCCGCCGTGCTGGCCTGTTGTGTCGCCGAGACGGTCTACACCGGGCTCGGTGGCGGCGGGTTCGCCACCTTCTTCGACGCGCGCACCCGGGAGGTCACCTGCCTCGACTTCTTCGTCGCGGTGCCGGGCCTGGACCGGGATCGGGACGCGTCGGCGATGGTGGCGGTGGACGTGTTCTTCGGCGGGCTGCCACAGATCTACTCGATCGGCGGGGCCAGCGTGGCGGTGCCCGGGGTGCCGGCCGGGCTCGGTGAGGTGCACCGCCGCTGGGGGCGGCTGCCGTGGCCGGAGGTGGTGGCGCCGGCGGCCGGGCTGGCCCGGACCGGGGTGCTGCTGCCGGACGCGCACGCACGGACGCTGGAGTCGTGCGCGCCGGCGCTGGCCTATGGCGAGGGCGCTGCCCTCTATCAGCCCGGCGGCCGGCTTTTGCAGGGCGATGAGCTGCTGTTTCATCCAGGGCTGGCGACCGCGATGGACGCGTTGGCCGCCGACGGACCGGAGGTCTTCTACACCGGGCAGTACGGGAAACTGCTCATCGACACGGTACGGGCGGCCGGCGGGAACATCGGGCCGGCTGACCTCGCCACGTACCGGGTGGAGTCGGTGCCCGTGGATCACGCGTCGCTCGCCGGTTACCGGGTGCACGCCCGGCATGATCTGAACCGGACAGTCGACACGATCGGTGCGCTACCGGCGGATCTGTCCCGGCCGACCCGTGCGCCGGGCGTGGCGACGGCTCTGGTGAACCGGGGCCAGCAACGGCTCGGCGACACCACGAACGTCTCGGTGGTGGACGAGGCAGGCAACGCCTGCGTGATCACCACGACGCTCGGCCTGGGCGCCGGGGTGTGGCTGCCGGGGCTGGGCATCAACCTGAACTCGATGCTCGGCGAGGGCGAGCTGCTCACCGAGAATCTGGTGCCGGGGCAGCGGATGTCGTCCTACATGTGCCCGCTCGTGGTGACCGGCCCGGAGGGCGATCTCGCCGTGGCGGCGGGTTCGGCCGGGGCCTCCCGGATCCGGACGGCGCTGGTCGACACGCTGCTCGGGGTGCTGGTCGACGGGCTCAGCGTGCCGGAGGCGATCGCCCGGCCCCGTTTCCACGCGGTGGAGGACACCGTGCACGCGGAGGCCGGGTATCCGGACGCCGAGCTGGCCGAGCTGGCCGGCGAGGGCTGGCAGATCGTCGAGTGGCCGGAGATCAACCACTACTTCGGCGGAGTCACCGCCGTGGGCCGGACCGGCGCGGCCGGCGACCCACGGCGCGGTGGCCTGGGGTTGTTGTTGTAACCAGGTCACATCGTGCGGGCGGCGGTGGCCGCCGCGGCCGCCGCGGTCTCGCGCAGGGGCACGTCGAGGCTGGTGGCGGTGAGGCCGAAGGTGCGCTCGGTCAGCGTCGAGTCGAGGACGAACGGCGCGTAGAACTGGTAATCCATCTCGGCCATCTCGCGGGCCATCGGGATCACCAGGCCGGCCGTGCGCATCACGAAGCGGGGCATGCTGCGAACCGTCAACGGCGGCTGGCCGGTGAGGGCGCAATACCGGGCGGCGAGCTGGCGGATGGAGATCGCGGGCGGGGACGGGACGTGCCAGGCCTTGCCCCACGCCCGCTCGTCGCGGGCCAGCTCGACCAGGGTGCGGGCCATGTCGCCGGTGTACGAGAAGGTGTGCGGGGCGTCCACGTCGGCCGGGCCCCAGGCGGTGCGGCCCTTGGCCATGGCCGGCAGGAGCACGCTGGAGAAGACGCCCACCGACCCGGCGCCCAGGTAGTCGGAGGCGCGGGCCTCGATCGTGCGCACGCCGCTGTCCAGGGCGTCCTGCCACATCCGGATCCGGACGCGGCCCTTACGGCCGGTCGCGGCGAGCGGGGTGTCCCCGGTCATCAGGCCGCCGGGCTGGGGGCCGTAGCCATACAGGTTGCCGGTGATGGCGTAGACCGCGCCGGCCGACTTGGCCGCGGCGATCATCGCGTTGTTCATCGGGAACCACTTCTCGGTCCACTCGGTGTATTTCGGGTTGGCGCAGTTGTAGACGACCTCGGCGCCCTGGGCCAGCTCGGTGAGGCGGCGGGCGTCGGATGCGTCGGCGGTAGCCCGCTCGATCAGGGGATGCTCGGGGCCGCTGCCGCTGCGCGTGACGATGCGGACCCGCTCGCCCCGCTCGGCGAGCAGGTTGGCGACGGTGGAGCCGATCGGGCCGGAGCCGATGACGAGGTGCATGACGTTCTCCTTGCTCGCATTTGAGAGCAGTGCTCTCTGTTGAGGACAACGATCGCACACGATCCACCGAACATGCAAGAGCAGTGCTCTCGTTGTGGCACACTGGCCACATGAGCGCCGCAAACCTTCGCGCCCGGGTCCGGGCCGAGATGACTGAAGAGATCAAGGCGGTGGCGAAACGTCACCTGGCCACCGACGGGGCGAACCTGTCGCTACGGGCGGTCGCCCGGGATCTGGGCATGGCCTCGTCAGCGGTCTATCGATACTTCGCCAGCCGGGACGAGCTGCTCACGGCGCTGATCATCGACGCCTACAACGCGGTCGGCGAGGCCGCTGAACAGGCCGCGGCCGGGGCCGGCACGCCGACGGAGAAGTGGCTGGCGGCCGGGCATGCGGCACGGGAGTGGGCACTGTCCAGTCCGCACGAGTGGGCACTGATCTACGGGAGCCCGGTTCCCGGCTACCAGGCACCGCAGGACACCATCGTTCCGGCCACCCGGGTCCTGCTCCTGCTGGGGGCGACGCTGACGGAGGCGTACACCTCAGGGGTCTTGGTCTCTCGCGAACCGCTCACCGGGCGCTTCGCGGAGGAACTCGCCCCGATCGCCGCCTCCGTCCTGCCAGACCTGCCGACCCGCCTGGTGGCCGACGCCATCGCGGCGTATTTCCAGATCTGCGGAGCGATCAGCGCGGAACTCTTCGGGCAGCTCAACAAGTCGGTCGAGGAGGACCGGCGAGGATTCTTCGAATATCAACTGCGGGGTGCGGCCCGGCACGCGGGGCTCATTCGGTAGGCATCCAGCCCGCCGACGCCATCAGTACCCGGTCGCCGCGCATCGGCACGCCCTCGGCCAGCAACAACGCCTTCGCACGGGCCTCGTGACCCGGTGGGAGCCGGCCGCCGCCGCTGCACACCCGATGCCACGGGACGCCGCCGCCGTGCAACGCCATGATCCGGCCGACCTGCCGGGGCGAGTTGCGGCCGGACCGGTCGGCCAGCGCGTCGGCGATCGCGCCGTACGACATCACCCGCCCCGCCGGGATGCTCTCCACCAGCGCCAGGACCTCTTCGACGTACTCCTGCGGTGTCACAACCCGCCACGATATGGGATCGGACGACGGTCGGCGCCGCCCGGCCGAGCACAATGGGCCAGGTGCGGGAAGTGGTGACCGGTGCGCGCCGGATCGTGGTCAAGGTGGGGTCGTCCTCGCTGACCACCGCGACGGGCGGCATCGACGAGCAACGGGTCGACGCCCTCGTCGACGTGCTGGGCTCGCTGGCGACCGGCGGGCGTGAGGTGGTTCTGGTGTCCAGCGGCGCGATCGCCGCCGGGCTCGCCCCACTCCAGCTGCGGCGGCGGCCACGTGACCTGGCCACTCAGCAGGCGGCCGCCTCGGTCGGCCAGGGTCTGCTGATCGCGCGGTATACGGCCGGGTTCGCCCGCCACGGGCTCACGGTCGGGCAGGTGCTGCTCACCGTGGACGACGTGACGCGCCGGGCACACTATCGGAACGCGTACCGCACGCTGCGCAAACTGCTCGACCTGGGTGCGCTGCCGATCGTCAACGAGAACGACACGGTCGCCACCGAGGAGATCCGGTTCGGTGACAACGACCGGCTCGCCGCGCTGGTCGCCGCGCTCGCCGACGCCGACCTGCTGGTGCTGCTCTCCGATGTGGACGCGCTCTACACCGGCAATCCGGCCGACCCGTCGGCCCGGCGGATTCCGCTGGTGCGCGACGACAGCGATCTCGAAGGGATCGCGATCGGCTCGGCCGGCAAGTCCGGGGTCGGCACCGGCGGCATGGTGACGAAGGTGGAGGCGGCCCGGATAGCGACCGGGTTCGGCATCCCGGTGGTGCTCACCGCGGCGCCCCTGGCCGGGCCGGCGCTGGCCGGCGACGAGGTCGGCACCCTCTTCGAGGCGGCCGACCATCGGCCGGCCGCGCGGCTCTTCTGGCTGGCCCACGCCACCGCGCCGCGCGGGCGGCTGCATCTCGACGAGGGCGCGGTCGCCGCGGTCGTGGCCCGGCGCAAATCGTTGCTGCCGGCCGGCATCACCGCTGTCGACGGTTCGTTCGCCGCCGGCGATCCGGTGGATCTGATCGACGCCCTATCCGGTACGCCGGTAGCGCGCGGACTGGTCAACTATGACGCGGTCGAACTACCGGCCCTGCTCGGGCGATCCACTCCCGAGTTGGCCGCGGCACTGGGGCCGGGATATGAACGAGAGGTCGTCCACCGCGACGACCTGGTGCTGCTGTAGGGAGGCTTCCTGATGAGTGTGCTGGAGCAGGCCGCGGCCGCCCGCATCGCGTCGTTCGACCTGGCCGCGGCCACCCGTGCCGAGAAGGACGCGGCGCTGCTGCTGATGGCCGACCGCCTGGTCGAGCGGACCGACGACATCGTGCACGCCAACGGTGTCGACGTTGCGAACGCGCGGGCGGCCGGCACGTCCGAGTCGATGATCGACAGGCTGCTGCTGACTCCGGAGCGGGTCGCCGCGATGGCCGACGGGCTGCGCCAGCTCGCTGCCCTGCCCGACCCGATCGGTGACGTGGTGCGCGGGTCGACCCTGGCCAACGGCCTGGAGCTGCGGCAGATCCGGGTGCCGTTCGGCGTGGTCGGGATGATCTACGAGGGCCGGCCGAACGTGACTGCCGACGCCGCCGGCATCTGCCTCAAGTCGGGTAACGCGGCGCTGCTACGCGGTTCCGGCTCGGCCTTCTCGTCGAACGCGGCGATCGTCTCGGTGCTGCGCAAGGCGGTCGCCGACGCGGGCCTGCCGGCGAACACGATCCAGCTGCTGGACGCGACCACTCGCGACTCGGTGAAGGAGCTGATGCGGGCCCGTGGCCTGGTCGACGTGCTGATCCCGCGGGGCGGCGCCGACCTGATCAGGACCGTGGTCGAGCAGTCGACGGTGCCGGTGATCGAGACCGGGGTGGGCAACTGTCACGTCTACGTCGACGCGGCCGCCGACCTGGAGAAGGCGCTGGCCATCACGATCAACTCGAAGGCGCATCGCCCCTCGGTGTGCAACGCGGCCGAGTCGCTGCTGGTGCACGCCGAGATCGCCGACACGTTCCTGCCGCTGGTGCTGTCCGCGCTGGCCGACGCCGGAGTGACAGTCCACGGCGACGCCCGGGTGGCCGGGTACAGCGACGACGTGGTGCCGGCCACCGAGGAGGACTGGGGCACCGAGTTCCTGTCGCTGGACATCACCGTCGCGGTCGTCGACGGGCTGGACGACGCGCTCGACCACATCCGGCGGTACGGGACGGGCCACACCGAGGCGATCGTCAGCGAGTCGGTGGGCGCCACCCGCCGGTTCGTGGCCGGGGTGGACGCGGCGGCTGTGATGGTGAACGCGTCGACCCGGTTCACCGACGGGGGCGAGTTCGGGTTCGGCGCGGAGATCGGCATCAGCACGCAGAAACTGCACGCCCGCGGGCCGATGGGCCTGCCCGAGCTGACCTCCACGAAGTACGTGGTGACGGGCAACGGCCACACCCGGTGAACCCGCTCCCGCTGCATCGGCACGGGTGAGGCAGCGGTGCGCGCCGGCTTTGCGGGATCTGTGGGGCTGGCTGGCGTTGAACGGCGACTTCGAGGGCGCGCCGGATTTAGTGGCGTTTGGGTGCGAGTGGTGTCATGAGGCACCAGTTGTTCCCTGCGCGGACTTCTGGATCTTGCACGAATGTGCCTGCTCGCGGCGATCTTGCACGATCCTTCATGTCCTGGCATGCAGCATCGTGCAAGGTCCACACCCTGGCGTGAACCTTGCACGTGTTTACCCGCCAGAGCATGGAGATACCTGCAAGATCGGCCCCAGGGTGAAGATTCGTGCAAGATCGACTCGGGCGTCGCGAAGAATCGTGCAAGATCGACTCGGGGTGCGTGGAGGATCGTGCAAGATCGGCCCTGGGGTGACGATCGGCTCCGGGCGGCTGGCGCAGAGCGGACCCGAATCGGGATCCAAAAGCCTCCGACGGCAGTCGCCACCACGTTTCCGCAGGTGGACGGGTGCCTTATCGACGTCAGCGGTGAGAACCCAGCCGCCGTCTTGGGGCTGCCGGACAACCATGTGGGCCGGGTTTCTAGGTGCGGAAGGCCCGCAAGGCGGTCAGGGTGGTGTTGACGTCGAAGAGCGGGCCTTCATTGCTGTCCCAGCCGCCGTCGACCCGCTGGGTCTGCGCCAGCCGCTTGCGGGCGCTCTGCAACAGCCAGTCGTCGGCGAGGTTGACCCGGCGCAGCGCCGTCGCCATCGACGCCACGTCGGCCGGTGACATGTCCGGCAGCCGGTCGCCGAGGACCTGCTGCATCCGCGCGGACTCGTAGTAGAACTGCTGCTGGTGCAGGAGAACGGCGGCGTGCCAGCCGGCGGCCAGGAACGACGGCCACGTGCCGTCCGGCCGGACCTGGGTGACCACCCAGCCCGCGGCGGACCGCAGCACCTCGCTCCACGGCGACCTGGTCTGGTAGGGATCGATCTCGACGGACGCCGCGGTCAGCCAGAAACCGGCCACCGACGTCTGGTAGAGGGTCGCCTCCGGGTCGCCGGGCAGCGCCCAGGCCGGCGCCTCATCGGCCAGCGACTCGTGCTCCTGCCAGGTGCCGTCACCACGCTGCGCGGCGGCCAGCCACTGCAACGCCTGGACCCCGACCGGACTGTTCAGCGCGCCGATGCCGTCGAGCTCGGCGAGGCGGTAACAGGTGGCGTCGATCGAGGGGATGTCACCCTCGGCCGAGGCGGACCAGCCACCGGCCACCATCTGGCCCTCGGCGATCCGTTCGACGGCCTCCGCCGGCGCCGGCTGCCCGGTCCTGAGATGGGACAACCGCGCCCGCTCCACCGGATCACCATGGGCGACCACGTAGCCGATCGCGGCGTCTATATCGATCACAGTGACGACGGTACGCGTCGGATCTGTGAATCGCAGGTCTGTTCCATCCGGGGAGTCACTCGATGGTGACTCCCCGGACGGAGATCCGTCAGTACGACGGCAGCGACGGGTCGATCAGGTTGACCCACGCCACGATGCCGCCCTGGACGTGCACGGCGTCCTTGAACCCGGCCGACTTGAGCGCGGCGAGGGCCTCGGCCGAGCGCACGCCCGACTTGCAGTGCAGGACGATCTGCTTGTCCTGCGGGAATTTCGCGAGCGCCTCGCCGGAGAGGATCTCGCCCTTGGGGATCAGTGTCGCGCCGGGGATCCGGTTGATCTCCCACTCGGCCGGCTCACGGACGTCGACCAGGAAGATGTCCTTGCCGCTGTCCTGCCAGTCCTTGAGCTCGCGGACCGAGATCGTGGAGCCGGTGATCGCCTCCTGCGCCTCCTCGGAGACCGCACCGCAGAAGTCCTCGTAGTCCTCGAGCAGGTCGGTGACGGTCGGGTTGTCCCCGCAGAGCGCGCAGTTCGGGTCCTTACGAACCTTGATCTTGCGGTACTCCATCTCCAGGGCGTCGTAGACCATCAGGCGCCCGACCAGCGGCTCACCGATGCCGGTGATCAGCTTGATCGCCTCGTTGACCTGGATCGAGCCGATCGACGCGCAGAGCACGCCGAGCACGCCGCCCTCGGCGCAGCTCGGAACCATGCCGGGCGGCGGGGGCTCCGGGTAGAGGCAGCGGTAGCAGGGACCGTGTTCCTCCCAGAAGACCGACGCCTGGCCGTCGAAACGGTAGATCGAGCCCCAGACGTACGGCTTGCCGAGCAGCACCGCGGCGTCGTTCACCATGTAGCGGGTGGCGAAGTTGTCGGTGCCGTCGACGATCAGGTCGTACTGGCTGAAGATCTCCTTGACGTTGTCGCGGTCCAGCGCGGTGTTGTGAATGACCACGTTGACCAGCGGGTTCACTTCGGCGATGCTCCGGGCCGCAGACTCCGCCTTGGGCGTGCCGACATCGGAGACGCCGTGGATGATCTGGCGCTGGAGGTTGGACTCGTCGACCGTGTCGAAGTCGATGATGCCGAGCGTGCCCACACCGGCCGCGGCCAGGTAGAGCAACGTCGGCGAGCCGAGACCGCCCGCGCCGACCGCGAGGACCTTGGCGTTCTTCAGCCGCTTCTGCCCGTCCATCCCGACGTCGGGGATGATCAGGTGACGCGAATAGCGGCGGATCTCGTCGACGCTCAGCTCAGCGGCCGGCTCGACGAGCGGGGGCAGAGCCACATTCACTCCCCGGGTTCGGTGGTAAGGATCGCCGCCCATTGTTGCTCGATTCGCAGGCGCGGATCCATGACGTTGGCCACGGGCCCGACATGCGGGATCGCGGAATAATTCAGGCTATCGGCTTACCCGCGTAACGTTCGCCGTCCAGATAGGGCCACGCGTTCGGCGTACACCCCTTGAGCCCGAAGGTCTGTTGCTGCATCACCGGGGCCTTCTCGCCCTCGCCGGGGCAGGCCTCGTGCCCGTGGCCCAGCTCGTGGCCGACCTCGTGGTTGATCGTGTAACGGCGGTAGGTGTCCAGCTTGCCGTCGTATTCGGGCACCGCGTCGGCCCACCTGTCGGCGTTGATGATGACCTGCCCGGGGACCCGGCACGAGGTGTAACCCTCGGTCTCCAGGCCCCCTGTCGCGCACATCTTCTCCGACGTCTTCGCCGAGGCCAGGTAGATGGTGAAGTCCGCCTCGCCGGCCCTCGGCACCCGGCGCAGCCGCAGCCGGCCGTCGTTGATCCAGCTCCGGTCGTCACCGAGGGTCTCGTCGATCGCGTCGGCGAACTCGGTGGGCGACGTGTCGGCGACGTTCTCCTCGACCGCCACCCGGAACCGGTACAGCCGGCCACCGTCACCGAGTATCGGGCCGCGCTCCTGGGCGTACCCGAACTCTCCGGCCTTGCCCTTGCCGGCGGATTTGCCGCCGCCGTCCGCATCGGTCCGGGCCGGCACGTCCGCGGTCTGCTGCGGCTCCGGTCCGGCTGCCGGCCCGATGCCCGCCGGCTCGTCCGCGCGTTGCGCGGCCTCCCGTCCCGGAGCGAGGGGCCGCTCATCGTCGCGCAGCTCATGACCGACGATCAACACCAAGATCACCAGCAGCAGGTACGCGACCAGCACCGTCCTCCGGCGACGCCGGACGCGACGATCGGCGGCTGTCTCGGTCACCGCGTGCCGTGCCGGTCCGGGGGGCCGCGAGTGCGCGGGCACGTACTCGTTCTCCGTCTCCGGATGCTCCAGCACCGACGGCAGGAACTCGGGCTCCGCCTCCTCGTGCCGGTGGATCTCGACGGTGGACCGGTTCGCATCCGGCGACACCACGTAGAGGTGCTCGTCGGCCACCGGTTCCGGCGGCTCCGGCTCCTCGGCCTCCCACGGGTCCTCCACCCGTGGGGGCACCGCCGCCGGGACGTGGATGTTCTCCGCGAGGTTGCGCTCCAGCAGCGACTTCGGCGGCCACAGGTTGTCCGGCAGTTCGGCCGGCAGGCGCACGCTCGGCGGCAGGCCGCGGTTCATGGTTCGCGGGTACTGGTCGTCGGGGCTCGTGCCGGGCAGGACGACGGCCGGCGGCTCGGGCTCGGGCTCCACCCGGTGCTCCATCGGTGCCCCGAGCCAGCCGTTGTCGACCGACGGGGCCTCCCGGGGGGTGGTGCGGGCGCCGGCCCGGGTACGGCGTGGCGCCGTGCTGCGCGGGTTCAGGTACGCGCCGGGCGCCGCCATCGGGTCGTCGTCGGCCGGACGCGGCGTCTCGGGCTCGGCCGGGCGGGGGCGGGAGGCGGCCACCCGCTGCGCCGCGAGCTCCAGGATGCCCCGGGTCAGCGGGGGCGGTGGTTCGTGGCTCTGCGGGTCGCTCAGGGCGGGCTTGGGGGGCTCCAGTTCGGGCCTGGTCCTCGCGGTGCTCCGGCGGCGTACCGGCTTCTCCTCCTCGGCCGGCAGCGGCGGCTCGACCGGTGCGGTGGCGGTCTTGCGGCGTGGCGGCTTCTGCTCCCCCGGAAGCGGTGGCTCGACCGGCGCCGTCGTCCGGCGCCGGGCCGGCCTCTCGTCCACCGGCAGCGACTCGACAGACGCGGTGGCCGTCCGGCGGCGGGCCGGCCTCTCGTCGGCCGGCACCGAATCGATCGGCGTGGTCGCCGTCCGGCGGCGGGCCGGCTTCTCCTCCGCCGGTGGCATCGGCTCGATCGGCGCGGTGGCCGTCTTGCGGGCCGGGGCGCGTCCCGTGGCGGTCCTCGACGAGGTGGACTTGACCGGAGGCTCGCCGGTCTTCCGGGAGGTCTCCGCGGCGGCGCCGGTCTTCCGGGTGGTGTCCTCGGTGGCGCCGCGCCGGACACTCTTGCGGGCGGGCTCGGCCGGCGCGGTGAGCGGCGACCGGGTGGTGGCTGTGGACGCGGCTACGGTGCGCCGCCGGGCCGGCTTCTCGTCGGCGGGCGGCGGTGCCGCCTCGGCCCGGGAGCGCGCGGCTCGGCCACGCCGGTCGGTGCCGGCGTCCGGGTCAACGGGGCCATTTGTCGCGTTTGCCATAGCAAGCGTCAGCCTGCCACGACTCACCGTCTGTCACAGGACTTTCGGATTTCCGTACCGGAAGGGCGCCTCAGAGCCGTGGCCCGGCCAGGTTCCGGTTGTTGTTACGGGGCCAGGACCAGGGCACACAGCCACGCAGGGTCAGCGTCTGCTGGACCATCACCGGCGCCGGTCCGCCGGCTTTCGGGCAACCCTCGTGCCGGTGGCCGAGCTCGTGCCCGACCTCGTGGTTGATCACATACTGCCGGTAGGCCGCGAGATCGGTCCCGGCCAGCAGGTAGGGCTGCGCCGACAGTCGCCAGCGATCCAGGTTGATGATCGCCTTGCCGACCGCCCGGCACGACGTGAACGGCACCCCGCCGATCCGGATGTTGGTGCCGCCCACCTCGCACATCCGGCCGGCCGTGTCCCGGGTGGCCAGGTAGACGGTGAAGTCCGCCTGGTCCGCCCCGGCCACCATCTGCATCCGGACCGAGCCGGAGCCGACCCAGCTCCGCTCGTCCTCCAGGATCGCCCGGACCTGCGCGGCGAACGCGGCGACGTCCTCCCCGCTGCCCTTCTCCACGGCGACCTTGAACCGGCGGAGCCGGCCCCCGGAGCCGACGACCGGGCCGCGCTCGTTCGCATACTCGAACTGGCCGGAACCCTTCACCGGCACGTCGCCGTCCAGCTTCATCACGCCGGCGGCCGGGAAGACCGGGGCCTTCACCTCGTCGGTGGGAACCGGCGACGGCGGCGACGGCATGGGACTCGGCGGCACGAGACTCGGCGACTGGGCGGGCGACGCCGCGGCCGCCGGATGACCGGGCGGACCGGACCGGGAGTCGAACGGCCGACTGACCGCGACCACGGTGAGCAGCACCAGCGCCGCGGCCAGGACGACCAGCCAGACCTGACGCCACCGGTCGCTCGGGGACAGCGGACGGGACTCGGTGGCGGGGCCGGCGGGAGTGGTCATCGTGGTCCAGACTCGCACGAAACCGGTCACCGCTCACACCCCGAGTGGATCTTGTGCGGTTCACGACATCGCGCAACCGATCGACCGGGTGGAGCGTCGGCTAGCGCTCCGGCGAGGTCGTCCGGACGTCGCGGTGCACGTCGTCGAGCAGGCCGACCACGGCCCGGGCCACCAGACGGGGGACCTCCATCTGGGCGACGTGACCAACACCGGGGAGGATGAGCAGCCGCCCGTCCGGGATCACGCGGGCCACCTGGGCCGGCACCCGCGGGTCGATCAGCCTGTCGTTGAGGCCGCCGATGACCAGCGTCGGCGCCTGGATCCGGGCGGCCAGACGCCACTGCGAGTCGGCCCCCGGCAGGTAGGCCCGCAGGAAGCTGCTGACCAGCCCGCGCAACGTACCGAGATAGGCCTTGGGGTAATGGGCGACCGTGTAGCGGAGCTGGATCTCCTCCATCGCCTCGGCCCGCCGCTGCGGATGCACCTTGGTGGTGTCACCGAAACACGCCTCCAGCACCTGCTCGGCCATCTCCTCAGCGGTGATCCGGGTCAGCGCCCAGGCCATCAGGCGCTCGGCGCCGGGCATCGCGAGCAGCGGCAGGACCGGGCCCTGCGCGGTGCGGCGCGGGTCGAGGAACGGCATCGCCGGGGAGATCAACGTGAGAGTACGCACCAGATCGGGCCGCAACGCCGCCACCCGCACCGAGATCGAGCCGCCCAGCGAGTTGCCGATCAGGTGGACCGGGCCGCGGCCGGCGTGCTCCAGATAGTCGACGAGCGTGGCCGCGAACGCCGCGATCGAGTAACGCGGACTCGGATCGCTGTAGCCGAAACCGGGCAGGTCGACAGCCTGGCCGTCGAGCCGGTCGGCGAGCAGGCCGGCCAGATCGGTGAAATTCTGCGAGGAGCCGCCGAGACCGTGCACGTAGACCGCGGGCTCCGCCGTGTCGCTCAGCGCCGGGGTGTCCCGCACGTGCATCATCGACCCGCCGACCGCGACCCGGCGCGCAGGCCATGGCGGCGGAACCTCCCCCTCCGGCAACAGCGCACTGTCGTCGGCCAGAATCGCACCCTTCATCAGGCCAAGAGTGCCTCGAGCCGACGGTTCACAGCGGACAGTGTGGCGCGCACCATGGCGTGCCGATCGTCACCCGTGACCACCGCCGAGCCGGCCAGTTGCTCGACCCAGCCGCCGCCGCAGGACAGCAACAGCACCACCACGGCGACCTGCATCTGCCCGAACGAGACCGACGCCGCGTGCTCGACGAAGCACCGGGCCGGACCGTCCTCGTGCTGCGAGGTGGAGAGCAGCTCGTCGACCGCGCCCGCGGTGGCCGTGGCGCACAGGCGCAGCAGGTAACCGTCGACTGCCGGGCCGGTGGCCACACCGGCGGCGCTGCGCCCGCCGGCACGCAGCCGGACCTCGACGGTGGCGTCCGCGCCGAACGTGTTGACGTGCACGTTCTCGATGATCACGCGGGGGCCCGGGTTGTCGCCCGGGTCGAGCGGCCGCGGCTTGGAAGCGTCCGCCGGGACCAGCGCGGCGCCGGCGTTGACCCCGGGTGTCCGCTTGTCCAGTGGCGGGTGCGGCAGCCCGGACACCGGCGCCGCGGAGACCGGCGACGACGGCATCGAGGACACCGGGCGGGCCGGGCTCGACACCGGGGCGACCGGGCTGGAGACCGGGGCGACCGGCACCGCGGCCCGGGCCGGCCGGGTCGGCTGGCTGGGCAGCAGCGGCGTGCTGCGGGGCGACGAGACGGGGGCGCTGGCCGGACGGAACGGCGAGTCGGCGGGCATCGCCGCGTCGAGGCCCATCCGCTCCTGGAGCAGACGGGCCACCTGGCGGCTCACCTCGGCGGCGTCGGCGCCGTCGGACAGGTCGAGGCGGAGGCTGTGCGCGCCGGCGGGAGTGGCCCGCAGCGAGGCGTCCCGGACACCCGGCACCTCGCGGACCGCGGCCAGGATGTCCTGGACGTCGAAGCCCTCCTGGCGCTCCTGGGCGGGTACGACGTCGCCGCGGCGCAGGTGCGTCGCGATGCGGGCCAATGCGGGCGCTTCGGCCGACGGTTCCACGGAGGGCGGCTCCGGAACTCTCGGGACGTCCGGCTGGGCCGGGACGCGCTGCGGGAGTGTCCCGCGCTGGTCGCCGTCGTTGTCGGCGTCACCGGGCGGGGCGTAGGGCGGTGTTTCAACCGGATCGTACGACCGGCGGGAGAAACCCGGTGGGTCGAACGAGTCGGCCGGCCCGTCGAGCTGCGGGAGCCCCTGGGCCAGGGTGTCGGTGACCAGCGCGTGCCGCGAGCGGCCGGGCTCACCGGAGACCGGCGCGACCGGAGGCGGCCCCTGGACCGGCTCGGGCACCCAGTCCGGCCGGGGCTGCGGCACGGCGGCCCGGGGCTGGTAGGAGTCGTCGAGGTCACCCTCGTACGGAAAAGGCGGAGCGCTGCTCGGCGTGGAAGCCGTCGGCGGACGACGGTGATGGCCCAGGATGTCGGCGAGACGGCTCCGCTCGGGGGACCATGAGTCGGTGGACCCGGACGGGGGAATCTCGGAGCTCGCCGCAGGCGCGGGGATCCCTGACGCGGGCGCGGCCCCGAAGGGACGTTCCGCCGGGACCTGCTGCCGTCCGAAGGTGCGCCCGTCAGACGGGCGACGCCATGGTGGCGTGTCCACTCCCTGCTCCAATGCCGCTCCCGTGTGGGGCCACGAACTGTCGTCGTCGGCCCAGCCGTTCATCCTTGTGCGGTCATGCGGGTCGGCTCCGTTGCCACCCACTGAGGCTCCCGTGTCTCCGGAATGCCCTGATTCATCCACCGCGCGCTCCTCGCTCGCCCCCGCTGAGGCTACCGTGTCGTTGCAGTGGCGATAAGTTGCAGCGTCGCGACAATTGCCCGCACGACCGCGACATGCGCCGATCCGGGCAATCCGAGACGACAAACCGCGGGGACCCGACCCCCCTGGAGGTTCAAAGAAATGACCGCTGCGTCCGGCGGGCCACAGACCGCACGACCCACCCGCCTGCCCCGTTCGGCGCGACGCAAGCAGTTGCTGGCCGCCGCGCAGCAGATCTTCGTCGCGCACGGCTATCACGCCGCCGCGATGGACGACATCGCGGAGCGGGCGGGCGTCTCGAAGCCTGTCCTCTACCAACACTTCCCCGGCAAGCTGGAGCTCTACCTGGCCCTGCTGGACACGCACTGTGACGCGATAATCGCCAAGGTGCGCGGGGCCATGCTGGCATCCCCCGACAACAAGGACCGTGTGAAGGGCGCCGTCCGGGCGTACTTCGACTTCATGGACCACGAGAGCGAGGCGTTCCGGCTCGTCTTCGAGTCCGACCTGCGCAACGACCCCCAGGTCCGCCAGCGGGTGGAACGGGTCGAACAGGGCTGTATCGCCGCTGTGACGGACACCATCATCTCGGACACCGGGCTGCGTCCGGATCAGGCCGAGTTGCTCGCCTCGGGCCTCGCCGGGGCGGCCGGGCAGGCCGCGCAGTTCTGGCTCGCCAACGGACGGCGTACGCCCAAAGCTGAAGCCGAAGCGCTCGTAGCTGCGCTGATCTGGCGTGGGATCGCCAGCTTCCCGCTGCAGGGCGGTTCAACGGCCGGTATGGCCCCCGAAATCGGATAGCCTTTCGATCGGGTAGACGGATCTTTTTAGGAGGGACTCCGTGGAGGTCAAGATCGGCGTGCAGCAGTCGCCGCGCGAGCTTGTGCTGGAGAGCGCTCAGACCCCGGCGGAGGTCGAGCAGGCCGTGACGGATGCTCTGGCCAAGGACGGCGTCCTGACGCTTACTGACGAGAAAGGCCGCAAGGTGATCATTCCGGTCGCCAAGGTGGCCTACGTGGAGATCGCCGAGGCGTCGCACCGCCCCTTCGGCTTCACCACCCGCTGAATTTCTCGTAACGGGATTTCTTTGTAACGGGATTTCTTTGCAACGGGAGGGCGCCCTGGTCTCAGGGCTCCCTCCCGTAACTCTCTCTCGGTGCGTCTGCTACCAGGTCGGGTAGAGTGGCCTGCGTAACCGTCGATCTGTCGAGTCGACGGCCCGCGTGTGGCCCGCTTTCGAGCGTGCGGCCCGCGCCTATACGAGACCGCGCCCAAAGACTTCCGACGGGCGCACCACGAGAGGGCACCCGTAAAACTTCATGACCGACAACGAGCAAGCTCTAGTCCCCGTCACCACCCGCGCACCGGTCCGCCCGGACAGCCCCACTTTCGCTGAGCTGGGCGTTCGCGCCGAAACTGTCGAGGCCCTGGCCAAGGCCGGCATCACCCACGCGTTCGCGATCCAGGAGTACGCGCTGCCCATCGCGCTGCGCGGCACCGACCTCATCGGTCAGGCACCGACCGGCACCGGCAAGACCCTCGGCTTCGGCCTGCCCATGCTGGAGCGCGTCCTCGCGCCCAGTGAGGGCGCCGACGGCCAGCCCCAGGCCCTGATCGTCGTCCCCACCCGTGAGCTCGGTCTCCAGGTGGCCCGTGACCTCGCCGCGGCGGGCAGCACCCGGGGTGTCCGGGTCCTGCCGATCTACGGCGGCGTGGCGTACGAACCGCAGGTCGAAGCCCTCAAGAAGGGCGTCGAGATCCTGGTCGGCACCCCCGGCCGCCTGCTCGACCTCTGCAAGCAGAAGCAGCTCAAGCTGAGCTCGATCCGGGCGCTGGTGCTCGACGAGGCCGACCGGATGCTCGACCTGGGCTTCCTGGAGGACGTCGAGAAGATCCTGGCGATGATCCCGGACCAGCGTCAGACGATGCTGTTCTCGGCCACCATGCCGGACCCGATCGTGGCCCTGTCCCGCCGGTTCCTGCGCAACCCGGTCACCATCCACGCCGGGCACACCACCGAGAGCGGCCCGTCCCCGCTGACCAAGCAGGTCGTCTACCGGACCCACCCGCTGAACAAGGTGGAGATGGTGGCCCGGATCCTGCAGGCCAAGGACCGTGGCCTCACGATGATCTTCACGCGGACCAAGCGGGCCGCCGACCGGGTCGCCGAGGACCTCGACTTCCGTGGGTTCGCGGTCGCGGCGGTGCACGGCGACCTCGGCCAGGGCGCCCGTGAGCGTGCTCTGCGGGCGTTCCGCAGCGGCAAGATCGACGTGCTGGTGGCGACCGACGTGGCGGCCCGTGGCCTGGACGTCTCGGGTGTCACCCACGTGATCAACTACGACTGCCCGGAGGACCCGGAGACGTACACGCACCGCATCGGCCGGACCGGCCGGGCGGGCGCCACCGGCGTCGCGGTCACCTTCGTGGACTGGGAGGACATGCCGCGCTGGGTGCTGATCGACAAGTCACTCGGCCTCTCCATGCCGGAGCCGCCGGAGACGTACCACACGTCGCCCGCGCTCTACGCGGACCTGGAGATCCCGACCGACATCTCGGGCACCCTGCCGACCGCCTCGCGCAGCCGGGCCGGGCTCTCCGCGGAGGTCGAGGAGGACCTCGGCACCGTGGGCCGGCGTGGCCGCGGTGGCCGTGGTGGCCGTGGTGACCGTGATCGGGGCGGCCGTGGCCGGTCCCGTGGCGGCGACTCCGGGCCGTCGGCGGAGACCACCTCGTCCGGCGAGGCCACCGAGCGGCCCGCGCGTCAGCGTCAGCGTCGCCGCCGCGGGGTGGTCGAGGAGGGCGCCGCACCAGTCGAGGGCGTCGTCACCGAGGCCCCGGCCGTGTCGGAGGCGCCGGCCGTATCGGAGACCCCGGCGGAGGACGCCGCTCCCCGCGCCCGGACCCGTCGCCGCCGCACCCCGGCCACGACGGTGGCCTTCTCCGACGCACCCGCCGAGGAGTCGGCGGCTCCCGCCGCACCCGCCGAGACCGGTGATGGCGAGTCCGCGGCCCCGCGCCGTCGTCGTCGCCGCACCACCCGCCCGGCCGGGGCCGACCTGTCCGGTGGCTCCGAGGCCGGCGTGGGCACCACCGCCGACGTCTGATCCGCTCCACCTCGTGGGACCGGGCACACCGGTCCCACGACGGTTTTCCGGGCCGGTTCGTCAGGACCAGTTCTGCCAGAGCTCGGCCAGCAGGTCCATGTTCAGCCGGTAGGCCGCGTCCACCTCGCGGAGGAACGCGTCCTGCTGGCGGCGGGCCCACGGCAGCGCGTTGAGCCGTTCCCGGTAACGGGCCCGGAACAGCGGCGGGTCGATCCCCTCGAAGACGAAGAACCGGAAACCCTCACGGCGGAATCCGTACGCCTCCACGACCGCCTGCCCCAGCCACTGCCCACCGGCCAGATCGCCGAGGTAGCGGGTGCAGTGGTGGGCCACGTACTCGGTGGCCCGGCCGAAGGCGGCGCTACGGATCCGGGTGCAGTAGGTGGTGGTCGCGGGCAGCGCGGTGAGCCGGCTCTGCCAGCGTGCTCCGAAGAGGAACCGCAGGTCCGACTCGAGCGCGGGCAGGCGGAACAGCTCCGGGTAGACGAACGCGCGGGCCACCGGGTCGTCGACCATCGCGGTGGCGGCCAGTTCCAGCGATTCGTAGATGAACCAGTACTGGCCGAGCAGTTCGGCGTACGCGGCCAGGGGCAGCCGACCGGACGCCAGGTGGGTGACGAACGGGCTCTGCCCGGACCCGGCGCTGTCGCGGTTGATCTCCCATAGTCGGTCGGAGAGAAGCGTGGACATCGCTGATCAACTTAACCGCGACAGTGCGCGGCGGCATCGCCCCAAAGGGCCAGGTGACATAGCCCCGAAGGGCCATCTCGGCCGCAGAGCAGAATGGAAGTCATGCCAGAACCGCTCGAATCAGTCCTCGCCGAGGTGCGGGAGCTTCTGCTCGCGCCGGGCCTCACCCGGGCCGTCGCGGCCGGCCGGCGCCGGGGGCACACGCCCACGGTGACCCGGGCGCAGCTACGGCCGGTGACGTTGAAGCACGGGCGGCGGCTCCAGATCGTCACCGACGACGGCGCCCGGCCGTACACCCGGAACGTCGACGGCGACGAGGCGGCCGCGGCGGTCGACGCGCTGCTGGCCGAGCCCTTCGGCAACTGGCACGTGGAGACCGACGCGGCGACCGTGCAGGTCCGGGTGACGAAGAAGGGCGACGCGCAGGTGCACCGCTCGGCCGCCGTCGCGACGCCGGCCGCTCCCGCCGCCCACGACCGCGCCAAGCAGTGGCTGCTCGATCCGGGCGACCCGCTGTTCTCGGTGGTCGGCGGCACGGCGGCGAAACGCCGCCAGATCGACGCCTTCCTGCGGGCGCTCGCCGCGACCCTGCCCGACGACCTACCGACGCCGCTGCGCGTCGTCGACCTGGGCTGCGGCAACGCCTACCTGACCTTCGCCGCCTATCGATATCTGGCCGGGCGGGGCGTTCCGGTCCAGGTCGTCGGGGTCGACGTCCGCGAGGATCAGCGGGTACGCAACAGCGCCGTCGCCGCCGAACTAGGCTGTTCCGCCGACGTCACGTTCGTGGCCGGCACCATCGAGGACGCGGAGCTGCCGTTCGCGCCGGACCTGGTGCTCGCGCTGCACGCCTGCGACACCGCGACCGATCAGGCGCTGGCCCGGGCGGTCGAGTGGCAGGCCCGGTGGGTGCTGGCCGCCCCGTGCTGCCACCATGACATCGCGGCGCAGCTCAAGCGGGGTTCGGCGCCGGCGCCGTACGGGGAGATGACCAGGCACGCCATCCTGCGGGAGCGGTTCGCCGACGTGCTGACCGACTCGCTGCGGGCCGCCCTGCTGCGGCTGCACGGGTACCGGGTGGAGGTGGTCGAGTTCATCGACTCGGCGCACACGCCGCGCAACCTGATGCTGCGGGCCCGCCGGACCGGGGCTGCGCCCACCCCCGATCAGCGGGCCGAGTACGACTCGCTGACCGCCCAGTGGGGCGTGACCCCGGCGCTGGCCGGGATGCTCTAACTCACCACGACTGTCCAGGCCGCCGTGGACACCTTTCCGGCGACCTGGAAGTCGAGGAACATCCGGTAGGTGCCCGGGCTCGGGGCGGCCAGCCAGAACTTGATCCTGCCGTCGACCAGTTGCGTCTCCGGATGCACGTGGACGTAGCCGAGGTCACCCTGCCGGAGCACGACCAGGTGACCGAAGGCGCCCAGATACGGCTCCAGCGTCACCGGCCGGCCGGCAGCGTCGGTCACGGTCATCAGCAGGGGCTGGGTGGACTCGGTGGTGGGCGTGCCTTCGTACCCCACCTGGAAACCGTCAGTGGTCGCGGCCCGGACCGGATCGGGCGCGGTGATCGGGATGTAGTTGCCCGGGACCGTCAGGTCGCTGCCCAGCGTGCTCGCCACCTGGGCGCCGCCGACCTGCGCGGTGAAGTCGGCGAACATCCGATACACCCCCGGCTCGGCGAAGGCCAGGTCGACACTCCACGTGCCGTCGGCCGCCATCACCGGATGTAGATGCTGGAAGCCGGTGAGGTCACGGCGAGCGACGATCAGGTGCAGCGGCTTGTCGTGCACGACCGCGAACGTGGTGACCGGCGCGCCGCCCGGCCCGTTGATCGTGAACTCCAGCCGCTGCCGCACACCGGCCTCGAAGACGGTGCTGAACGGGGTCAGCGTGAGGCCGCCGCCGCTGAGCGAGAGGCCGCCGACCGGGGCGCCACCGCCGCTCGCGGTGATCGGGCCGGCGGTGCCGTGCACGTGCGGCTGGCTCTCGTCGAACGGACTCGCCGACGGGGTCGTGAGGGTGGTGGCGGCCGCCGGGGTGCCGGTCCCTCCGGTCCCGTTGTTGAGCCGGCCCAGGCCGTAACCGGCGAACAGCACGACGATCAGGAGCGCCCCGATCGCGGCGAAGCGGAACCCCGAACCCTCCTCGGCCGCCGTCTTCGTCGACAGCCCGAACGCCGGCTCGGCCTCCTGCTCGTCAGGCATCCGCCAACTCATACCCGGCCTCGTCGACGGCCGCGCGCACCGCCTCGCCGGAGAGCGCCTCCTCGCTGGCCACGGTCACCCCGCCGGAGGCGAGATCGACCTGCACCGAGGTGACGCCGGGAAGCGCCGAGAGCTCCTGGGTGACCGACTGAACGCAGTGCGAGCAGGTCATGCCCGTCACGGTGAAAGTGCTGGTCACGGCCACAATACGATCCCTTCAGCCGGTCTGACTTCTGCCCTGAGCCTACGGGATGTCGTACCTTGCGGTTACGGTGCGCCGGTGAGCCGATATGAGATCCATCTGACGGTGTCCGCCGATGCGTCAGACGATGAGCTTCGATCGTGGGCGGCGTCACACGGCGTCAAGTACACCCGGATCCTGCTCGACCGCGGCGAGCACGCCAGCCAGCCGATGCTGAGCTGGCTGTCCGACGGCACGCCGGCCTCCGCCGAGGCGGATGCCCGCCGGGTCGCGGCCACGCTGGACTTTCCGGTCACCCGGCTCAAGGTGGAGGCTGCGGCGGCGGAGGCCGCCACCCGGCCCGGCCTCTACTTCGAGCATCACGTCAAGCTGCTGATTCCCGCCGGGTCAGACCCCGAGGGCGTACGCGGGATCGCCGTCCAGCACGACGCCCGCCTGTCCCGCAACGCCCGGCGGGTCCGGCCGGACGGTGTGCAGGAGAGGTTCGTGACCCAGCGGTGCCATCAGGTCGATCTGCCTGCCGCCCGGGCGCGTCTGTCCGCCCTGACCGGCGCGCTGACCGGGGCCGGCTGGGAGATCGCCGAGATCGAGGAGGAGTGGGTCCTCGTCGACGACAACCTGGACCTGGACGCCGGATGGTTCGCTTGACCATCCCTCGACACCTCGCCGGCGCCGCCCGCGTGCCGATCCGGCCTTTCCAGCTGCCCACCTGGCTATTCCGGCTGCCCACCTGGCTATTCCGGCTGCCCACCTGCTGTGACACCTCGGCCTCGGCGACCAGGTGGATCGGCGGCTGTGACACCATGCGACCGGCCCCTTGCGGAAATGTGACGAAGGAGGAGCTGATGGAAGATCTGGCACGCGATGGGTACGTCCTGACCGCAGACCCGAAACGCGTCGACTTCACCCGGGTGCACCGCTGGCTCTCCGAGGAGTCCTACTGGGCGGCCGGCCGCTCCTACGACCTGGTGGCCAGGTCGATCGATGGCTCCCTCCCCTACTCGATCTTCACCACCGACGGCGCCGAACAGGTCGCCTTCGCCCGTGCGGTAACCGACGGCGCCACGTTCGCCTGGATCTGCGACGTCTTCGTCGACGAAACCCACCGGGGCCGAGGCCTGGGCCAATGGATGATCGACACGATCGTCGCCGACCTCTCCGACCGCGGAATCCTGCGCTTCCTCCTGGCCACCAGAGACGCCCACGACGTCTACCGGCGCTCCGGCTTCGAAGATCTGGCCGGCGCCCACCGCTTCATGGAGATCGACCGCCGCCCCACCCGAAACGCCATCCTCGGCCAGCCCTGAACTCCCCCACCACCCGACAAACCGCGCGCGGCACGGGCTGCACCTCCACCCGATCTTGCACGGTTCTCCACCTTCGCAGCGATCTTGCAGCCCTTTCCACGTCCCGGCGGGAAGAAAGCTGCAAGGTCTCCCCGGCGCAGTAGACCTTGCACGACAAACCACACCCAGAGGCGAAGAATCATGCAAGATCGCTGCGAAGCTGGAGAACCGTGCAAGATCGCCACAAGGGCCGTGCAGTGCCGTGAGCCAGCCGAAACTGCGAGCCGCGCCGCGCCGGCCGGAACGGTGAGCCAGCGGGAACGGTAGGCCGGCTGGGCGGTCTGCGTGATCCTTTAGTGGGCGCCTTGCTGTCGACGGCGAACTGGCTGTCGCGCCCGCCTGTGGATAACCGCGTCGGCAAAGTTATCCACAGGCGGTGCGATGGGGGTGGGGGTGGAGATCGGACGGGTCGGGGTCAGCCCGCTACCGCGAGGGTGAGTGGCAGAACGCCCGGCGCGCCCGCCCGCCGAAGAGCCCGGCCGGCCAGCGCCAAGGTCCAGCCGGAGTCGGTCAGGTCGTCCACCAGGAGCACCGGACCGGAGAGTTCTCGCAGCTCAGCGGCCACATGAGCAGGCACTTCGAAGGCGTCGTGCAGCGCACGGACCCGCTGGGCGCTGTTACCCCGATAGGCACCCGGTTCACCCACCCGGCCGAGGGGGTGTGCCGATTCCAGGGAGCCGAGCATCGGGAGCCGGCCGACCGTGGCGATGTGCTCCGCGAGGCTGTGGATAAGTTGTGGATGACGCTGTGAATAAACGGCGACGACGGCTGCCGGGCGCTGTTTCCACGCGTCGTCTCCCCTGGCCCAGGCCTTGAGAACCTCGATCACCGCGGCGGCCAGGTCGGCCGGAATGGGCGCGTCGGGAGCCTCCGGTGCGACCGCCCCGCGGAGCCGGTTGCCCCACCCGAGGTCGGACAGCCGGCCGACGGCTCGGCCGGGTTCGCTCTGCTCGGCGGGCGCGATCCGGCCCTTCAACGAGATGCCGACCGCGGCCAGGCCGGTGGGCCACATCTTCTTCGGGGCGATCTCGGTGCCGGGGCGGCCCAGGAAGGCGTCGGCGGCGGCCAGCGAACTCGCGGACACCTCGGCGTCGAACAGCGCCCCGGCACAGTTGTCGCATCGCCCGCACGGAACGGCCTCGGGATCGTCGAGGCACCGGCGGAGGAACTCCATGCGGCAGGTGGCCGTTCCGGCGTACTCGATCATGGTCTTCTGCTCGTTGTCGCGGGCCTCGGCGACGCGCCGCAGCCGGGCCTCGTCGTAGGTCCACTGCTCGCCGGTGGCGAGCCAGCCGCCGCGGGTGCGGCGGACCGCGCCGTCCACGTCGAGGACCTTGAGCATCAGCTCCAACCTGGTACGCCGGAGATCAACGAGTGGCTCCAACGCCTGCGTGGACATCGGCTGGTCCGGGGAGAGCCGGGACAGCATCGCCCGCACCTGGTCCTCCGGCGGGAAGGCCAGCGAGGCGAAGTAACGCCAGATCGCGGCGTCCTCCGGGCCGGGCAGCAGCACCACCTCGGCGTGCTCGACGGCCCGGCCGGCCCGGCCGACCTGCTGGTAATACGCGATAGGCGACGGCGGCGCGCCCAGATGGACGACGAACCCCAGGTCGGGCTTGTCGAAGCCCATCCCGAGCGCGGACGTCGCCACCAGCGCCTTGATCTTGTTGGTCAGCAGGTCCTGCTCGGCGGCCCGGCGCTCGGCGTCCTCCACCTGGCCGGTGTAGGACGCCACCTCGAAGCCACGGGAGCGCAGGAAGTCGGCGGTCTCGGTGGCCGCGGCGACGGTCAGCGTGTAGACGATGCCGGAGCCCGGCAGCCGCTCCAGGTGGTCGGCGAGCCAGGCCAGGCGGTGGGCCGGATTCTCCAGGCGCAGCGCGGCCAGCCGGAGCGAGTCACGCTCGAGCGAACCGCGCAGGACCAGCGCGTCACCGAGCTGGTCGGCGACGTCGGCGGTCACCCGGGCGTTCGCGGTGGCGGTGGTGGCGAGCACCGGCGTACGCCCCGGAAGCCCCGCCAGAAACGTCCGCAGCCGCCGGTAGTCGGGCCGGAAGTCGTGCCCCCAGTCGGAGACACAGTGCGCCTCGTCGACCACCAGCAGCCCGGTGCTCCCGGCCAGACCGGGCAGCACGTTGTCCCGGAAGTCGGGGTTGTTCAGCCGCTCCGGGCTGATCAGCAGCACGTCCACCTCGCCGGCCCGGATCTCCTGCTCGATCAGGGACCACTCGTCGAGGTTGGCCGAGTTGATGGTGCGCGCGGTGATCCCGGCGCGGGCGGCCGACTCGACCTGGTTGCGCATCAGGGCGAGCAGCGGTGACACGATGACTGTCGGGCCGGCTGGCAGGTCGCCCGGCTCGGCGGCGGCCCCGGACCGGAGCAGCGCCGTGGCCACGAAGTAGACCGCCGACTTGCCCCACCCGGTGCGCTGCACGCAGAGCACCCGCCGCCGGTCGACGGTGAGGGCCTCGATCGCCCTCCACTGGTCTTCCCGGAGGACCGCGTGCTCGCCGGCCAGGCGCCGCAGCACCTCCTCGGCCCGCTCCCGCACCACCGCCCGTTCGGCTGCCGTTCGCGTCGTATCAGTCACTCGGCATGTCTATCAGCCCGCGAGGACCGGCCCGGAGTTATCCACAGTCGGGAGTTGTCCACAGTCTGCCGAGCCCGCCCGTGGCGAATCGGCCATGCTCGCTCCCGTCCAGCGGGATCGGCGTTCGGGAGGGTCGGGATGCAGGCGAAACGCAGGCGGAGGGTGGGGCTTCAGGCCGGTGGCCGCATCGTTCCGGCGCGCAACGGTGTCAAGCCGGCCGAGGCGGGGCCGCGGCCACCACCAGGCGGGCCGGTCAATGACCGGCCCGCCGTGCCAGCGGTCGGCGCCCGCGGTGACAGGCGCCGGCCGCACCCCGGATCGGTGGCTCCCCGGTCCGGTGGCGGTCGCCATCCGGACGGGTGGCAGCCGGGCGGGTGCCACCCCGGTCGGGCGGCAACCCGAATCCCGGGGTGGCACTCGAGGCTGCGCCGGTGTGGGTGGCCTTCACCGAACCCGGCGAACTATCCCCGCACGAATGGAAACCTCAGGGGCATGACCAAGACGATCGCCGAGAAGCTGCTGATCAAGCCGAACTCCACCGTGTGGCTGAACGAGCCGGCCCGGCTCCCGCTGCTGACCCCGATGCCCGAAGGCGTACGGGAGAGCGGCGCCCTGGCCACCGCGAGCACCGCGGTGCTGTTCGTCGACGACGCCGCCGCCGTGCGGGACCAGCTCGAAGAGCATCGCGCCGACCTGGACAAGCCGGCCGCCTTCTGGATCGCCTACCCGAAGGGCAACAAGGCCGACATCAACCGGGACTCGTTGTGGCCGATCGTCGCCGACTTCGACATGCGCCCGTGCGGACAGGTAGCCATCGACGAGCGCTGGTCGGGGCTGCGTTTCCGCACCAACCGGCCGGGCGAGGACCGATTCACCGGAGGCGCCGAGTAAGCCGAGTGAGCCGGTTGAGCCGGTTGAGCCGGTTGAGCCGAAGCAGCCGAGCCGGAGGCACCAGATGAGCCGGTCGAGCCGGAGCAGTCGAGCCGGAGCCGCCGGAGGCACCGATTGAGCCGGTTGGGTCAGCGGCCGAGGACCGACCCGCCGTTGACGTTGATGATCTGCCCGGTGACGAACCCGCCACCCGGGCCGACCAGCCAGCGGACCGCCTCGGCGATGTCGTCCGGCGTGCCGGCCCGCTTGAGAACGCTGGCGTCGACCCGCTTCTGGTGGCCTTCCGGCGTCATCCGCCCGTCGAAGAACTCGCTGTCGGTGACGTAACCGGGAGAGATGACGTTGGCCGTGATCCCTTCGGCGCCGAGCGAGGTGGCGAGGTCGAGCCCATAGCCGTGCAGGGCCGCCTTGGCCGCGGAGTAGGGCCCGCCCCCGCCGCGCTGGGCGGCGATCGAGCTGGTCAGGATGATCTTGCCGCCCGGACGGCGGAGCTGCGGAAGGAGCGCGGTGGTCATGAGCACGGCGGAGAGCACGTTCGAGTCGAGGTTCGCCCGCCAGCGGTCCGCCACCGCGTCCAGGCCGGTTTCGTCGCCGCCGATGTACGCCCCGGCGTTGTTGACCAGGACGTCGAGCGGGCGCCCGGCCACCGCCTCGACGACTGCGGGCACCTGGGCCGGGTCGGCGGCGTCCGCGGTGACGGCGCTGGCCTGCGGCCCGATCCACTTCACCGCGTCGGCGAGCACGTCGGCACGACGACCGACGATGATCACGTCGAAGCCCTCGCCGGCGAGCATGCCGGCCGTCGCCCTGCCGATCCCGGTGCCACCGCCGGTCACCACTGCGAGTCTTGTCATGCCTCCGACCCTATCGACGAGCCGGACACCCGGTGCCACACCTGTTGATCACCGGACCCGCGTCGAAGTCGGAGCGGTCCTCGGCGTCGAGGTCGGGGTGACTGGCGGCGTCGAGCGAGCCGTCGCGGGTGCCCCCGGTGGTGCTGCCCAGCACTTCGGCACGGCACGGGCGGCCGTTCAGCGCGAACGACAGGGGCAGCGGATTGTGCGTGCGATAACCACCCTGGAGCACCACCGCGCGCGAGCGGCCCTGACCGTTCACGACCACCCGGCGACCGTGTTGCGTCACGGCCTTGGGGGTCGCCGCGAGCCGCTGGGTGCCCGGGTAGGCGAACTCGACCCGCCAACCCGAAGTCTCCGACGTGACCACGCTGAGACGGGCCTCGAAGTACGAGCCGGAGTCCCGGCGGACCTGGTAGCGGATCCGGCAATGGACCCGGTCCGGCCCGGCGGCAGCGGGTGCTCCGACGCCTGTCGCGGTGTTCTGGCTGCGTTCGGCGGCATCGGTGGCACGGCGGGCGGTCCAGTTGATCGCCGTGGCGGCGAGCAGGGTCGCCGTGGCCAGGACGACGATCGTGGGGGTACGCCGCCGGCGTCCCGGGAGGCGGAGCACGTCACGGCGGCGCCGGCCGACGAACAGTCCGCCACCGAGCGGCCGCACCGGACCGAGGCGCAGCGCGGCCCCGATTCGCAGACCAGCCCGCAGGCGTACGGTCGTGACGGCGCTCCCCGGCCGGCCGAGGCAGGCGCGCAGCATTCGCCGTACCCCCGATCCGGTGCCGCGGGCCGGGACCGGAACGACCGCCCGGGCCGCCGGCGCCGCATGCCGTTCCCCTGGTCGCAGTGGCGGGATGACCGCCCGCACCCCGACCGAGGCGGCGAGGGCGCGGGCCACCTCGGCGGCGGCGGGACGGTCGGCTGGGCTCTTCGCCAGGCAGCGCAGGCACAGGTCGGCGACGGCTTCCGGCATTCCGGCGAGTTCCGGGATCGGGTCGGGATCGGCGTAGAGGTGCGCCCGGAGGGCTTCGGCGGTGTTGTCCGCGGGCCACGGCATCCGGCCGGTGAGGGCGCGGTAGAGCAGAAGCCCGAGGGCGTAGACGTCGGTGGCGGGCGAGACCGCGGCGCCGCCGAGACGTTCGGGGGCCAGGTAGGCGGGGGTGCCGAGCAGGCTGCCGTCGGCGGCGGCGTCGCGCTGGCCGACGACGGCGGAGATCCCGAAGTCGACGATCTTCGCGCCGGCGCCGGTGAGCATCACGTTGGCCGGGGTGATGTCGCGGTGCACGAGTCCACGTGCGTGGGCGGTGGCCAGCGCGGAGGCGACCTCGGCGGTGATCACGACGGCTTCCCGCCAGTCGAGGGAGCCCTGCCGGCCGATCCGGGCGCCGAGGGATTCGCCGTCGTTGAGTTCCATCACCACGTAGGGGACGGTCAGGTGTTCCGAGATCGGCGCCTCGCCGAAGTCGTGGATGCCGGTGATGTGCGGGTGGCAGAGGCGGGCTGCGGCCAGGGCCTCCTGTCGCAGCCGGTCGCGGAAGGCGCGGTCCTCGGCCAGCCGCGGCGAGAGCACCTTGACGGCCACGTCACGGCCGAGGATCTCGTCGTAGCCGCGCCAGACCACCGACATGCCGCCGGTTCCGAGTTTCTCGTGGAGGCGGTACCGGCCGGCGAGACGGAGCGAGCCAGATTGTCCGTTTCGCTCCGTACGCCCCATGCGCCGATTCTCGCCCGACCGGCTCGCCGTCCGGTGCCGCACTCCAAAACCGGTACCGAAAGCCAGGTCGCCGGATCAACCGGCCAGGAGCTGGTCCACCGGGGCGTAGTCGTCGGTGAGCACCCGGGCGTCGCCGACGAAAGCATCAAGCTCAGCCCCGGAGAGCAAGGTCACCGGCTGCTCGATGGCGCCCAGCCGGGGCCACATCCGCTCGATCGGCAGCGGCTCGTTGGAGGCCAGGATCACGAAGTTGGAGCCGTTCTCGCCGGCGAGGGCGGCTGGCGGGGCGATCAGTGCGACGTTCGGGAAGGCGGCCGCGACCGTGGCCACCTCGGCGCGGATGAAGCGGTTGGGCGGGTAGTCGATCACGTTCTGGGCGTAGACGCCGCCCGGCCGCAGCACCCGGGCCACGTCGTCGGCCATCTCCCGGGTGGCCAGGTGCCACGGGACCACCAGGTGCCCGAAGGCGTCACCGACCACCAGGTCGTAGGAGTCGTCCGCCTGTCCGGCCAGCCCGACCCGGGCGTCACCGACCTGAACGCGCAGGTCAGGGCCGGGTTTCAGGCCGAGGTCACGTTCGTCGAGGTCGACCAGGCCGCCGTCGAGTTCGAGGACGAGCTGGTCACTGCCGGGCCGGGTGGCGCGCAGGTACTCGGGGACGGTGAAACCGCCGCCGCCGAGGTGCAGAGCGTCGATCGCGGTTCCGGTGGGGGCGAGCACCTCGGTGACCACGCCGATCCACTTGACGTACTCGAACTCCAGGTGGGTGGGGTCGTTCAGGTCGACGTACGAGTGGCGCGCCGAGTTGAGCATCAGGGTCCGCCCGCCGGCTCGCGACGGGTCGTCGACGACGCTGGCGCAGTGGTAGGCGGTCTCCACGTCGCACGGGGTCGGCGCGACCGCCCCCAGGCCGGCGCCGGCCAGGCCGACCACGGCCAGCGATGCCCGGATCTTGGGGGTGCCGGGCAGATCTTTGCGCAGCCGCCAGCCCAGCAGGAGCCCGGCGACCGCCAGCAGCACGGCCAGGCTCAGGATGATCACGCTGCTCGGCATCGCCGCGACGAACACGAACCCGGTCACCAGGGTGGCCGTGATCGCGCCGAGGGTGCCGATGCTGGACAGCCGGCCGACCACGGTGCCCGCCTGGCTCAGGTCGGCGAGCTGGAGCTTCACGACCATCGGCGGGATCGTGGACAGGACCAGGGCGGGCAGGAAGACGGCGAGGGCGGCGAGCAGGAGCACGGCCGGGGCGGCCCCACCGCGCAGGAGCTCGCCACCCCAGCGGACCAGGGGAAGGGTGACCGCCGTGCCGATCGCGCCGAGGATCAGCGCCGGGGCGAGCAGGGCACGCGGGTCGAATTTGTCGGCGAGCCGGCCGCCGATCCACGCGCCGTAGGCGATGGCGGCCAGCGAGACACCGATGACCGAGCTGCTGACCTGAAGGGTGACGCCGACATATGGGCCGACCAGGCGCAACGCGACGATCTCAAGGACCAGGACGGCCCCGCTGGCGCCGAAGGCCAGGGCGGTGGCCAGCCCCGAGGGCAGGGCGCGGGTCACAGCATCGAGAGATGGACGTGGTTGGTGTGCACGGCGGCCGGCCCGCCACTGGCGCTGTAGGCCCGCCATCCGGTGCTGGGCATCCAGATCTGGCGGTACCAGATCACGTACATCACTCCGAGCTCGTCCGCGTTCTTGACGTAGAAGGCGGCGAGCCGGTCACCGTACGTCTTGTCGCCTCCGGTGGCGGCGGAGTTCTCGAAGCCGCCCGCCGCGGCCGAATGGTCGCAGGCCCGGCCCTTGGGGTGTTCGCCGGAGGACCGCTCGCTGAAGCACACCGTGTACCGCTTGAACCCGGCGGCCTGCGCCTCCTGGTAGGCGTGCAGGGTGCGCGGGGTGATGCAGCCGCTGGAGGTGGGGTCCTTGACCGTGCAGGACTCCTTCGGCCACGAGCCGTCGGAGTTGCGGGGCGCCGGTTTGGCCGCGGCCGAGTTCGGGTCGACGAACCCGCCGGCCGCGCCGCCACCGACCTCGGCGAGGGCCAGTTCGGCCTCCCGCTTCTTCTTCGCCATCACGTTGACCTGGCGCTGCTGCTCGATGATCTCGGCTTCCAGCGCGACCTTGGCCTTCTTGGCGGTGTCGATCTCGGTGCGGTATCCGGAGAGTGTGGTGCTGTCCATCTTGGCCAGCATGTCGAGGCTCTGGAGCCGCTCCATGAAGTTGTTCGCGGAGCCGCTGCCGAGGAGCAGGCCGACCGTGTTGACCCGGCCCATCTGGTAGACGCGGGTGGCGACCTGGTTCACCTGGGTGGTGAGGGCCGTCGCGTTCGTCTCGGAGCGGGCGAGCGCCTCGGTGAGCTGCTTCTGCCGCTTCTTCGAGTTGGCCAGCTTGGTTTTCGCCGCGTCATACCCCTTTGCGGCGTTCTCCAGCGTGGCGCGCAGCTTCTTGGTGCCGCCCTCCGGGTCTGCGGCGGACGCCGGCGACGCGGGCGCGACAAGCACCAGTGCGACCGCTGCGGCGAGAAGCGCGAGCAGGGCGGTGCACCGGCGCAAGAGACTGGCCGCCACAGATACCTCCAAGTCGTGAGCGCCGGTACTTTACCGTGTCGGAGCAGGCGAAAGGGAGATCGATCAGGTGGCCGAGTATCCACCGTCGACGAAGAGTGTCTGCCCCGTGACTGCCTGACTCGCATTGCTCGCCAGGAAAACGACACACCCGGCGAAATCGTCCGGAACGCCGTTGCGACCGATCATCGTACGGCCGGCGTGCGCCGCCACTTTCGTGAGATCGGCGAAAACCGGCTCGGTGAGCGGTGTGTGCACCACTCCCGGGGCGATCGCGTTGCACAGCACGCCCTCCCGGGACCACGCCTCGGCCTGCGAGCGGGTGAGCCCGACCAGTCCGGCCTTGGCCGCCCCGTAGGCGCCGCTGTTGCCGTAGGCACGGAACGCCTGCTGGGAGACGACGTTGATGATCCGGCCCCAGCCACGCCGGGCCATCGCCGGGGCGAACGCCTGGCCGAGCAGGAACGGGGCCGTCAGGTTGGCCGAGACGGTCAGGTCCCACACGTCGTCGGAGAGCTCGGCGAGGGGCGGGCGCAGGTTGACGGCGGCCGAGTTGACCAGGACGTCGGGTTCACCGTACCCCTCGATGATCTTTGTGATGACGGTCTTGACGGCCTCGCGGTCGGCGAGGTCGGCAGAGATCGCGCCCGCCTCGACGCCGTGTTCGCGCAGCTCGCCGACCACCTCGGCCATCGGCCCTTCGCGCCGGGCCACCACGACGATCCGCGCGCCGGCCCGGCCGAGCGCGAGCGCCATGGTGCGGCCGATGCCGGAACTGCCGCCGGTCACCACCGCGAGCCGGCCGCTCAACCCAAAGAGATCATCGAGGTACGACGCCATGCCCGCACCCTAGATCCACGGAAGCGCCCCGCGCGGCCCCATCCGAATGTGACCGCACTCTCACCCGACCGTGGTGGTAGCGGAGAGGTCAGACCGGCGGCCCGGACGGGAGCAGCGTGCGGTGCACGGTGTGCCAGATGTCCTCGTTGGCGGCGACCAGCAGGCCACGCTGACGGCCGGTCGGCCGGTGTTCGGCGCCGTCCAGGTGGCGCACCACCCCGCCGGCCTCGCGGACGATCAACGCGCCGGGCACGTGGTCCCACGGCAGGATCCGCCAGAACATCGCGAACTGCTGCTCGTCGATGGCGACGGCCGGATACTCATACCCCGCGCAGTGCCGCCCACCGGTGTATCCGCCGAGCCCGGCGGCGTTGGTGAGCACCTCGGTCCGCAGCTCGTCGGGGAAGTACTTGCCGGCGATCACACCGTGCAGAGCGGCCGCGCCCGGGTCGTCGGTGCGGGCCTTGATCCGTTCGCCGTCGCGGTAGACCCCGGCGCCCGCCTCGGCGACGGTCAGGTGGTCGGCGACCACGTCGAGGATCCAGGCGGCGGCGGTCTCACCGTCCCGGACCAGGGCGACCATCACGCAGAACGGGGTCCGCCCGGCGGCGAAGTTGTTGGTGCCGTCGACCGGGTCGACGATCCAGACCGAGCCGCTGCCACCGAGCCGGTCCCGGACCGAGGGGTCGGCGGCGACGGCTTCCTCACCGACGACCACCGAGCCGGGCAGCAGGGCGGTCAGCCCGCGGGTCAGCGCCCGCTCGGACTCCTGGTCGGCGACGGTGACCAGGTCACCGGGTGACTTCTGGTGGACCTCGTCGGCGGCCAGCCGCTGGAAACGCGGCAGGACGACGGTGTGCGCCACCTCACGAATTAGGTCGGCTACCTGATCAAGCACGCGGCGGCAACTTCACGACGCTGACGAAGAACTCGTCGATCTGCCGGATCACCGCGATGAACCGCTCGAAGTCGACAGGCTTGGTGACATACGCGTTCGCGTGCAGCTGGTAGCTGCGCAGGATGTCCTCGTCGGCGGAGGACGTGGTGAGCACGACGACCGGGATGCGGCCCAGGTCGTCGTCCTTCTTGATCTCGGCGAGCACCTCACGGCCGTCGCGCCGGGGCAGGTTGAGGTCGAGCAGGATGAGGTCGGGACGGACCGCGTCCGCATACTGACCCTCGCGCCGCAGGTAGGCCAGCGCCTCGGCCCCGTCGGAGACGACGTTGAGCCGGTTGCGGACCTTGTGCTCCTCGAAGGCCTCCTGGGTCATCAGCACGTCGCCGGGGTCGTCCTCGACGAGCAACACCTCGATCGGTGTGCCGTTCTCGCGCTCCACACTCATGCCACGCCCTCCTGAGATGTGACCTCTTCCGAGGCCGAACCTGGCATGACCGGGAGCGTGAACCAGATCGATGCGCCCGGAGAGACGTCGACGTCCAGCCAGATCCGTCCGCCATGGTATTCGACGATCTTCTTGACGATCGCCAGTCCGATGCCGGTCCCCTCGTAGGCGTCCCGTGCGTGCAGCCGCTGGAAGATCACGAAGACCTTGTCGGCGAACTCGGCCTCGATCCCGATGCCGTTGTCCCGGACGTTGATCCGCCACTCCTTCTCCTCCCGGGCCGCGGTGATCGTCACGACCGGCGGCACGTCGGGGCGGCGGAACTTGAGGGAGTTGCCGACCAGGTTCGCGAAGAGTGTGGTGAGCAGTGGCTCCTCACCCTCCACGATGGGCAGCCCGGTCCAGGTGATCTCGGCGTCGTCCCCGGCTCGGGCTTCGAGTTGCGACTTCACGTCGCCGAGCACCCGGTCCAGGTCGACGTCGGTGAATCCGCTGGTGAGCCGGCCGATCCGGGAGAAGGCGAGCAGGTCGTTGATCAGCCGCTGCATGCGCTGGGCGCCGTCGACGGCGAAGCCGATGTACTGGTCGGCGCGGTCGTCGAGCTGCCCGGCGTAGCGGCGCTGGAGGAGCTGGCAGAAGCTGGCCACCTTGCGCAGCGGCTCCTGGAGGTCGTGCGAGGCCACGTAGGCGAACTGCTCCAGGTCGCGATTGGACCTGGTCAGCTCCTCGGCCTGGGACTGGAGCTGCTGGTTGATCCACTCGACCTGCTGGCGGGCGATCCGTACCTCGCTCAGCTCGTTGGCGATCTGCTGCCGCATCCGGTCCACGTCCTCGGCCAGGGCGACCAGGTCGGGTGAGCCGTAGTTGCTCTCGATGTGCCGTTCGTAGTCGCCGGCCGCGACCTTGCGGACCTGGCCGGCCAGGTCCAGGATCGGGCGGCTGACCAGGCGGTCCAGCAGGATCAGCAGCAGGATGCCGGTGACCAGGATGACGATGGCGGCGGCGATCTCGACGGCGACCAGGTTGCCGCTGGAGCTGCGGGCGGCCGCCGCGGTCTTGTCCCGCATGGTCAGGATGTCCGCTTGGAGCTTTTCGACGGCGATCCGGATCCGGTCGAACTCGGTGGTGTCGATCGCCTCGACCCGCTTCTGGGCGGCCTCGGTGCCCTGGGTCTCGACTGTCTGCTTGAGCGGGTCGGCGACGTCGGCCCGCCACTTGACGGCGAGTCGCTCCACCTGATCGAGGGAGGCGAGGATGTCCCGGTCACCGGGCTCCAGCAGGCGCCGGATCTCGGCCACCCACGTCTGCTCGTCCGTGATGCCGGTCTGGTAGGGCTCCAGATTCTTCGGCAGCCCGGTGAGCGCGTAGCCACGGATCCCGGTCTCCTGGTCGACGAGCGCCGTGCCCAGGTTCTGCCCGGCGACCCGCAGCGGGCCGGCCCGGTCGAGGACGACGTCGACAGCCTTGTTGGCGCTGGCGGCCGTGACGGCGGCGGCCACACCCAGGCCACCGAGCAGCAGGCCGGCCGCGAGACAGAGCGCGAAGATCCGTCCGCGCAGCGTCCAGCCACGGATGCTGAGCAGGCTCACCGGCCACCGCCCCGGGAGATCAGCAGCATCGCCACGTCGTCGGTGAGCGGGCCGCCGTTGTCCTGGTCGGCGCGGGCCACCAGCCACTTCGGCAGCGCCGGCAGCGGCAGCTCACGCGCGTCCGGCTCGTCGATCAGCTTGCACAGACCGGCGACGTCGAGCCGCTCGTTGCCGGCACCGGTACGGCCCTCGATCAACCCGTCGGTGTACATCAGCAGGGACCAGTCATGTCCGTCGAACTCCAACTCGGTCGCCGGGGTGGGTGTGGGACGTACCCCGAGGACGATCCCGGTACGCACGGCGACCGGCGCGGCACGGCCGCCGGAGAGGACGACGGGCGGCGGATGCCCCGCGACCCGGACGGTCGCGCGGTTGGCGGGCAGGTCGATGACCGCCGACGCGACCGTGGCGAACACCTCCCGGGCCCGCCGCTCGGACATCAGCACCTGCTCCAGCGAGGACAGCACCTGCTCCTCCGGCACCCCGGCCAGCACGAGCGCCCGCCAGGCGACCCGCAGCTCGACACCGAGGGCGGCCTCGTCGACCCCGTGCCCGCACACGTCGCCGACGATCACGTGCAACCTGTCGTCGCCGACCTGCACCACGTCGTAGAAGTCGCCGCCGAGCAGCCCCATGGCCCGGCCGGAACGATAGAACGGCTCGACCGCGAGCCCGAAGTCGTCGCGTTTGAGGGGCTTCGGCAGCAGACCGCGCTCGAGCCGGGCCGACTCGGCCTCACGCAACTCGGCCTCACGCAGCCGGCGGGCGTTCTCCAGGGCCCGTTTCCGCTCCACCGCGTAGCGCAGCGACCGGATCAGCAGGACACCGTCGACCTGGCCCTTGACCAGGTAGTCCTGGGCGCCTTCGGCGACCGCCTGCACACCGAGGTGCTCGTCGGAACGGCCGGTCAGCACACAGACCGCGGCGCTGCCCGCGACCGCGAGGAGTGTGCGCAGGCCGTCGATGCCCTCGGCGTCCGGCAGGCCCAGGTCGAGGAGCACACACTCGACGCCGACGAGCAGGCCGCGGGCCTCACGCAGACTGGTGGCGACGGTCAGCTCGAACGGCGCGCCGGCCTCGGCGAGCAGCTCACGGACGAGAAAGGCGTCACCCTCGTCGTCCTCGACGAGCAGGATCCGCAACCGTTCCAGCTGCTCGGTCGCGTATGTGCGGGGCGCGAGCGACCGCTCCGTCATTCCGATTCCCCACTCGACGCATAGGTGACCCGCAAATCGTGTACCACTCCGCCGCGCTGCACAACTTCGGACATCACGGGGAGTCTTCGCCGGTGGCGGCGACGCGCCGGGCGTGCTCGGCCATCACCTGTCCGAGGATGCCGTGCAGCTGACCGCAGTCCCGGCAGTGCAGGTTCTCGTCGAGGTGGCGCCCGCCGCAGTTGGTGCAGTTCCCACGGTCCTCGGGGTCTCGATAGGACTCCAGGGCCCGGCACATCGCCCGGATCACGTGCTCACTGAGGGTGAAGACATCCTCGCCGAACGCGGTGCGCAGGCCGACGACCGCCACCGGGGGCACGTCCGGGTGCGGGTTGTAGGGCGACACCCGGTCGATGAACTCCGCGATGACGGCGGCTGGGTCAAGCGGCGTAGTCACCCGGAACACGCTATTGCACGTTCCGATGGATCTTCGGGGTACCCGCCGGGCGTACCCGGACTGTTAGATGTCCCCATGCGTGACTCCGCTCTCTCCCGGCCGGCTCAACGCGGTCTCGCCGCGGCGGCGGTCCTGGCCGTTCTGGTGCTGGCCGGGCTCGCCGCGGTCCGCTCGGTTCAACCGCCGGCGGCACGCCCGGCGACGGACCCGGCGGGTGAGTTCAGCGCGGAGCGCGCCTTTCAGACGGTGAGCACGATCGCCACCACCCCGCACCCGGCCGGAAGCCCCGCCAACGATCGGGTCCGGGAACACCTGATCGCGGCGCTGTCCGGCCTGGGCCTGTCCCCCGAGGTGCAGGACGTGGTGTCCGAGCAGGGCGCCGGCCTGTCCTCGTCGGCCGGAGGCACCGGGCTGGCCCGGGTCCGCAACGTGGTCGCGGTGATCCCCGGCACGGCGTCGACCGGGCGGGTGTTCCTGATCGCGCACTACGACTCGGCCCAGGTCGCGCCGGGCGCCAACGACGACGGGGCGGGCACGTCGACGATTCTGGAGACGGCTCGGGCGCTGATCGCCGGGGAACGCCCGCGCAACGACGTGGTGCTGGTGCTGACCGATGCCGAGGAGGCGTGTCTCTGCGGGGCGAAGGCGTTCGTGGAGCAGCATCCGCTGGCCCGCAACGGCGGGGTCGCGCTGAACCTGGAGGCCCGGGGCAGCAGCGGTCCGGCGATCATGTTCGAGACGTCGGCGGGCAACGCACAACTGGTGGAGACGTACGCGCAGACGCCGTACCCGGTCGGGACGTCCTTCGCGGTGGAGATCTACCGGCTGCTGCCGAACGACACCGACTTCACCCCGTTCCGGGAGTCGGCGCTGTTCCAGGGCCTGAACACGGCCTACATCGACGGGGCCGCGGTCTATCACGCGCCGACCGACAAGCCGGAGGCGATGGACCGGGACAGCCTCCAGCACCACGGCGCCAACGCGCTCGCCCTGACCCGCGAGTTCGGCGCCCTCGATCTACGGGAACTGAAGAACGGCGGCGGCGACGCCACCTACTTCCCGGCGCCGGGGCTGCTGGTGCGCTACCCGGGCGCGCTGGTGTGGCCGCTGGCTGTGCTGGCCCTGGTGGCGGTGGCCGCGCTCGGCTGGGTGGTGCGGCGCCGGGTGGCCGGCGCGATCGGGCTGGCCCTGCTGCCGATCATCGTGGCGCCGGTGCTCGCGCAGGGGCTGTGGGCGCTGCTGAAACTGGTTCGTCCGGAGTACGCCGCGCTGCCGATCGACCCGTACCGTCCGATGTGGTACCGCCTCGCGGTGATCGCCCTGTCCGCGACTGTCGTCCTGGTCTGGTATGCCCTGCTGCGCCGCCGGATCGGCCCGGCCGCCCTGGCCGTCGGCGGGCTGACCTGGCTCGCCGTGCTCGGCGTGGCACTGGCCGTACTGGCTCCCGGCGGCTCCTACCTGGGCGCCCTGCCGGCCCTGTCGGTCGCGGTGTCCGCCCTGATCGCGACCCGGGTGGGCGAGAAGACCGCGGTCGCGGTCCTGATCGTCGGCGCGCTGATCCCGGTGGTCATCCTGCTGCCGACGGTGGTGATGCTCTTCCCCGCGCTCGGCATGCCGATGGCCGGCGTCGGCGCGTTCCTGACCGTGCTGCTCGGCCTGGCGCTGCTGCCGGTGCTCGACCTGATCCACCCGGCGCCCAGCGGCGCACGCGGCATGGAGGCGCTGAAAGCCCGCCGGCTCGGCGCGCTGCCCACCCTGGCCGCGGCCGTGGCGGCGCTGGTGTGCACGGTGACCGGCCTGGTCGTCGACCGGTTCGACGCGGAACATCCGTCGCTCACCCATCTGATGTACGCGCTGGACGCCGACAACGGCACGGCTCGCTGGCTGAGCGAGGAGACGACCCCGCAGGAGTGGACGTCGCAGTACGTCGAGGGCGATCCGGTGACGGTCACCGACACGCTGCCCGCCTTCGGCGCGGAGGAGCTGCGGTCCGGTCCGGCGCAGGCGGCGGCACTGCCCGCGCCGGCGCTCACCCTGCTCTCCGAGAGCCGGTCGGGTGACGAGCGCACCATGCGGCTGCGGCTCGACCCGCAGCGCGCGGTCCGTTTCACCACGTTGCACGTGTCGGCCGAGGTGGTCTCGGCGCGGATCGGTAGCCGTACCCTCGCGGGTGGCCCTTCGGGTTGGGGTTTCGTCTTTCACGCGCCGCCGGACGAGGGCATCGAGATCAGCGTCACGGTCCGGTCGGCCGGACCGGTCACCTTCCGCGCCATGGACGGCAGCGACGATCTCTCCGCCCTTCCGGGCTTTCAGCCCAGGCCTCCGGGGGTCGGCGTTCTCGGTTCGCACAGCAGCGAGCTGGTCGCGGTCGCCAAGACCTACACCCTTTGAGCGGTACGGGCTACGCGCCCCGTTTCGGGCAGGATGAGGGGTATGGCGAAACTGCTCTACTCAGTGACCATGTCACTCGACGGCTTCATCGCCGGCCCGGACGGCGACATGTCCTGGCTGACCCCGTTCCTCGGCCCGAACCCGACAGCCGAAGCGCTGGTGCCGGAGATCGGCGCGATGCTCGTCGGCAACCGCACGTTCGGCGGCGACGACCCGAACAAGGGCACCGACAAGGAGGGCGCGATGTCGGGCGCCTGGACCGGCCCGGTGTTCGTGCTGACCCACAACCCGCCCGCGCAGCCGGTTCCGGACGTCACGTTCGGGTCCGACCTGCACGAGGCGGTCGCCGCCGCCCGGAAGGCAGCCGGTGACCGCTACGTCAACGTGCTCGGCGCCGAGGTGGCCCGGCAGGCGCTGGCCGCCGGGCTCCTCGACGAGATCCTGGTCTTCGTCGCGCCGGTGCTGCTCGGCGACGGCACCCGCCTCTACGACCTGCCGGGCGGCGCCCAGGTGACCCTGACCCGGTTGCGCAGCGCCGAGTCCCCCTTGGCCAACGCCTTATGGTTCACCGTCCACTGACCGCCCCCACCCCACCCCCGCCGCCCCGCCAACACCACCCCACCCCGCCGCCCTACCGCCACGCCGCCACGCCACCGTCACGCCAACTCCACGCCGCCCTGCTGCCACCCCGCCGTCACGCCAACGCCACGCCGCCCTGCCGCCGCCCCGCCGCGATCTTGTGGACTTCGGGCACACCTGTCTCGCCCTCGAGGTTTTGCCATTTTGCGCAGCGGCATCGCCGGTCAGGGTCGACGCTGAAGTGAATCTTGCATTCGTCCTGGTCAGCGCCATCCCCAGCAACCTTCGCAAGATCATCGCGAGTTCTTATGACCTTGGGTGGCCGTTCCGGAGCCGATGCCGGGAGCGGGCCGCCGAGGGCGGGCCCGCCGGTGCAGCGGTGGTCAGCGCACACGTTCGCCTGGGCGCGGCGATGGTCAGCGCACACGTTCGCCGATTGTGTGCACTTGCTTCGTTCCGACGGGGATGGGCGCACACGTTGTGCCGTCCGCGTGCGCCCGTCGTCGTTCCGGCAAGGGTGAAATCGCACGTTGCCGCATTGTGTGCGCTGGTCGTCGCACGCCGGACACCACGCCGGGCCGAGCGCCGGCGACCGCGTCCGGCGGAAGGTCCGACGACCGGGTCGGGCCAAGCGCTGGCGACCGTGGCTCGCGGAAGGCCTGCGACCGGGGTTTGCTGAACACCGGCGAAACTCGAGTCTCGCCGAAGTCCACAAGATCGCGGACCGGTTGGTCAGCGGCCTCGGCCGCGCCGGCCCGTGGGTGCGTCGTGGCGGAAGTGCACGAACAGCCGGCCCCAGTTGTCGCCGTCCTTCTCGACCCGGTGGTAGAGCTGCTTGATCTCTTTCTGGTCGAGGAAGCGGATGACCTTCTTCTTCAGGGCGCCGCTGCCCTTGCCGGGGATGATCTCGACCATGGCGGCCTTCTTCTGGATGGCCTCGTCGATGATCCCCCGGAGGGCGCGGTCGATCTCATGGCCCTTGTTGAAGATGTCGTGCAGGTCCAGCTTCAGCTTCACGATCGAGACCCTACGCCGCCGACGACTTGCCGAGCCATGTCTCGACCCGGCGCAGCGCCTCCTGGTAGTCGGTCTGCGTCTTCATCGCGGCGGCCAGGCGCAGGTGCGGTAAGGCCTCACGGAAACGGCCGGCCCGCTCCAGGGTCCGGCCGAGCACGTGGTGCGCGTAATGATCCGAAGGATCATGCTCGATCAGCACCCTGAGCTGGGCTTCCGCCCCGTTCAGCTGAGCCGAGTTGAAGTAGGCCCGCGCCAGGAGCTGTCGAACCGCAGTGTTGTGCGGTTCCGCCTCGACTATCGGCTCGAGCAGTCTGGCGGCACCGAGCGGGTCGCCGGACTCGAAGAAGAAGGTGGCCCTGCGGTAGTCCTCGAGAAGATCCATCGTGCAACTCCTCACGCTCGCGCCGCGCTTTGACCAACGCTCGCACAACATCGCCCCAACATCGAGTGTTCCCCCGATAAGAGATCGTCAACAACCCGGCTGCTGTCTCGGCGTCATTGAGACGCCGGTGCGGGCCAGCCGGGGTTCAGCGGCGTAGCAGGAGCAGGGCCAGGCCGCCGGTGAGGAGGTAGCCGCCGAGGGCAGCGAGCAGCATCGGGCTCGGGCCGCCGGGCAGTTCGTTCGGGTCCGGCGGCTCGGGGACCCAGCCGGTGTGCTCCGGGCGGCGGGGCTCGGCCGGGGCGACGCGGATCGACGGCGAGAGCAGGATCATCACCATCAGGACCAGGGCGGACAGCACAGCCAGGAATCGACGCCACAGCACCACCCGTACATTATGTCCGTTTTATTGTTATTGCTCGTTACGCCGCTCCGCTCCGATCCTCATGGACCTGATTCACCGTGCCGAAAACGGATGTGTACCAACTGTGCGGTTCGTCTGCCGCAGCTGTGTCAGAGGCACAGCTGGTACACAGGAAACGGAAAGCCGGCGCTGAGCGTCAGGCACCACAGTTGGGGGCATGACGATGGCGAACGCAGAACCCAGCACCGAGCTCCGCCGGCCCGACGGGACCCCGGTCCGGGTGCTCGTGGTCGATGACGAACCGACCCTGGCCGAGCTGCTCTCGATGGCGCTCCGCTACGAGGGCTGGGATGTGAAGAGCGCCGGCGACGGCATGACCGCCGTCCGGACCGCCCGTGACTTCCGCCCCGACGCCGTCGTCCTCGACATGATGCTGCCCGACATCGACGGTCTCGAGGTCCTGCGCCGGCTGCGTGGCGAGTCCCCCGAGGTGCCGGTGCTGTTCCTCACCGCCAAGGACTCCGTCGAGGACCGGATCACCGGCCTCACCGCCGGCGGTGACGACTACGTGACCAAGCCGTTCAGCCTCGAAGAGGTGGTGGCCCGGCTGCGCGGTCTGATGCGGCGGATGGGGCACGCCCCGATGCGTACGGAGTCGCAGTTGGTAGTCGGTGACCTCACACTTGATGAGGACTCGCACGAGGTGCGCCGCGGCGGTGACCTGATCACGCTGACCGCGACCGAGTTCGAACTGCTGCGCTACCTCATGCGTAACCCGCGTCGAGTGCTGAGCAAGCCGCAGATCCTCGACCGGGTCTGGAACTACGACTTCGGAGGGCAGGCGAACGTGGTCGAGCTCTACATCTCCTACCTGCGCAAGAAGATCGACGCCGGCCGGGCACCGATGATCCACACCATGCGCGGCGCCGGCTACGTCCTGAAGCCGGCCGACTGACCATGCGCTCCGCCGCCGCCCCGACCCGAGCCAACCGCCCCGCCCGCTGGCGCGACCCCGCGAGCTGGCCGTTGCGCACCCGGATCGTCGCCATCCTGATCAGCCTTCTCACGGTGCTGGGCCTGGTCGTCGGCGGCACTGCTGAGCTCTACCTCTACACCTCGCTGCACAAGCAGATCGATGCCGAGCTCGAGGACCTCACCAAGCGGATCGGGTTCCGGCCACCCCCGGGTGGCAAGTTCAACAAGCCGAACTCGACCAAAGGTGACACCCCCTCGCCCAATGACAACGGCAACGACACGAGCAACAACTTCGGCGGCATCCCGGACGACTCCATCGTCCTGGAGTTGATCTCCACGAACACGTTGGACGGCGGCAAGGTCGACATCTCGAATTCCGCGACACCGGACCAGGTCATCCCTCTCGGCAGCGAGGCTGAGGCCGCTGTCTTGGAGGAAGTCCCCGACAACGGCGAGAAGGTCGACGTCAACCTCGGCAGCAGCCTGCCGCAGTACCGGATGACCAGGGTCGTCAAGTCGGACGGCAGCGTCTACTACGTCGGGATATCGCTGGAGCAGGTCAACGGCACGCTGCTCACCGTCGCGGCATTCACCGGTTGTGTCATCGCCGGGTCGCTGCTGATTGCCGGGTGGGGTGGGGCGCTCATCGTCCGCCGTACGCTCAAGCCTCTTGATCGGGTCGCGGCGACTGCGACGCGCGTTTCGGAATTGCGGCTGGACCGCGGTGAGGTTCGGCTCGCGCAGCGAGTGCCGGAGGCCGACACCGATCCGCGCACCGAGGTCGGCCAGGTCGGTGCCGCCCTGAACCGGATGCTCGACCACGTCGGCAACGCCCTGGAGGCGCGGCACGCGTCGGAGATGCAGGTCCGCCAGTTCGTCGCGGACGCCAGCCATGAGCTGCGCACCCCGCTGGCCGCCATCCGCGGGTACGCCGAGTTGAGCCGCCGCAGCCGCCAGGTCGTCCCGGACGAGATCTCGCACGTGCTGAACCGGGTCGAGTCCGAGGCCAAACGGATGACCGCCCTGGTCGAGGACCTGCTGCTGCTGGCCCGTCTGGACGCCGGCCGCCCGCTCGCCCAGGACCCGGTCGATCTGACCATGCTGGCCGTCGACGCGACGAGTGACGCGCACGCCGCCGGTCCCTCCCACTACTGGCAGCTGGACCTGCCGGACGAGCCGGTGACCGTGATCGGCGACGGCGCCCGCCTGCATCAGGTGGTCGCGAACCTGCTGGCCAACGCACGCACCCACACGCCGGAGGGTTCGACCGTCACGGTCAAGGTGGGCGCGGTGCCGAACGCCGCCGTGATCCAGGTCATCGACAACGGCCCGGGCATCCAGCCGGATGTGGTGCCGCGGATCTTCGAGCGGTTCGCCCGTGGTGACAGCTCCCGTTCGCGGGCCGCCGGCAGCACCGGTCTGGGCCTGTCGATCGTGCACGCCGTGGTCACTTCGCATCGGGGCAAGGTGGGTGTGCAGAGTCGTCCCGGTCAGACCGTTTTCACGGTGATGCTCCCGATCGGGCCGCCGCCTGTCGTCCCAACAGCTGAACAGCGGCCCCAGATGCTGCATCCGGTCGGCTGAAGTGGCTATGCTGGCGGGCATGTCTCGCACGTGGTCGTTCTATTGGTTTACGAGGCCGGCTCAAGCCGGTGCCTCGGCCATGACCGCATGACCTGAGACACCCGCCAGAGCCGGCTGAGGCAGCGACGATGTCGCTGCCTTTTTGTTTGCCCCGAGCAAACCGGCTCTGACCCAGGGCCGGTCGAAGGAGAGAGACCACCATGACCGCCCCTGAGGTGCAGCGAGTCCGTGACCAGCGGATCGAGAAGGTCGTCCCGCTGATGAGCCCGGCGCTGCTGCACCACGAGCTGCCGCTGACCACTGAGTTGCACGACACCGTACTGGCCGGCCGTAAGCAGGTCGAGGACGTGCTCAATGGCCGAGATCAGCGCCTGATCGTGGTCGTCGGCCCGTGTTCGGTGCACGATCCGAAGGCCGCCGGCGAATACGCGGACCGGCTGAAACTGGAGGCCGAGCGGCTCAGCGAGGACCTGCTGATCGTGATGCGGGTGTACTTCGAGAAGCCGCGTTCCACGGTCGGCTGGAAGGGTCTGATCATGGACCCGGCGCTGGACGGCTCGGGTGACGTCGGCACCGGTCTGCGGATCGCCCGCAAGCTGCTGCTCGAGGTCGTGAGCCGGGGTCTGCCGGTGGCCGTGGAGTTCCTCGACCCGATCACCCCGCAGTACATCGCCGACACCGTGGCCTGGGGTGCGATCGGCGCCCGGACCGTCGAGTCGCAGGTGCACCGCCAGCTGTCGTCCGGCCTGTCGATGCCGATCGGCATGAAGAACCGCCCCGACGGCAGCGTCTCGACCGCGGTCGACGCGATCCAGGCGGCCGAGGCGACGCACGTCTTCCCCGGCATCGACTACTCGGGCACCCCGGCGATCCTGCACACCACCGGCAACCCGGACTGCCACCTGGTGCTGCGTGGCGGCGGTGGCAAGCCCAACTACAGCGCTTCCGATGTGGAGGCCTCGCTCGCGCTGCTGCGTAAGGCGGGCCTGCCGGAGCGACTGGTGATCGACTGCTCGCACGGCAACAGCAACAAGGACCACAAGCGGCAGCCGATCGTGGCCGAGGACATCGCCCAGCAGATGGAGGCCGGCAACCGCGCGATCAGCGGCGTCATGCTGGAGAGCTTCCTGGAGCCGGGCCGGCAGGACCTGGGCGGCGAGCTCACCTACGGCCAGTCGGTCACCGACGCCTGCATGGGCTGGGACTCGACGGTGAGCGTCCTGGAGCGCCTGGCCGCAGCCGCCGCGAAGCGCCGCTCCCTCTGACCCCGGGGCCGGTCTCTGTGAGTCCGATCCGGACTCACAGAGACCCCACAGGGGTGCCACAAGGGTCCGACAGCGCGGGCGACGACCGTTCCGAGGGTACGAGTCCGCCTGCTCTGGAGTACCCCGATGACCCTGCTGTTGCCGGAGGCGCCCGCCGAGGAACCGGCGGCGCCGGTGACCGGACCGCCCCGTGATCGCACCGGAACGGCTCGATATCTGCTCGGCCGTACCGACGCGCCCTGGATCCGGCCGTCCCTGTACACCCTCCTGGTGCTGACCGGGGTCCTCTACATCTGGGGACTCGGCGAATCGGGCTGGGCCAACGCGTTCTACTCGGCCGCCGTGCAGGCCGGGTCGGAGAGCTGGAAGGCGTTCTTCTTCGGCTCGTCCGACGCATCCAACTCGATCACGGTCGACAAGACACCCGCCGCACTCTGGATCATGGCGATCTCGGTGCGGATCTTCGGGCTCAGTTCGTGGAGCATCCTGGTGCCGCAGGCGCTGCTGGGGGTGGCCACGACCGGCCTGCTCTACGCGACCGTGCGCCGCGGGTTCGGCCCGGCCGCCGGACTGCTCGCCGGGCTGGTCTCGGCGCTGACCCCGGTCGCCGTGCTGATGTTCCGGTTCAACAATCCGGATGCGCTGCTGGTGCTGTTGATGGTCGCCGGGGCGTACACGATCCTGCGTGCGGTCGAGTCCGGCGCCACGAGATGGGTGGTGCTGACCGGTTCGCTGGTCGGGTTCGCCTTCCTGGCCAAGCAGTTGCAGGCGCTGCTGGTGGTTCCGGCGTTCGGTCTGGCCTACCTGATCGCCGGCCCGCCGAAGATCCTCAAACGGTTCGTCCAGCTGCTGCTGGCGCTGGTCGCGATGATCGTCTCGGCCGGGTGGTACATCGTGATCGTCGACCTGATCCCGGCGTCGGCGCGGCCGTTCATCGGCGGCTCCCAGAACAACAGCCTGCTCGAACTGACGCTCGGCTACAACGGGCTGGGCCGGCTCAACGGCGAGGAGACCGGCAGTGTCGGCAACGCGGCCGGCCGGACCAGCGAGATCGGCTGGGACCGGCTGTTCAACAGCGCGCAGGGTGGTCAGATCTCCTGGGTGCTGCCGGCCGCGCTGATCCTGCTGGCGGCCGGTCTGGTGATCACGGCCCGACGGGCGCGCACCGACCGGCAGCGGGCCGGTCTGGTCGTCTGGGGCACGTGGCTGCTGGTCACCGGGCTGATCTTCAGCTTCATGCAGGGCATCTTCCACGCGTACTACACGGTGGCGCTGGCGCCGGCGATCGGCGCGGTGACCGGCATGGGCGCGGCCCTGCTGTGGGAGCGGCGGAGGAACATCTACGCGGCGGCGACCCTGGCTGCGGTGATCGTGGTGACCGCCTGGTGGTCGTTCACGCTGCTCGGGCGGACCACCGAATTCGTTCCGTGGCTGCGGTGGCCGGTGCTCGTCGTCGGGCTGCTGGCGGCGGTCGCGGTGGTCGTCTCGGTCCGGGTCACGGCACGGTTGGCCCTGGTCGGCGCGACGGTCGCGGTGGTCGCGGGTCTGGCCGGGCCGGCGGCGTACGCGGTGGAGACCGCTTCCCAACCGCACACCGGGTCGATCCCGACGGCGGGGCCCGCGACGTCCGGTGGGCGTGGCGGTATGCCGGGCGGCGCCGGGATGCCCGGTGGCCGTGGCAACGGCGGCGGCGGGCAGCGGTCACCCGGCGGCGCTCAGAACGGCGGCGCTCAGAACGGCGGCGTTCAGAACGGCGGGGGCCAGAACGGCACTCAGAACGGCGGCGGTCTGGGGCGCGGGAACCAGGGGGTTCGCGGCGGTGGTGGCATGGGTGGCCTGCTCAACGCCAGCACGGTCAGCGACGAGGTGAAGGCGCTGCTCGAACAGGACGCCGACCGGTACACGTGGGTGGCGGCGGCGGTCGGGTCGCAGAACGCGTCCGGCTACCAGCTGGCCACCGAGGAGCCGGTGATGGCGGTCGGCGGGTTCAACGGCACCGACCCGTCGCCGACGCTCGCCCAGTTCCAGCAGTACGTCGCCGAGGGGAAAATCCACTACTTCATCGGCAGCGGCGGCTTCGCCCGTAACGGCGGCAACGGTGGCAGCAACGAGAGCGGCCGGATCTCCGAGTGGGTCACCGCCAACTACACCGCGAAAACCATGGGCAACACCACGCTGTACGACCTGACGGCGCCCCGGAGTTGAGCCGGCGGGCGGCTCCCGGTCCCGGGGAGCCGCCTGCCCCGCCGCGGTCGCCGCCGGAGGCGGGGTTCTGGGTTGTCTGCGCTGGTGGGAGTTGTGGCCGTACCACAATCTGATTTGGAATCACAGGCCCTTCTAAGGGTGGTTATATCGGCGGCAAAGGCGCGCGGCGGAGGTTTGTCGCATGAGCCTTTCGACGCTGGCCTCGCGGGACGAGGCGACGAGCCGGGTCGTCGCGCCGGTGCTCGATGTGGTGGTGCCGGTCCACAACGAGGAGATCGATCTGGAGCCGAGCATCCGCCGGCTGCACGGCTACCTCGCGGCGAACTTCCCCTACCGGTTCCGGATCACCATCGCCGACAACGCGAGCGCCGACGGCACGCCGGCCGTGGCGCAGCGGCTCGCCGGAACGTTCGCCGAGGTCCGGGTGGCGCGCCTGGCCGAGAAGGGCCGGGGCCGGGCGCTCAAGCAGGTCTGGACGCGTTCCGACGCGGCGGTCCTCGCCTACATGGACGTGGATCTCTCGACCGATCTCGGCGCGCTGTTCCCGCTGGTGGCGCCGTTGCTCTCCGGGCATTCGGACCTGGCGATCGGCTCTCGGCTGGCGCGTGGCGCGCGAGTGGTGCGCGGCCCGAAGCGGGAGATCATCTCGCGGGTCTACAACCTGATCCTTCGGGTGACTTTGCGTGCCCGCTTCAGTGACGCACAGTGCGGCTTCAAGGCGATCCGCGCCGACGTGGCACACCGCCTGGTGCCACTGGTCGAGGACACGTCCTGGTTCTTCGACACCGAGCTGCTGGTCCTGGCCGAACGGGCCGGCCTGCGGGTCCACGAGGTGCCGGTCGACTGGGTGGACGATCCGGACAGTCGTGTCGACATCATCCCGACCGCCCTGGACGATCTGCGGGGAATCATCCGATTGATCCGGTCTCTCGTCACCCGGCGCATTCCGCTCGATGCGCTGCGCACACAGTTCGGCCGCCACCGCTGATCAGCCGGACCGTTGTACCCGAAGTCAGGGGATTTCCACAGGTCCCGTTGTCCGGAACGGAACGGACTGAAAAATCGGCACACGGAGACGTATCACAACGGCAACTCACAGGTAACAATGGGCTCCAGATCGAGATCGCCCCACCTCGATCCATGCTTCACCGGCGCGGCGGACCGGAAGGTAGCGGACATGCTCAGCAAAGAGGACACCCGGCGACTGGCCCAACTCGAACGTCAGCTTCAGCGTGACGATCCCGACTTCTGTGCCCGAATGGGCGGCGGCAACTTCAGCGTGTCACCGACCGGTCGCTCTGCGCTACCACTGTTCATCCTCGCCGCCGTGATCACGGTGGCCGCCGTCGTGCTCGGCGTCGTCGGCTGGTGGATCGCCGCGTCGATCGTCGCCACCTGGGCGGTCATCACCCTCGCCACTGCGGTCTACCGGTGGCGCCGGCAGCGGTCCGAGACCGCTTACCGCCAGGCCTGAAGCTCAGGAGCTGGCCGCGGCCTGAGCCTCGAATCGCTGGACGATCTCGGCCAGGGCGCGGATCTGCCGCAGGACGGCGTCCGGTTCGGTGGAGCGGTGCTGCTCCCGGCCGATGTCGACGATCGCGTCGGCACGGACGCCGACCTTGTGGAGCGGGCGACGGTACAGCGGCTGCTGGGTCGTCGCCCACTCGACGAACGTCCGGGACGGGTGCGGCAGGTAGACGACCCACGCCGTGCCGGCCGTTCCGGAACCGGGCCGTCGGAAGTCGAAGACCACGAACTCCAGGTCCTCGAACGAGCCGCGCAGCACCGCGTACGCCGGCTGGTCCGCACCGAAGTCGGGGTTGTCGGCCCAGTCGGCGAGCAGTTCCCGGTCGACGTCGGCGAACCGCCAGCCGTACCGGCGGGCCAGCTCGATCCGGTCGCCGACACCGGTGGCCGGGCGGACCGAGCGGTCGGCGAAGAAGACGAGCCAGACCCCGGCGGCGGCGAGCAGCCCACCTAGACCGAGAGTGACCGGCGCGGCCGGGTGCTCCTCGGTGGCCGTCTCGTCGAGCGTGCGGGCCGCGCCGTCACCGTAAGTGATGCACTTGTTGCCTGCCCGCGTCTCGACGGCCGCGCAGTCCGCGCTGCCACCGAGTGAAAGTGCGATACCTGCGACAAGAAGCGCAAGTCCGACGAGTAGAACGATCCAAGAGGATCGAGCCGCCCGAGTGCCCATCCCCCCACACCTCCAGCCCGGTGATCAAGATACCGGTTACGGCAGGTGATACGGCCGGCGTGCGGGCGCCGGCCGTATGCGTGGCGAAAGCGTTATACAGCCAGTGATACGAAAAGGCCCCCGCCTTTCGGCGGGGGCCTTCGTCAAACTGTGTTACCTGGTGATCCGGACGGCGTAGTAGGCGGCCGTGGAGCTGTTGCCCGCCTTGTCACCGGCCCAGTAGCTGATCTGCAGCGTGCCACGGTCGACACCGCTGATCGCCGTCTTCCAGTTGCCCTTGGCATCCGGGATGACGACCAGCACCGCCGCCTTGGCCGAAGCGACCGACTTCGACGTGGCCTTGGTCCACTTTCCGGCGGAGTAGTAGTACCACTTGCCGGAACGCTCCTGGATCAGCTTGACCTTCACCGAAGCGACGCCGACGCCCTTGTCGACGACCGTTCCGCTGATGCTCTTCCAGGACGACTTGAACGCCTTGAACCACGGCACGGTGAGCCGGACGGTGGGCTTGTAGACGTCCTTGACGACGTCCACGGTGCCGACCGTGACCGACTTGCCCGCCCCGGCCACGTTCCGCGGGGTGACGGTGACGGAGAACCGGCCCGCCTTGGTGTACGCGTGCGACACCGTGCCGTTGTTCGCGGAGGTCGTGGTGGTGACACCGTCGCCCCAGTTCACCGCGAGGTCGGTGGCGCTGGCGACACCGGCGACGTTCAGGGTGACCGACTGCGACACCCAGATCGACTTCGTGCTGAGGCTGAAGGTACCGGTCTGCGTGGAGACGACGACCGTGGACGGCGCGGAGACCGTGCCACTGTTGCCGGCCTCGTCGGTCAGCGTGACGGTGACCTGGTAGCTGCCCGCCGCGGCGTAGGTGTGCGTCGCGGTGGCGGCGGTCAGGGTCTCGGTCGCGGTGCCGTCGCCCCAGTTGACCACCCGGGTGATCTTCGAGTTGTCGCTGACGTCGTCGTCGAGCGCGGTCTCGGTCAGGGTCACCGTCTGGCCGGTCCAGATCGCCGCGGTGTTCAGGGCGTAGGTGCCGGTCGGGGCGGTGCCGTCGAGGACACCCGGGGTGGCACGGAACACGGTGTCCGCGGTGATCGGGGTGTTCTGGGCGAAGTAGTTCACCAGCATGGTCAGGTCGTTGTCACCGGTGGTGACCACGCCGACCTTGCTGATCAGCGACGGGAAGTTGTCGCCACCACCCGCGAGGAACGAGTTGGTCGTCACCCGGTAGTCGCCGTTCGGGTCGATGGTGACCCCGTTCAGCTTGATCGACGACGCGATGATCCGGCTGCCCTGCGGCTGGCTCGCGTCGAAGGAGTAGGTGAAGCCCTTCGAGACACCGAGGTGCAGGTACGGACGAGCCGCACCGGCCGGCTGCCACTGCTCCTCCAGCGCCGCCTTGATCGCCGAGCCCTTGAGGGTCCGGGTCACCACGTCGTTGGAGAACGGCTGCACCGCGAAGGCCTGCGAGTAGGTGATCGTGCCGTCGGTGCCGTACTTCAGGTCGGCCCGCAGACCACCCGGGTTCATGAAGGCGATCTGCGCGCCACCACGACCGGCGTCCTTGGTCTGGTCCAGCTGGGCGTCGGCGATGAAGTTGCCGAGGACCGACTCGGCGCCACGGTTCTCGGCGCCGGTGCTGGTGTAGGCCCGGAGGATGTCCCCGGAGATCTTGCCCAGCTCGGCCTTGCCCAGCTCGGTGGCGTTCGTCTTGGCCGCCGCGACGATGTTCGCAACCGCGGTGTTCGACGGGTAGCCGGTGACCGTGATCAGCTCGGAGGTGGAGGACGTGACCTCACCGGTGGCCGGGTCGTAGGTCAGGCCGATCTTGCCGAGCTTTTCGCCGTAGTCCTCGGCCTGGACGACCGGACGGGTCTTGCCGGGCACCCCCGGAACCGGCACCTGGAAGGCGTACGGCTGGTGGGTGTGACCGCTGACGATGGCGTCGATCTCGGCGCTCACCTTGGTGAACGGCCCGAAGACCGGGTCGGCCTGGAGGGTCTCGGCCGAGGTGATGTTGTCGCTCGCGGCACCCTCGTGGGCGAGCAGCACCAGCACGTCGGCTTCACCGTTGGCCTCGTCGCCGTCGGAGAGCTGCGCGGCCAGAGTGTTCACTTCGGCGATCGGGTCGTGGAACTTGATGCCCTTGATGCCGTCCGGGTTGACCAGCGAGCCGGTCTGCTCGGTGACGACACCGATGTAGCCGACCCGCACGCCGCCGACGTTCTGGACGTCGTAGGCCTGCAGAACGCGCTTGCCGTCCTCGGTGTAGACGTTCGCACCGAGCAGCGGGAAGTTCGCCCGGTCGGAGACCCGGCCGGTCAGGTCGGCGATGCCCTGGTCGAACTCGTGGTTGCCGACCGCGGAGACGGCCAGGCCGCCCGCGTTCAGCGCGTCGATCGTCGGGTTGTCCTTGTCGATCGCGGAGATGAACGTGGAGGCGCCGATGTTGTCACCGGCCGAGATCCACGCGGTGTTCGGGTTCGCGGCCCGCAGCTGGTCGATCAGCCCGACGAGCTGAGCGGCGCCACCGACGGCCTGGCCGTTGACGGTGGTCGGCGACTCGAGCCGGCCGTGGAAGTCGTTGATGTTCAGCAGCTGCAGGTTGACCGGCGCGATCAGGCCGGTCTCCAGGCCGACGACCACCGGGTCGTGGTCGCTGGAACGGAACGGGCCGTCCTCGTAGAACGGCGCGTAGCCGTCGTACTCGAAGGCGAACGACTCGACCGAGTTGATGTTCCAGATGTCGACGCCGGTGATCCGCTTCGCGAACTCGCCGGTGACCAGCGCGTGGTCCAGCGAGCCGGACTCGCCGCCGAAGACGTACGAGGACTTGTCCGGCGCGTGCGTGGCGTGCGCGTCGGCGTAGCCCTTGTCGTACAGGACCTGGAGGGGGTCCTCCTGGCCGTACGAGTTGAAGTCGCCGAGCAGGATCACCTTGTCGGTGCCCAGGCCCTCGACGAAGGTGGCCAGCGACGCCGCCTGGCGCTTCCGGTCGCCGTTGTACGCGCCCTGCCCGTCACCGGTGTCGACGTTGTCGCCGGTCGGCGTGACCGACGCGCTCTTCGACTTGAAGTGGTTCGACACCACGGTGAAGTCGATGGTGCCGGAGTGGAAGGTCTGCGCGATCGGCTCGCGGGCGTTGCCCCAGACCGTCTCGTCGTTGATCGACTTCGACGCGCCCTTGGGCGTGGCCTTGGCCGGCTTGTAGATGATCGCGCTGGTGATGACGTCCTGCTCGGCCGGCGTCGGCAGCTCGGCCGGCGACCGGACGTAGTCCCAGGTGCCCGCGCCGTCGACCGCGTTGAGCTCGCCGACCAGCGTCTTGAGCGCCAGCTGGGTCTCGACGGTCTCGAAGCGGACCGAGTTCTCGATCTCCATGAGCGCGACGACGTCGGCGTCCAGGGCGCTGATCGCCGAGACGATCTTCGCTTCCTGCTTCTCCTTGGCCGCCTCGTCGGCCGCGCCGCGCGCCTCGCCACCGAAGTGGACGAAGTAGTTCAGCACGTTGAAGCTGGCGACCTTGATGTCACCGCCGACCTCGGCCGGCGCGCTGGTGCGCGGGTTGGAGGCCTTGAAGGTGGTACGGGAGATCGCCGGCGTGGCCGAGTCGACCGGGGTGGCCGGCTGGAGACGCCACTCGCTGAAGCCGTAGCTCAGCACGCTGGAGCTGAACTTCTCGACGGTGTCACCGACGCGCAGCGGCTCGTCCTTGGTGATGTACGTCGGGGGCAGTCCGGCCGTCGCCAGGTTGGTCGTCTTGGCGTCGTCGACCAGGATGCGGCCGGCCTTGTTGGCGGCCTTCTGCGCGTTCGCGGCGTCGCTGCCGGGACGGGCGATGTCGGTCGGGATCCGGGCCGGGACACTGCCGGCGGCGAGGATGACCTCGCCGTACCGGTTGGTGTTGTAGACGTCCGAGACGGTGTAGGTGCCGACCGGGGCGACCAGCATGCCCTCGGCGGACTCACGGGCTTCGTCGGACAGCGGGAGGGTCAGCGCGACCGGGGCGGGCAGGGTGGCTCCGCTGGAGCAGACCTGCACGTCGGTCTTCGCGCCGATGGTGATCTGGGTGAGCGCGTTGTACTCGCTGACCGTGCCGGTGACCCGGACCACGTCGCCGATCGCCACCGTCGGGTGGTTCGCAGCGGTCGAGGTCAGGTAGACGAAGATGCCGTCCGACGCGGCGCCCGCGGCGACCGGCCGGTCGCCACCACTGCCGGCGGTCTGGATGTAGATGCCGTTGTAACCACCGGTGCGGTGGTCGGCGGTCACGACGCCCTCGACGGTCACCACGGAGCCGGCCAGCGGGGTGGCGGTTCCGGTGCCCTGAACCTGGGCGATGGTGTGGGTGACCGTGGCCGCGCAGCCGGCGCCCGGCTCCTCGGGATCCGGCTCCTCCGGCGTGGAAGCGGTGTTCTTCGTGCCGAAAGTGCTGGTGGCCGCGGCCTTCCAGACGCCGTCGATCTTCTGCAGCGACTGCCCGACGAGGGTGGCCTCCGACTCGGACACTCCGATGTCGACGCTCGTGGTCCCCGCCGCCGGGCCGTTGCTGGCCGTGAACACGCCCTCGTAGCTGAGGAACTCGGCGACGGTGCCGTCCGGCTTCACCAGCGCGATGCCGTCCGGCGCACCGTTCTGCAGGCCGCTGATGGCGTACGACTGCACACCGGCGGCCGGGACGACGCCGCTGAGCGTGGTGGTCGGCGTGTAGGTGGCGCCACCGTTGCCGTTGTAGAGGTAGAGCTGCCAGCCACTCAGGTCGTAACCGACCGGGGCTTCGATCTCAACGGCCTCGCCAGCGTCGGTGCCGGTGTTGTCGTAGTGGATCTCGCTGATGAACGGCACATCGGTGGCCGCGGCCACCGGGCCGGTGAGGCTGAGACCAAGCGCGGTCGCCATGACGGCAGCACCCAGCGCACGGAACCCTGCGGGGCTCGGTACCGGGAGAGACCATCCGGCGGCACCCACGCTGCGTATATAGGAACGCATCGAGGTGGACCCTCCGAACGAAGTAGATCCGCCGGAGCGTAGGTATCGATGGTGACGAAAAAAGCTCGGGAAGGTAACGGAAAGGCCATGGACAGCCCTTGCGATCAAGGGTTTTCCGGCCGTTCATTGTTCGCATTTGTACAGTCGCCGAATCGTAGACCCCCCGTCATGTCCCGTAAAGCGGACCCATCCCTCCGACTAGGAACGCGCTCACCAGGGCATCCGCGGACGACGGGACGGGATAGGTCCGTTCTGTCGCCCAAACCACAGAAACGAAGGATCGCCGGGATTGCGGCCTGATATCCGCCACCGCGCCGTGTTACCGGGAGATTTCACAGGTATCGATCAGTTAACTCGTCAGCGGCCCGGGGACCGATATCGAGGCGTCACCCTTAGTGACCGTTAGGTGTCCGGTCTCACCCGATATAAAGAAAACATAAGGACATCGCTGACGATCACCGGACGGCCCATGCCGGACAATGCCCGGATGCAGAGTTCCAAGGTACGGGTCGCGGTGATCTTCGGAGGCCAGAGCGCGGAGCACGAGGTCTCCTGCCGCTCGGCCGCATCGGTGTTCCGCTTCCTGGACCGCTCACGGTACGAAGTGACGCCGATCCGCATCACCCGCGACGGCCGCTGGCAGGTCGGCGTGGACGCCGGCCCGGACAACGCGGACACCATCGTGTCCGGGGCGTCCCACCCGGACGACGGCCGGACGCCGATCGGCAGCCTCACCGACGCGCTCGAAGCCCTGAAGTCGGTGGACGCCGCGTTCCCGGTCATGCACGGGCCGTACGGCGAGGACGGCACCATCCAGGCGCTGCTCGACCTGGCCGGTGTGCCGTACGTCGGCAGCGGCGTGCTGGCCAGCGCCGCGTCGATGGACAAGGAGTTCACCAAGAAGATCGTCGCGGCCGAGGGCATCGCGGTGGCCGACGGTGTGGTGCTCCGCGAGGGCGACGACGAGGACATCAGCGCCGAGGACAAGGCCCGGCTGGGCCTGCCGGTCTTCGTGAAGCCGTCGTGCAGCGGCTCCAGCGTCGGCGTCTCCCGGGTCGACGACTGGGCGGATCTGCCGCGCGCCGTCCGGCACGCCCGCGAGCACGACACGAAGGTGCTGATCGAGGTGGCGGTGGTGGGCCGCGAGGTGGACCTCTCGGTGCTGCAGAACCCGGACGGCTCGATCGAGGTCGGCCCGGCACTGGAGATCAACCTGAAGTCCCAGGAGGGCTTCTTCGACTTCGACGCGAAGTACACTTCCGGCATGGTCGAGTTCCGCATCCCGGCCGAGCTCGACCCGGCTCACCTGGAGCTTCTGTCCGACGCCGCCCGTCGCGCCTTCCGCGCGCTCGGCTGCGCCGGCCTGCTGCGCGCCGACTTCTTCCTTTCCGAGATCGACGGACGGACCGTGCCGGTGCTCAACGAGGTCAACACCCTGCCCGGGTTCACCGAGCTGTCGCAGTTCCCGCAGATGTGGCGGGCGGCCGGCGTCGAGTACCCGGAGTTGCTCGACCGCCTGTTCACCACCGCGCTCGCAGCGGGACCGCGCCGATCGTGACCGCGGCGGCCATGACCAGGGCACTGATCGACCTCGACGCGATCGCGTACAACACCAGGCTGCTGGCCGGTGCCGCGACCGGGTCGGGTGTGATGGCCGTGGTCAAGGCCGACGGGTTCGGCCACGGCGCCGTCGCGGTGGCCCGGGCGGCCCTGGCCGGCGGCGCCTCCTGGCTCGGTGTCACCTCCCTGCGCGAGGCCATGGAGTTGCGGTCGGCGGGCATCACGGCGCCGATCCTGATGTGGCTGTACGCCCCCTTCGAGACCCTGGACGAGGCGGTGCTCGCCGACATCGACGTGTCGGTCTCGTCGACGACCGGGCTGGCGATGCTGGCCCGGGCGGCGGAGCGCACCGGCCGGGTCGCGGCCGTGCATCTGAAGGCGGACACCGGCCTGTCCCGCGGCGGCGCCACCGAGGCGGAGTGGCCGGACGTGCTGGCCACCGCCGTGAAACTGCGCGATGCCGGGCTGATCGAGATCCGGGCCGTCTGGTCACATCTGGCCCATGCCGAGGACCCGGCCGACCCGGGTCTGCGGCGGCAGTTGGAGGCGTTCGACCAGGCGCGGGCCGCGGCCCGCGAGGCGGGCGTCGCGGCGCCGCTGACGCATCTGGCCAACTCGGCCGCCGTTCTTCAACTGCCCGAGACCCACTTCGATCTGGTACGGCCGGGCATCGCTCTCTACGGCGCCGAGCCGATCCCGGGCCGGGTGTTCGGGCTGCGTCCCGCGATGACCCTGGAGTCCACGGTCATCCTGACCAAACGGGTCGGGCCGGGCACCGGGGTGTCCTACGGCCCCGAGTTCGTCACCGACCGGGAGACGACGCTGGCCCTGGTGCCGGCCGGCTACGCCGACGGGGTGCCGCGGATCACCGGCAACCGGGCGTCGGTCGCGATCGGCGGGGTCCGCTGCCCGATCGTGGGCCGGGTGGCGATGGACCAGGTGGTGGTCGACGCCGGTGACCACCCGGTGGTGCCGGGCGACCGCGTGGTGATCTTCGGTGCCGGTGAGGGCGGCGAGCCGACGGTCAGCGAGTGGGCCGGCTGGGCGGGCACGAACGCGCACGAGATCCTGACCGGCATCGGGACACGGGTGCCCCGGGTCCACTACTCGGTCGAGTCGAACGACACCTCGACCCGCAACCCGTCGCGGCCGGTGGAGTGCGCCGAGATGACCCCGTCGTGAGCTCGGGTGATCGCCCGCACGATGGCCAGGCCGAGCCCGGCGCCGCCGCTGTGGTCGATCCTCGTGCCGGACAGTCTGCGGAACGGTTCGAAGAGCCCGACCACGGCATCGGGTGGCACGTCGTCGCCGGTGTTGGCGATCGACAGGGCGGGTCGTGCGCCCACCTCGACGGTGATCGTGCCGCCGGGCCGGTTGTACTTGATCGCGTTCTGCACCAGGTTGTTGACCAGGCGTTCGAGTAAGACCCGTTCACCGCGGACGGTTCGGTCGGCGAGTCGCCGGGTGATCGTCACACCTGCTTCGGCCGCCCGCGCCTCGTAGTCGTCGAGGACCGTGCCGACGACCGTGTCCAGGCGCACCGGCACCCGCGCGGCCAGACCCCGGTCGCATTCGCTGAGCACGAGCAGTCCCTCGATGAGGCGTTCGTTGCGCTCGTTGGTGGCCAGCAACTGCGCCGCGACCAGGTCCAGTTTGTCCGGTGTGGTGGCCCGGCCGAGACCGACCTCGATCAGCGTGCGCTGCACCGCGAGCGGGGTGCGCAACTCGTGCGCCGCGTTGGCCGCGAAGTGCCGCTGCGCCTCGTAACCGGTGACGATCCGGTCCATCATCGCGTCGATCGCCCGGGACAGATCGGCGACCTCGTCCCAGCCGTCACCGGCGTTGATGCGGTACCCGAGGTTCTGCGGCCCGACGCTGGCGATGGCCGGGACCAGCCGGCGGAACGGGTCGAGGGCCCAGCGCGCGCCGGCCCGCCCCGCGACCACCAGCACCGCCGTTCCGACGGTGAGCGCGAGCAGCACCTGCCAGCCCTGATGGTCGGCGATCGAGCGGCAGATCACGCCGCGGTCCTCGGCCTGGCCGCAGATCAGCGTGCCGGCCATGCGCAGCCAGGAGTGCAGTGGTTGCAGCAGGGTGGGCGCGGCGACGCCGGCCAGGAAGGCGAGCCCGCCGATCAGCAGCACACGCCGGCTCGGCGCGAGCACACGTCACCGCCCCAGCCGGTAACCCACGCGCGGCACGGTGTGGATGACGGCCGGTTCGCCGAGCTTCTTGCGCAACGTCATGATCGTCACGCGGACCGAGTTGGTGAACGGGTCGGCGTTCTCGTCCCAGGCCTGTTCGAGCAGTTCCTCGGCACTGACCACCTGTCCACCGGCGCGCAGCAGCACGCGCAGCACGGCGAACTCCTTGGGGGTCAGGGTGAGCGTCAGCCCGTCCCGGGAGGCGAAGTGCCGGATCGTGTCGAGGACCACGCCGTCCTGCTCCAGCACCGGTTTCAGCCGGGCCGTGGAACGCCGGGCCAGCGCCTGCACCCGGGCCACCAGCTCGGCGAAGGCGAACGGCTTGGTCATGTAGTCGTCGGCGCCGAGCCCGAGGCCCTCCACCCGGTCCCGGATCCCGGCCGCGGCGGTGAGCAGCAGCAGCCGGGTGTCCAGCCCGGAGTCCACCACCCGGGTGCACACCTCGTCGCCGGTGATGCCCGGCATGTCACGATCCAGGATCGCGACGTCGTATCGGTGCACGCTCATCTTCTCCAACGCGCTGTCACCGTCGTAGACCACGTCGACGGCCATGGCGAACTGGCGTAAGCCGTCAGCCACCGTGTCCGCGAGTATCCGTTCGTCGTCAGCCACCAGTACGCGCACGCTCTGTTACCTCCCCCGCCTATCGTCGCCGATCCGGCAGCCACGATAACTTCACGGGCGAAATCAGCGGAATCTCCGCCCGCCGGGTGTCGAACGCCCCTCCTCCTTTTCTTGACTCGTTCCAGAAAAGCAGGGCAGACTGCGAGCCGACTCTCATCGCTCGCTACCCGGAGGATTTCGTGGCAGACGAACTCGCCGCAGCTCAAGGAAAGTGCCCCGTCGCGCACGGCGGCTCCGGCTCGCACGGCGGCCGGGCCAACCGGGACTGGTGGCCGAACCAGCTCGACCTCGGCGTTCTGCACGCCAACTCCCCGGCTGGCAACCCGAACGGCGGCGACTTCGACTACGCCGCGGCCTTCAACGCCCTCGACCTGGCCGCTGTGAAGGCGGACATCGACGCGCTGCTGACCGACTCGCAGGACTGGTGGCCGGCCGACTTCGGCCACTACGGCCCGCTGTTCATCCGGATGGCGTGGCACAGCGCCGGCACCTACCGGACCTTCGACGGCCGCGGCGGTGGCGGCTCCGGTCAGCAGCGCTTCGCGCCGCTGAACAGCTGGCCGGACAACGGCAACCTGGACAAGGCCCGGCTGCTGCTCTGGCCGGTGAAGAAGAAGTACGGCAAGAACATCTCGTGGGCCGACCTGATGATCCTGGCCGGCAACGTGGCCCTGGAGAGCATGGGCTTCGAGACCTTCGGCTTCGGCGGCGGCCGCCCCGACGTCTGGGAGCCCGAGGAGGTCAACTGGGGCACCGAGGACGTCTGGCTGGACGACAGGCGCTACAGCGGCGACCGTGAGCTGGCCAAGCCGCTCGGCGCCGTGCAGATGGGCCTCATCTACGTCAACCCGGAGGGCCCGAACGGCAACCCGGACCCGCTGGCCTCGGCCCGGGACATCCGGGACACGTTCGGCCGGATGGGCATGAACGACGAGGAGACCGTGGCGCTGATCGCCGGCGGCCACACCTTCGGCAAGACCCACGGCGCCGGCCCGGCCGAGAACGTCGGCCCCGAGCCCGAGGCCGCCCCGATCGAGGCACAGGGTCAGGGCTGGAAGAGCAGCTTCGGCACCGGTGTCGGCGCCGACGCGATCACCAGTGGTCTGGAGGTCACCTGGACCTACCACCCGACCCGCTGGGACAACGAGTTCTTCCACATCCTTTTCGCGTACGACTGGGAGCTCACCCAGTCGCCGGCCGGCGCGCACCAGTGGCGCCCGAAGAACGGCGCGGGCTCGGACCTGGTGCCGCACGCGTTCGACGCCGGCAAGCGCCAGGAGCCGCGGATGCTGACCTCGGACCTGGCGCTGCGTTTCGACCCGGTCTACGGGCCGATCTCGAAGCGGTTCCACGACGACCCGGAGGCGTTCGGCAAGGCCTTCGCCAAGGCGTGGTTCAAGCTGACCCACCGTGACATGGGCCCGATCGCCCGCTACCTCGGCCCGGAGGTTCCGTCCGAGCCGCTGATCTGGCAGGACCCGCTGCCCGCGGTCGACCACGAGCTGGTCGGCCCGGCCGACGTCGCCGCGCTCAAGGCCACCGTGCTGGCCTCCGGCCTGTCGGTCGCCGAGCTGGTCGCGACCGCGTGGGCGTCGGCCTCGACGTTCCGTGGCACCGACAAGCGCGGTGGCGCGAACGGCGCCCGCATCCGGTTCGCCCCGCAGAACCAGTGGGAGGTCAACGACCCGGCCCAGCTCGCCAAGGTGCTCGGCGTGCTGGAGGGCGTGAAGGCCGAGTTCGACGCGGCCGGTGGCGCGAAGATCTCCCTCGCCGACCTGATCGTGCTGGCCGGTTCGGCCGCCGTGGAGAAGGCCGCGAAGGACGCCGGTTTCGACGTCGAGGTGCCGTTCACCCCGGGTCGTACCGACGCGACCGAGGAACAGACCGACGCCGAGTCGTTCGCGGTGCTGGAGCCCACCCACGACGGCTTCCGCAACTACCTCGCCAAGGGCCACAACCGTCCCACCGAGGCGCTGCTGGTCGACCGCGCGCAGCTGCTCACCCTCACCGCGCCGGAGCTGACCGTGCTGGTCGGCGGCCTGCGTGTGCTGGGCGCCAACACGGCCGGCTCGAAGGACGGTGTCTTCACCGAGACGCCGGGCGTGCTGACCAACGACTTCTTCGTCAACCTGCTCGACTTCGGCACCACCTGGTCGGCCACCGACTCCGACGGCGAGGCCTTCGAGGGCCGCGACCGCCGGACCGGCGAGGTCAAGTGGACCGCCACCCGGGCCGACCTGATCTTCGGGTCGAACTCGGTGCTGCGCGCCCAGGCCGAGGTGTACGGCAGCGACGACGCCAAGGAGAAGCTGGTCACCGACTTCGTCCAGGCGTGGGTCAAGGTCGCGAACCTGGACCGTTTCGACCTGGCCTGATCGTCAGGTGGTTTCCCGGCGGGCCCGGGTCGGCCGTACCGACCCGGGCTTCGCCTGCTGGTACCCTCAGCAACGTCGGGCTCGTAGCTCAGTGGATAGAGCAACCGCCTCCTAAGCGGTAGGTCGCGCGTTCAAGTCGCGCCGGGCCCACTCTCAGACCTTCAACCGCTGCCCCACCCGCAGCCGGTGCGGGCTGCTCAGCACATCCGAGTTCGCACGGTAAAGCGCACGCCACCCGCCCTTGACGTCGTGCCGGGCCGCGATCCGCGCCAGCGTGTCGCCACGCCGTACCACGTAGCTTCCGGTCGTCCGATGCACCTTCCGTACGCTGCCACGCGACGCCGCCGTGTAGGCGTGCCGCCGGCCGCACGTCGGCCACGCGCCGATGCCCTGCCCGCGTACCACCCGTTCGGCGATCCGGATCTGCTCGGACTTGGAAGCCCGGTTCGCGGTGTCCGCGTACTTCGTGCCGCCGTAGGCGCGCCACGTGCTCCGGCTGAACTGGAGTCCCCCGTAGTAACCGTTTCCGGTGTTGATGCTCCAGTTGCCCCCGGATTCGCAGTGCGCGATCGCCTCCCAGTTGATGTCGGCGTGCGCGGGCCCGGCGAGGGCGACGCTTCCGGCGAGTCCGACGGCCATCATGCCGACCGCGCGTTGGAGTTGTTTTCCGATCTGAGCCATGAGCTTGTCCTCCACGCCTACGAGGTCAGCTGTCGGGTTCGGGCAGAGGTGCCCGGCCGCGTTCGCGGCTTCACCCCGAGGCGCCGTAGCGCCGAGGAACTCTTGGGTCCCCCGCTCCATGCCTTTGGTTCGTCGAACCGTGGTCGGCGGCTGGACTCGGCGTTCCGACCACGGTGCCCGCTCTGTTTCGGGCTGCCGATTCGCCGCGCTGCTGGTTGGTTATGCGACACGCGGCAATGGAGTTGTAAGTCACAAATTAGCCGCTTTGATCTTCCTTTGTGTGGCTAACGTGCTGAATTCGGCGTGGCGCAACAGGTGCGGAACCCTCCACCGAGGGTGCACAATCCTCAGCCATGGGCGAGGACATGAACGATCAACAGCGCGAGTTCGACGTGATCGTCTACGGTGCCTCGGGTTTCGTCGGTGTGTTGGTGGCGCGATACCTCGCCGAGCACGCTCCAGCGGGCGCACGGCTCGCGCTGGGCGGCCGTTCCGCGGCGAAACTGGAGGGTCTCGGTCTGGACTGGCCCGTCGTCGTCGCCGACGCGAACGACGCGGAAGCCCTGACCACGATGGCCGGCCGCACCAGAGTCGTGATCACCACGGTCGGGCCGTATGCGAAGTACGGCAAGCCACTCGCCCGTGCATGCGCCGAAACCGGCACGGACTACGTGGACCTCACCGGTGAGGTGCTCTTCGCCCGGGACAGCATCGACGAGAACCACGAGACGGCAAAGCGCACCGGCGCACGGATCGTCCACTCGTGTGGCTTCGATTCGATTCCGTCCGATATCGGAGTGCACGTCCTGCACGAACAGATCAGCCGGGACGGCGCCGGCGAACTCACCGACACGACGCTCGTGGTGACCAGCATGCGCGCCGGGATCAGCGGCGGCACCATCGACTCGATGCGGCACCAGGTCGACGTGATGAAGAAGGACACCCGGCTGCGCAAGGTCGGCGCCAGCCCGTACTCGCTGAGCCCGGACCGGCAGGCCGAGCCCGACCTGGGCCGTCAGCCCGACATGCTCACCCTCCCCGGGTCCGAGGTGGACTCCAGCATCCGCGGGCACCTCGCGCCGTTCGTGATGGCGTCCTACAACACCCGCGTCGTCCGGCGCAGCAACGCGCTGCGCGGCTGGGCCTACGGCCGCACGTTCCGGTACCGCGAGGTCCTGCGGGTGAAGAGCAAAGTCGCCGCCACGGTCGTCAAGTCCGGCATGAACGCGCTGGTCATCGGCTTCGCGGTGCCGCCACTGCGATTCGTCCTGGACCGTTTCCTGCCCGCCCCCGGCGCCGGGCCGAGCGAGGACACGCAGCGCAACGGCCACTTCACCATGGACCTTTTCACCACCACCACGTCCGGGGCGCGCTATCGCGCGAGGGTCAAGGCGAAAGGCGATCCCGGGTACGCCGCAACCGCGGTCATGCTCGGCGAATCGGCTCTCGCGCTCGCCTTCGACACCGAGGCGCTGCCGCAGGTCGGGGGCGGTGTGCTCACCCCGGCGACCGCGATCGGTGACGCCCTGGTCGAACGCCTGCGCAACGCCGGATTCGAGATCACCGTTCAGCGCCTCTGAGACATGGTGCGATTCTGCACCGCGAAATGGTGTCCGTGATCCGACCGGTGGACGGTAAGGAATCGTTCACGGCTTTCCTCTCGATCGCCACTAGCACCAAAGGTGGTCTTACCGGCACGATTGGACAGGTGACCGTCAGCCCATTGCCCTACCCGCTGAGGTTGACGGGGACCGGCGTCATCCTTCGGGAATGGCGGTGGGAGGACGTCGACGAGCTGGTCGCGCTCCTCGACGAACCGGGCATCGCCCGCTGGACGCTGATGCCGTCGCCGTTCGACATGGAGGCCGGCCTCGCCTATCTACGCCGGGCCCAGCAGGGCCGAATCGGCGGCAGCCGGATCCAGCTCGCGATCACCACCGACGGCGGGCCGCCACTCGGTGAGGTGCTGCTCTTCAACGTCCGCTCCGAGGCGCACGAGGCCGAGCTCGGCTACCTGGTCGGCCTCCCCTTTCGGCGGCGCGGACTCGCCTCAGCGGCGTTGTCCCTGCTCACCGGCTATGCGGTCGACACGCTGGGGCTGCGCCGGCTGCTGCTGCGCATCGACCGGGGAAACACCGCCAGCACGTCGGTGGCCCGCCGCTGCGGCTATCGTCCGGCGGCTGAGCCGCCCATTCAGCAGGACGGGCCGTACGGGCCGGCCACGCTGGACACCTGGGAGTTCGTGGAGAACCGCTCCGGGCCACAGGACGATCGCCGGAAAAATGTCGCAGCCCGGCGGTACGGTCGGCGCTGAGGGAGGTGCTGATGATCGACGTGGATCGTGAGCGCGTCATGGCGTACCGGATCGCTGCTCAAGGCCTGGCCGATCGCTCCGGTGACCGGCCCGCCGACCTGCCCGTGCTGGATCTCGGTGTCCAGGAGTACACACCTGACTCCACCCGGATCGCCTTGGCCGCCCGCACCGACGCCGAGCTTGGCGATGATCGGCTGATCACCGTGTGGGCCGCCCGCGGCGCCCCGCATCTGCACCGCCGCGCCGACCTGCCCGCCCTGGTCGAGCAGCTGTGGCCGGTCGGTGACGACGACGCCGCGGCTCGGATCAGGAGCGGCCAGATCCCCGACGCGGCCGGGCTCGGGGTGGCCGCGTTCACCGCCACGGCCTCGGCCTTCCGGGAGGTGGTCACCGCCCCGATGCCGCGCGGCGAGGCCAGCACCGGCGTCAGCCGTTTGGTCCCGGCCGAGTTGACCTACGACTGCAGGTCCTGCGCGGCCCGGCACATCTCCGGCGGTGTGTGGCAACATGCCGGGCTGGCCGGTGGTGTCGAGGTGCTGTCCCGCGGCAAGGACGCGATGCTCGGCCCGATCCCGGATGCTCCGGCGATCCCGGCCGCCAACCGGGGCATTGATCGGCTGATCGAGGCTTATCTGCGGTTTCTCGGCCCGGCCGGGCCGGGTGAGGTGGCGAAATATCTGGGCAGCACCACCACCGCGATCAAGGCGGTGTGGCCGTCCGACAGGCTCACCGAGGTCCGGGTGGAGGGGCGGCGCGCCTGGCTCCCCTCGGCAGCCGGATCGCCCTCACCTGCCGGATCGCCATCGCCCGCCGGATCGTCATCGGCGGCCGAGCTTTCCTCTACGGCTGGGCCTTTCTCGACGGCCGGGCTTTCCTCTACGGCCGGGCCCTTCTCGGCTACCGGGCCGTTCTCGGCGGCCGAGCTTCTTGAGTCGGCGCCGATGCCGCGTGGGGTGCGCTGGTTGCCCCCGATGGACCCGTTGCTCCAGGCCCGTGACCGTGACCTGCTGGTTCCCGGGCGGGATCGGCAGAAGGAGGTCTGGCGGATCCTCGGCAATCCCGGGGCGCTGCTTGTCGACGGCGAGATCGCCGGGGTGTGGCGGGCCCGGATGGCCGGGCGCAAACGGGTGGATCTCACGGTGACCACGTTCGGCAAGCTGACAGGCGCGCAGGTCGCGCTGGTCGAGGAGGAGGCGGCGCAGGTGGCGAGGGCACGAGGCGTGGCGGAGGCACGGGTGATCCACGAGTGACCACGATCGGGTTCCTGCACACGGCCGAGGTGCACGTCGCGACGTTCCGGGGTCTCTTCACCGAGCTGGCGCCACCGGGCCTGACCGATCTGCACCTGGTCGACGAGTCGTTGCTGGCCGACGCCCGCCGGACCGGTTCGGCGCCGGGGCTGGCCGGGCGACTCCGCGAGCTGGCCACCGCCGGCGCCGACCTCATCGTCTGCACCTGCTCGACGATCGGCGCCGACGCGGAGGCCACCGACGTGCCCCTGCCCCTACCGCCTCTCACCCAGCCGCCCTCCCCCAGCACGCACCCCGCCCAACCGGCAACACTCCCCACGCACCCGGCCCACCCGGCGACGGTTCCCACGCACCATGACCAGCCGGTAACGCTTCCCATTCACCCTGACCAGTCGGCGGCTCTTCCCATTCACCCTGACCAGCCAGCGACACTCCCCACGCACCCTGACCAGCCAGCGACACTCCCCATTCGCCATGACCAGCCGACGGCTGGGACCGTGCCTGTGATGCGGCTCGATCGGCCGATGGCTGAGGCTGCGGTCGCGGCCGGCGAGCGGATCGTCGTGATCGCCACCGTGGAGTCCACTCTGGAGCCGACGGTCGCCCTGATCCGTGCGACCGCCGAGTCGGCCGGGCGGCGAGTCACCGTCGTCACCTCGCCATGCCTGGCCGCGTGGCAGCACTTCGAGGCCGGTGACATCGCCACCTACGACAAGGCGATCGCCGCGCACGTCCGAGCCGTCGCCGGGGACGCCGACGCGATCGTGCTCGCCCAGGCGGGTATGGCCGGGGCGGCCGCGCTACTGCCCGACCTACCGGTGCTGACCAGCCCACGCGCCGCCGTCAAGGCCGCCCTTCTCCGGGCCGGTTCGCTGCGTTAGAGCGCTTCAACGTCGGCGTGCCCGCCGATCTTGTGGACTTCGGGCACACCTTTGAAGCTTCTTCAAGGCTTTCGCCGTGTCCGCAGTCGATCCCTCTGCCCTGCGATGGTTTCGCGCCGGGCCCTCGGACTGTCGCACCGATCACGCCGGACCGGAACACCAGGCCGGGACACCGGACCGGGACACCAGGCCGGTACACCAGGCCGGAAAATCCTGCTCGCCGACGATTCGGCCCGCCCAGTCTCGTAGATCTTGCACGGTTCTCCACCTTCGCAGCGATCTTGCACGGTTCTTCACGTCTGGGTGCGGTTTGTCGTGCAAGGTCCACCGTGCCGGAGCGACCTTGCAGCTTTCTTCCTGTCGGGATGCGGAAAAGGCTGCAAGATCGGCGCGAGGTTGAAGATTCGTGCAAGATCCGCGAACGGCGAACGGCGAACGGCGAACGGCGAACCACGAACGGCGAACCACGAACCACGAACCACGAACCACGAACCACGAACCACGAACCACGAACCACGAACCACGGACAGCGAACCACGAACCGCGGACGGCGAACCACGAACCACGGACAGCGAACAGCGAACAGCGGACGGCGGACCGCAAACGGCGTGGCGTGGCGTCAAGCAAGGTCGGGCGGTCGAGCGAGGAAGCCGGTGACGCTCCGGCATGAGCGCCACCGGCCGGTCCTCGCAGGCTGACTTCAGAAGTCGAGTTCGCCGCCGTAGTCACGGGTGTGGTCGCGGTAGACGGTGTGATAGTGGATCTGGTCGTTGTAGACCACCCCGGTCTGGCAGATGAATTCGACCCACACGCTAGGCCCGTCGATCCGGACATAGTCACCGTGCGTGTCGAGCGCGGTTCCACCGGACAGTGCCACGAAGGTCTGGTCCAGCTCCTTCTCGTAGACCTTCAGGAGCTGCCGGGTGGTGGCGTCGTCAGCGTTCGCCACCCACGGCTTGATCGCGGCCAGCACCAGCTTCTTCTGCTTCGGCGTGAGGCCCTTGACCGCGATGCCGACCTTCGCCTCCGGGAACCGCCCGGCCGACCAGCACGTCACCGAACGACTGGTCCAATGTGACCGCAGCCAGCCGCTTCTCGGTGAAAATGGCGGCCATCGCGGTCTTCTGCGCCTTCATCGACTCGACCGTGGCGCCGGAGTCGTCGGTGTAGCTGATCGGCTCGACCCCGATGAAGAACGGGCTGGCGCTGACCGCCCGCCCCTTCGTGTAGGTGAGGTGCGTGGCCAGGTGGTGACCGCCGAAGTCGAGCTGCCAGGTGCCGTCGACGGACGGCGTACCGAGGAAGGCAAGATAGTAGTAACCGCTACCGTAAGTGAGCGTCATGCCGCCCCCACCGGCTGGCGGGCCGCCGGCGGAGCCGGACGGCGCCGGGGCTGCGGCGATCGTGACGGCACCGCGCCACCGGGTCTTCAGTTTCACGCATTTCTCCCTTGCGATGAGGCCTCCGCCGATTCGCAACAATATTGTTGACAAACCCGGAGAAGGGGCACAAGGGATCCGGGCGAGGCCAAAGGAGATCGACAGGTTCCTCAGTGCGGACACACAAAGAAGGGCCGCGGCATGGCCACCGCGGCCCTTCTCCTTTAACCCCCCGGATAAGGTCATCGGCGCAGCGGCGACCAGGTTGTAGACAATCACGGCAGGCTCGTGCCGGGTGGAGCCGAGCCGGCCGGAAGGGGGAAGCGCCGTCAATCTAGGAGCGCTCCCAAATCCCTGTCAAACGCGAGAACAGCTCTGAAAAATTCTTTCCGATCACGAGCAACCTTCTGGCGCCCGGAGATCACCTAAGCCATGTCCCCCCAGACTCGTATAGGTGGTCGCATGTCCATCCCCACGCACCGTCGCCCAGCTTCCAGACTGCGCCGCAGGGCCTTGGCCTCGGTGGCGCTCCTGGCCGGCGCCGGCCTCCTGGCTGTCGGCCAGCCCTGGGCGAACGCGGCCGCGAACGTCACCTTCGACACCGGCACCGGGCTGGCGTTCACGATCAACGGCACCAACGGCAACATGACGTCGCTGAAGCACAACGGCACCGAGCTGACCGCGTCCGGTTTCGCCGCCGGCCAGTTCGAGTCCGGCTTCTCCACCGCGACCGTGACCAGCAAGACCTTCAACAGCGGCAGCTCGATCCTGGTCAGTGTGGCGAGCTCGTCGACGGGCGTGACGCAGTACTACTTCGCCCGTAAGAACGACAACACCGTCTACATGGCGACGAACATCAGCAAGGCGCTGAACCCGGGTGAGGCCCGTTTCATCGCCCGGCTCAAACCGTCGTTGCTGACCACCTCGCCGGCCGCGGCCAAGACCGGCGGGTTCGGCACCACGGTCGAGGGCTCGGACGTGTTCGCCAACGGCTCCGGGCAGACCGCGTCGAAGTTCTACAGCTCGCAGCGGCTCATCGCGCAGAAGCCGTTCGGTGCCAGCGGCTCCGGGCACGGAGCGTTCATCCTGCCCGCGTACACCGACATGACCTCGGGTGGACCGTTCTTCCGGGACATCGAAGTGAACGACACCGGCAGTGCGGTCAACATCACGCACTACATGTACAGCGGGCACCAGCAGACCGAGGCGCTGCGGCTGGGGCTGCACGGGCCGTACGCGCTCTCCCTCACCAACGGCGAGGCGCCCACCGCCCGCAGCATGGACTTCCTGGCCGCCTTCATCCCCGGGATGCTCTCCAACGCGCAGCGCGGCGGGGTCAGCGGCACCGCGGCCGGCACCTGGAACGGCCTGTCCGCGACCGTCGCCCTGGCCGGGGCCAACGGGCAGTACTGGGGCCAGGTCAAGTCCGGCAAGTTCGTGATCGGCCACATCAAGCCGGGCACCTACACGGCCACCCTGTACGCCGGTGAGCTCGCGGTCGGCGCCACGAAGACGATCACCGTGACGGCCGGCGCGACCACCACCGTGGCGATGACCGGCAGTGTCCCGGCCGCCGGCACACTCTTCCAGCTCGGCACCTTCGACGGCACCCCGGCCGGCTTCCTGAACGCCGACCGGATCGAGACGATGCACCCGTCGGACTCGCGGATGTCGGCCTGGAAGTCGAGCGCGTATTCGGTGAGCGGTGGCGCGGCGAAGTTCCCGATGGCCGAGTTCAAGTCGGTCAACTCGCCCGCCGCGCTCGGCTTCACCCTCGCGTCGGTGCCGGCGAACGGCGTCAAGCTGCGCATCGCCACGACGTCGAGCTTCGCCGGCGGGCGCCCCGCCGTCGCGATCGGGAGCTACACCTCCCCGGCCTCGGCTTCGCCGGCGCCGACCAACCTGAACTCGCGCAACGTCACCCGGGGCACGTGGCGCGGCATCAACACCACCTACACCTTCACGATCCCGGCGAGCGCCCTGAAGACCGGCAGCAACACCCTGTCGATCTCGGTGGTGAGCGGCAGCAGCGGAGAGACGTTCCTCAGCCCGAACTTCATCTTCGACGCGCTGGCCCTCGACCCGGCGTGAAGACTCCGGATCGGCCGTGCCGTCCCGCCAGGCAGCGCGGCCGATCCGGTCCATTGAGGAAGGCGGGCGGGTCACCATGACCGGCCCGCCTTTCCTTGACCCCATGCTCCGGTACGGCCACAGGCCCCCAAAACGGACGAGCCGGGCGCGTAACGTCGCAACGCTGACGGATCGTCGCTGAACCGTGATCTACCAGGCGACTCAGCGGGCACATCTGTCAATTCATGGATGCGTAATCTCCTGTTCCTAAGAATGAGGAGCACCCATGAGGCACACGCGTAGCGTGCTCGTCGCGGCGATCGCCACCACCACCGCGCTGGCGTCCACCCCCGCTGCCGAGGCCGCTCTCCCGGCCCAGTCGTCGATCACCAACGAAACCGTCCGGCACGGGGTCACCCTGCTGGTGGATCGCACGCCGGTCACCACCTACCCGGCCACCGGAAAGGGCGAGACCCGGGCCGACTTCGACGGTGACAACCGTGACGACGTCGCCGCGTTCAGCAACTCCGGTCTGTCCGTCGCCTACACGTCCGCGCCCTACCGGGACGTGCTGCGGACCGAGGTCCCCGGCGCCTCCACCTCGTTCGGCACGGCGCTGGAGGCCGGCAACTTCAACGGTGACCGGTACGACGACCTGGCTGTCGGTGACGCCAACGAGCCTGATCTGCGCGCCATGGGCTACCAGGCCGGCGCGGTCTGGATCATCCCGGGCGGGCCGAACGGGCTCGAGATCGACCGGGCCCAGCACTTCAACCAGAGCACCGCCGGCGTTCCCGGCGCGTCCGCGGAGTACGACGCCTTCGGGTTCTCGCTGGCGGCCGGCGACATCACCGGCGACGGCCGTGACGACCTGGCCATCGGCATCCCGCAGAAGGAGATCAACGGCAAGGAGAACGCCGGCGCTGTCGTGGTGCTCAGGGGCACCACGAGTGGCCTCTCCAGTGCCAACACCCGCTGGATCAGCCAGGCCACCGCCGGAGTGCCGAGCGCGGCCAGCACGGGTGACCAGTTCGGCTGGAGCCTCGCGATCGGCCGGATCGACAAGAACCGTTACCAGGAACTCGTGGTCAGCGCCATCAGCGAGCAGCCGGACACCGGTTACCTGGGCAGCGGCACGGTCACCCAGTTCTGGGGCGGCGCCGGTGGGGTGTCGATGTCGAAGGTCACCATGGTGGCCGGCGGTCAGATCACCAAGAAGCTCAACAAGCGCAACCTGTTCCTCTGGCAGATCGGCATCGACCTGGCGATCGGCGACGTCACCGGCGACGGGTACGGCGAGGTCGTGATCGGCGCCTCCAGCGCGCAGGCGGGTCCGCCCAGCAACATCTACGGCGGCGCCGTCGTCACCATCCCCGGCCGGACCACCGGCCTCTCCCCGACCGGCGCCATCGCGATCACCCAGGAGAGCACCGGCGTGGCCGGCGGCACCGAGGACGACGACCGGTTCGGCGACAGCATCGCGGTCGGTGACGTGACCGGCGACGGACGCGCCGACGTGCTGGCCGGCGTTCCCGGCGAGAACGCCGGGGCCGGCACGGTCGTGCTGCTGCGCGGCTCGGCCAAGGGCCTGACCGGTGTCGGGTCGCGCACGATCAGCCAGTCGACGGCCGGAGTGCCGGGTGGCGCCGAGCGCGGCGACCGGTTCGGCGCCATGGTGGCGCTGCTCAACCTGAACGGTTCCGGCGGTCTCGACGCGCTGGTGGGCAGCCCCGAGGAGGAGGTGCCCGGCGACCTCGACGGATATTCGAGTGGCACGATCACCCGGTTCCTCGGCTATCCCTCCGGGCTCGGCAGCGCCACTCTCACCGACGGCCGGTTCCTCGGCGGGCTCGCCGCCATGTACGGCCAGCGGATCGCCTCATGAACAGGATCTCGATGAACCCCTTCCCGCTCCGGGCCGGTCTCGTGGCGGCCACCGTCCTGACCGGACTCGCGATCAGTGGCCCGGCCGAGGCCGCCACCACGGGCACGGCGCAGGTGGTCAACCGCACCCAGATCCTGTTCAAGGCCGCCGCCAAGCGGGTCAACTACGTGACGATCACCAGGTCCGGCAACACGATCACCATCGACGACCGGGTGACCATCAAGCCGGGCGCCGGCTGCAAGCAGGTCTCCGGCGACAAGACGCGGGTCCGCTGCACCACCTCGGGCACGCCGACCTGGGGCAGCATCCAGACGTACGACCTGAACGACACCATCGTCAACCGCGCCGACCTTGGCCTGTCGATCCGCCCGGGCAGCGGCACCAACCGGGTCGTCGGCGGCCCGCGCCGCGAGGACCTGTACGGCGGTGACGACAACGACACCATCTACGGCGGTGGTGGCAACGACTACATCTACCCGGGCTACGGCACGAACGTGGTGTACGGCGGCCCCGGCGACGACAACATCAAGGGTGGCGGCAACAGCGACACCATCTACGGCGAGGCTGGCAACGACCGGATCGACACCGGCGACGGCAACGACGTGGCCCGTGGTGGTCCCGGCGACGACATGTTCGACGAGGGCACCGGCCGGGACACCCTCTACGGCGACGACGGCAGCGACAGCTTCAACGAGGGCGGCTGGAACGGCGTGGCCCGGGAAGCCATCCATGGTGGCGCCGGCTGGGACATCGTCGAGTACATGGCCCGGAGCCGTCCGGTCTCCGCCGACCCGGACGGTAAGACCGGCGACGACGGCCAGTACGGCGAGGGCGACTCGATCGGCGCCGACGTCGAGTCGCTGCGCGGCGGCCGGAGCAACGACTGGCTGGCCGGGAACGCCGGTAACAACACCCTGGACGGCGGCGAGGGCAACGACACCCTCTACGGCCTGGGCGGCGACGACCAGCTGTCCGGTGGCGAGGGCCAGGGCAACGACAAGCTGTACGGCGGCGCCGGCAACGACGAGTTGTCCGCCGACTTCGGCAACGACCTGCTGTACGGCGGGTACGGCGTCGACACCGTCAGCTACGTCTACCGTCTGGTGCCGGTGGTGGCCGACCTGGACGGTCAGACCGGTGACGACGGTTCCGGCACCGAGCAGGACACCATCGGGGCCGACGTGGAGAACCTGTGGGGTGGCTACGGCGCCGACCTGCTGATCGGTAACGACAGCGCCAACCTGATCCACGGTTCGACGGGCGCCGACGTGATCCGTGGTGGCGGCGGCAACGACGAGCTGCACGCCGACGACGGCTCCCGTGCGGGCACCGACAAGCTCCTCGGTGAAGCGGGCGACGACACCCTCTACGGCGGCGGCTACGAGCAGTTCAACCGCTACTCGCTGGACGGCGGCGACGGCACCGACGCGTGCCTGCACGAGGGCAATTACGGCACCGGCGACCGGGCGAACTGCGAAAGCTGACCCGGCACAAACCTGACTGGCACAGGCTGACCTGGCGGGGCACTCATCGGTGAGTGCCCCGCCAGGAGTCTTCAGAGGTCGAACTCGCCGTCGTTGACACCACCGGTGAACGCGTCCCACTCCGCCTTGGTGAAGAACAGGATCGTCGCCGGGTCGGTGGAGTTACGCATCGCGGCGCCGCCGTCGGGTAGGCGTGCGATCTCCACATACTCCCCGCCGGGCTCTCCGGACCGGAGCCACTCGGCAGCCTGCGCATCGAACGACGCGGCGTAGATCTTCTCGCCCACTACGTCCCCCTCTCCCGGCCTGACCCGGTCGACTCCCAGCAAACAGCAGCCTCCCTCGCTGAGGGAGGCCGCGTTCAGGTGAACGCTATCGAGGGCCCCTCTGCCGGGCGAGTGACATGACATGTTCCAGATAGTCGACAGCACCCGGATCGCGATGACCTTGAATATCGAGGTCTAGCTGTGAGATTGCTGGGTATCCAGCGCCCATGGCGCAAACCGTCCCGGCCTCCGGATCGGAGACCATCCGCAGTCTCATCCCGGCGCGGATCGACCGGCTCAGCTGGTCGCCGTTCCACACCCGCATCATCCTGGCGCTGGGTACCGCCTGGGTGCTGGACGGACTCGAGATCACCGTGGCCAGCGCGGTCGGACCCGTCCTCGCCGAGCAGGAGACCCTGGCCCTGAGCTCGGCGCAGGTCGGCCTGATCGCCACCGTCTATCTTCTCGGCGAAGTGTTCGGCGCGCTGTTCTTCGGCCGGCTCTCGGACGCGCTCGGCCGGAAGAATCTGTTCATCGTCACCCTCGGCGTCTACCTCGCGGGTAACGCACTCACCGCACTGACCTGGGGAAACAGTACGGCCGCACTGGTCTTCCTGTATCTCACCCGGTTCATCGCCGGCGCCGGGATCGGCGGCGAGTACGCCGCGATCAACTCGGCCATCGACGAGATGATGCCGGCCAAGTACCGCGGGCGGGTCGACATCGGCGTGAACGGCACCTACTGGGGTGGCGCGATCATCGGCACGCTCGGCACCTACATCCTGCTGAACAACATGGACCTGAACTGGGCGTGGCGGATCGGCTTCCTGATCGGCCCGGTCATCGGGCTGGCCATCTGGGGTCTGCGCCGGCACCTGCCGGAGAGCCCGCGCTGGCTGATCATGCACGGGCGGGAGGCCGAGGCCGAGGAGAACATCGCCCGGATCGAGCGGGCCGCCGAGGCGTCCGGCCAGACGCCGGCGCCGCCGGACGAATCCCGGGCGATCGACATCCGGCCCACCGAACCGCACGGGTACCTGTCGCTGCTGAGGGTGCTGTTCCGGGTCTACCCGGCCCGGTCGACGCTGGGCGCGACCCTGATGATCACGCAGTCGTTCCTCTACAACGCGATCTTCTTCACCTACACGCTGGTGCTCACCAAGTTCTTCGGGGTGAGCGAGACGGCCGCGCCGCTCTACCTGGTGGCGTTCGCGATCGGCAACCTGATCGGGCCGCTCACCATCGGCCGCCTCTTCGACACGGTCGGACGACGGAAGATGATCTCCGGCACCTACCTGCTGTCCGGGGTGCTGCTGGCCATCACCGCGGTGCTGTTCCAGCAGGGCGCGCTGAATGCGATCACCCAGACGATCGCATGGAGTGTGATCTTCTTCTTCGCCTCCGCGGGGGCCAGTTCGGCGTACCTCACGGTCAGCGAGATCTTCCCGCTGGAGATCCGGGCGCAGGCGATCGCGGTGTTCTTCGCCATCGCGCAGTGTTTCGGCGCCATCGGGCCGGTGTTCTACGGCTGGCTGATCGGCGAGGGCGAAGACCCGGACAAGCTGTTCATCGGGTTCCTCATCGGCGCCGCGGTGATGGCCGTCGGCGGCATCGTCGAGGCGGTCATCGGCATCGACGCCGAGGGCAAGTCGCTCGAGGAGGTGGCCACGCCGCTGTCGGCGGTCACGACGCGGCCACGCGCCACCGGCTGATCCGGGAAAGCCGGTCCAAGCCGGGGCCGGCGCCACCGGCTGATCCGGGACAAGCCGGGCCAGACGGGCCGGCGTCACCGTCTGACCCGGAAGGACTCCGGGTCAGACGAGGCCGGCGCTGCCGGCGACAGCGGCGGCCTCGGTACGGCTGGAGACGTGCAGTTTCCGCAGCAGGGCGGCGGTCAGGCGCTTGACCGTACGGTCCGAGACGTGCAGCACGCCGGCTATCTCGCTGGTCGACGACCCGGTCGCGATCAGGCGCAGCAGCCGCTGGTCGCTCTCGTCGAGCTGGGCCGCGGCGGTCTGCGCGGTCGGGCGGCTGGGCCGTTCCACGAGGGAGGCGAGCAGCGGGGCGGGCACGACCGCCCAGCCTTCCAGGGCGGCCAGCAGGGGCGGGATGGCCTCGTCGCCGCGCGGCAGGATCCCGGACGCCCCCGCCCGTAGGGCCTCCAGCTCGGCGGCCGGGTCACCGTCACCGTCCAGCGCCAGGATCCGGGTCTTCGGGGCCGCGGCCCGCGCGGCGGCGACGGCCGCGACTCCGGCTGACGACATCAGATCCACCAGGATGAGATCTGGTACGGGTTCTCGCACCAGCCCGGCCACATCCGACCCGTCGCCCGCTCCGGCGACGACGGCCCGGCCCCCGGTGACCTCGGGGATTGACTGTTCGAGGCCACGCACCAGAGGGGCATGACCGGACACCACTACAACCCTGATCCCGTTCCGCATGGCCCCGGGATGCCCACCTGGCGACGATTCATTCCTCGGAGCCGGTAACTCCGCCTCAGCGCGGGTGCGCTGCCACGAATTCGGCGATGTACTCATCGAGACGTTTCTCCGGCCGCCAGCCCAGTCCGCTGGCCTTGGTGGTGTCGGCCTGGCCGCGCACCCGCTCGCCACGCCGCTCCGGGATCAGGGTGAACTCGGCGCCGAACAGCTCGGCGACCTTGGACATCGGCCACTCGCAGCCGGTGCCGAGCAGGTAGCCGTCGCCGGTCCCGCCGCGGGCGACCAGCACCAGGCCGCGGACGATGTCGTCGATGTGGGTGAAGTCGCGGGTCTGGGTGCCCGGGGACACCACGGTCAGCTGCTCGCCGGCCAGGAACTGCCGCTCGAAGATGCCGATCACCGTGGCGTACTTGCCCTGGCTGATCTGGCCCGGGCCGTAGACGTTGTAGAAGTACGCGATCGCGTAGTCCAGCCCGTACCAGTTCGAGTAGTTCTTGATGTACTCGATGTTCTTGGCCTTGGTCCACGCATACGGGTTGAGGTTTTCGTCCTCACCGTCGTTGCCGAATTTCGAGCTGGACCCGGCGTAGATCAGCTTCGCGCCGTGCCCGGCCGTGAACTTGACCACCTCCTTGGTACCGAGGAGGTTGAAGTCCCAGGTGAGGTCGTGATCCTCGAACGACTGGGGGATCCGCGAATACTCACCGAGGTGGAAGACCAGCTCCGGGCCGGGGAGGCCGCGGTCCGCCCAGATCTTGGCGATGTCGGTGGTCGACCCGTCGATGTAGGTGACGCGCGGGTCGTGGACGTGGTTCTCCGGGGTGCCGGTGAAGTAGTTGTCCAGTGAGACAACGGCGGCGTCCGGGAAGTCGTTCAGCAGCGACCTGATCAAGGAGCTACCGACGAATCCGGCACCACCGGTGACCAACAGGGTTCGGCTCAACATACTTCCCATCTTCCGGTCCGCGCAGCGCCGACCAGGCTACCTGTGGTAGGTGCCCGGAAACCAACCGCTCGCGTCGGTATTACCCGGAGCGGCCATGGCGACACTCTGTGGTCGCCATGGCCGGGCTCAGTTCACCACTTCGAGGGAGCCGGGGGCGCCACTACCGGGGGACGGTCGTCACACGTGATGGTGTTCGGCACGAACGGCGCGAGCCAGCCGCCGTCGTTGCCGCCGAGATCGGTCAGACCGAACTCGGAGCCGGTCGCCGGGAAACCGAACCGGCCGCAGTTGTTCACGCCGACCGCCCCGACGTTGCGGGCGTCGACGTTCTCGAAGGACGCGGACCCGCCTGCCCGTGCGCTCAGGACACTGGTGCCCGTACCGTCGACTCGAATGTCCTTGAATTTAATGTCGTCGATGGAATAGAGATCTTTGACGCCCCACTCGGCGACCAGCATGATCGCGTTGTAGGTGCTGTCCAGGTAGTGGTCGCCGGTGACCCGGACGTCCGCGTCGAAGCTGCCCTGGAGGCTGTAGAGCCAGATCGCGCCGAGGCCGATCCGCCAGTTCAGCTCGAAGGTACCGGCTCGTACGGTGGTGTTGTTCGTGAACCGCAGGAAGCCGGTGAACGGCTCGGCGCCGAATCGGGTGCCGGCGTGCAGCGCGCTGCCCTCCCGGACCGGGTCGGCGATCAGGTTGTTCGACACCGTGGTGTCCCGGCCGCCGTAGATGGCGATGCCGTTGGCCAGGGTCGGCGACTGGATCGTGTTGCGGTCGAAGGTGTTGCCGGTGTTGGTGGTCTTCTCCGCCCACATGGCCAGCGCGTCGTCGCCGGTGTTGCGCACGAAGTTGTTGCGGACCAGCGAGCCGGTGACCCCGGTGTGGAAGTTGAGGCCGTCGGCGATCTGGTCGACGATGACGTTGTTCGTCACCTTCGTGTTCGACATCGGGCCGTCGAACCAGAGGCCCACCTTGGTGTGCTGGATGTACAGGCCGTCGATCGTCGAGTCACTCATCGCCCCGCCGACCCCGTTGACCTGGTCGGTGTCGATCCGCTCGCGCACGTCACCCTGGATGGCGAAACCGGACAGGTGGACGTTGCGGCTGCCGCCCTCGGCCGCGCTCCGGCCGTAGAAGCCGACGCCGGTGTGCACCGAGCCGTCCGGGTCCGGCACGTCGAGGGCCACCTCGCGGCCCTTGATGATCGTGTACCAGTTGCCGGCGCCGGTGATGGTCACGTCGTCGACCACGATGTGCCGGTTGACCTGGAAGACGCCCGGCGGCAGGTAGACCTTCCGCTTGGCCTTCCTGGCGAACGTGATGGCCCGCTCGATGGCCGTCGCGGAGTCCCTCCGCCCGGTCGGGTCGGCTCCGAAGAGCAGCACGTTCACGCCGGTCAGGTCGACCTTCGGCAGGCCGACGAACTCGGAGTCGAGCAGGTCGATGGTGGTCGGCACGCTGCGCGCGGTGAGCCGGATCTTGTCGCCGGCCCGGTACGTGCGCCCGAGGAGCAGCCGCTGCTCGTCGTAGAAGTGGGCCGGCCGGAACGGCTTGGTGATCACCGGAGCCGGGGTGGTGGCGGCCGGCACGCACTGGCACTCGGTGATCCACCAGTCCGGGTGCAGCAGGTCCGCCTGCGGCTCGTTGGTGAACGGATACTGGTTGTAGAGCCACGAGTATTGCGAGGTCAGCGTCATGGTGCGGGCGCTGTGCCCGGTCCCGACGGTCAGCGGCGCGGTGATCCCGCCACCGTTCGGGGCATCCGGGATGCTGTAGCGCACGGTGATCGCGTTCGCGGCCCGGGGCAGGGTGAACTCCACCCATTCGCCGGGGTCGAGGGTGACCGCGGAGCGGCCGGACGCCTCGGCCGGCAGCGTGTAGGCGGTGCGGTCCGGCCCGATCACGGTTCCGTTGGTGGCGGCGTGCTCGGCCTCCTGCTCCAGGAAGGCGACGGTGGCGCCACGCCCGGCGACCAGGGCGGGGTCGAGGGCGGCCCGGGTGACCTCGGCGGCCGCGGGAGCGGCCGCGGCGGCGTGCGGGATGCCGGTGGCGCCGAGCACGACGCCGGGGAGAAGGACGCCGAGAAGAAGGGCGGACCAGCGCGGTGGAACGCCGGTCCGCCTCTCGTCAGAGGACATCGAAGGCTCTTTTCTCTGAGGAAGGTGAGCCGACGATAGATGTACGGAGATCTACCTCACAATGACTTGTCGCAATCTTTCGTCAACCTGCTGAGTTATTGCAAGACTCCGCAAGCTCAGAGCGTGAATCGGTCCACGATCCGGCGCAGGTCGCCGGACATCCCGGCCAGGTCGGCCGCCGCCCGGTCGGTCTCGGCGACCCCCGAGGTGGTCTGCTGCACCGAGGCGGCCACCGCGTTGATGGTGTCCGAGACCCGGGCCCCGGCGTCCGCGGCCTCGGTGACGTTGCGGCTCATCTCGTTCGTGGTCACGGTCTGCTCCTCCACCGCGGAGGCGATCGTGGTCTGGAAGTCGTTGATCCGCGCGATGATCTCGCTGATCTCGGCGATCGCCGCGACCGCGCCGGCCGTGTCGGCCTGGATCGCGGCCACCCGCTGACCGATGTCCTCGGTGGCCCGCGCGGTCTCCTGGGAGAGTTCCTTGACCTCGCTCGCCACCACGGCGAAGCCCTTGCCGAGCTCACCGGCACGAGCGGCCTCGATGGTGGCGTTCAGCGCCAGCAGGTTCGTCTGCTCGGCGATCGCGGTGATCGTCTTGACCACACTGTCGATCTCCGACGAGGACTCCCCCAGCTTGGCCATCACGGTGCTGGTGTTCGCGGTGACGTCCACCGCCCGCGACGCGACCTGCGCGGCCTGGGTGGCGCTCTCGCTGATCTCCCGGATCGAGGCGCCCATCTCCTCGGCGCCGGCCGCGACCGTGTGGATGTTCGACGACATGATCGCGGCCGAGTCGGCGACCTCGGCCGCCTGCCGGGCGCCCAGGTCCGCGCTGTTCGAGCTGTTCCGGCTGGTCCGGGCGAGACCGTCGGACTCCTCGGCGAGCCGCTGCGAGTGCGCGGTCAGGTCGGTGACGGTCTGCCGCAGCGTGTCGCTGGCCCGGCGCAGGGCGCTCGCCATCTGCCCGACCTCGTCGCGCTGCTCCACCCGCGGATCGCCGGAGAGGTCACCCCCGGCGACCTGGTCGAGGACCCGGCCGACCCGGCGCAGCGGCTGCACGATCAACCGGGACACGTAGAGGGCGGCGATGATCGCGACCAGCAGCACCACGACCAGCACGATGATGATCGTCGTCCGGGTCTGCTCCGCCTTGGCGTCGAACTCGCGGCCCTGGAGCAGCGCCGTGTCGGCGTAGGCGATCTCCTCGTTGAGCAGGCCCTCGTAGGTCTTGCGCAGATCCCGGTTCGTGCCGAGCGCCAGATCGATCGCCGCCTGGGGCTTGGTCCGGTAGAGCGTGAACTCGGACTCCAGGGCGGTGAACCAGGCGTCGATCGCGGCCTGGATCGCGTCGACGCGCGCGGCAGATTCGCTGGAGTCGGCGACCGCCCGGGCCGCGGCCAGCGCGGCGTCGATCTTCTCCTTACGGCCGAGTGCCTCGTCGCTGAAGTCCGTGTTGCCCTTCAGGAGATAACCGCGCTCGTCGTTGGCGGCGGACTTCGCGGTCACCGCGGCGCCGTTGAGATTGGTGCTGTACGGCAGCGTCGAGGCGATCTCGGTGTTCCGGTCGTGCTGGAGCCGGTTGATCCCGACGACGCTCAGCACGCCGGTCGCGACGGTTCCGGCGATCGCCACACCGGCGACCGCGAGCACCTTGGTGGAGACCTTTCGGTTCCGGGCCCACTGCCCCAGCCCACCCGCCATGGTCATTCCTTCTCTCGTTTGTCCCGATACCGGTCAATCGGTGCCCGCGAGAAGGGAATTAGTTACGGGACGGTGAACTCCATCAGAACGCTGCGGGCGGAACGTTGAACGGGGTGATGACCTGCACCGCCGACGGGTGGGAACTGATCGGGCCGGGCAGCACACCCTGGGCCCGCAGGATCGCCCGGCAGGCGTGCCGGACGTCGGCGCGCAGATCCTGATGCAGCACCGCGGAGATCCGGTGTTCCCGCAGCAGCTCCGCGTTCTCCCGGTCCAGCCCGTGCGCCACGAAGACGTCGTAGTTGCGGCGCTCGGCCGCGAAGGCCGACACCACCGCTGCGTTACCGCAGGTGCCGGCCGAGTAGACGGCCCGGATCGAGGGATTCGCGGCGAGCACGGCCCGCAGCGGGCCGTCCTCCGCACTCGCCAGGGTCAGCAGCCGCCGCGCCGGGAGGACCGAGCGGAACCCCTCCTCCCGCTCACCCCGCCCGTTGATCAGCAGCACGTCACCGGCCCGGTCCGCGAGCAGCCGCTCGACCAGGTACGCCGCGGTCGCGCCGGAGTCGAAGCCGTCCACCCCGACGTGCGCGATGCGTTTGCCGGCCGGCAGGTCGTGGTTGAGCGTGACCACCGGGACGGTCAGCCGGGCCACCGCGTCGGCGACCTCGGGCGCCGGCGGGGCCAGCACGATCAGCCCGTGCGACCGGGAGCGGCCGACCCGGTCCAGGGCCGTGGCCGGGTCGTCGGTGAGATGTGTCCGGGTGCGCACGGCCACCGGGGCGAACTCCGGCGCCTCCGCCTCCAGGGCGGCCCGGATCGCGGCGCTGAACCGGCGGGAGGTCGCCAGCACCACGTCGATCACGAACGGGCGGCCGGACCGGGTGTGCTCCTGCCGGTCCAGGTCGGCGATCGCCTGGTGCACCGCTCGGACGGTGCTCTCCCGGACTCCGCCGCGCTGGTGCAGCACGCGGTCCACGGTGGCCTGGCTGAGCCCGGCACGCGCGGCGATCTCCCGGATCCGGTACGGGTGCTTCACGCCGTACAGAATGATGGTTTTCTGAGGTTCTATGGAAGGTTCTTGATGTTTTCTCGCCCCTTCGCGTGACCCTTTGAACCCGCGTTACGCTGCCCGCGTGCGCGTGTTCTCCCGCAAGAACGACCATGGTGTCGAGGTCTACGACGCCGAGCTGAACCTGGTCCGGACGTTCGCCGTCCCGCCCCGGAGCACCTACAAGGAGCCGGGGAGCGAGGGGCATGCCGTGCCCGCCTCGCGTGACCGGCTGTTCTACGCGACCGACACGGCCGTGCTGAAGGTCGATCCCGAGGGGCGCGAGGAGTGGCGTTTCGAGCTCGGCGCCCGCGGTCCGAAATGTGGCGTGTCCTATACCGATGTCGCCCTCGCCGCCGACGACGAGTTGCTCTGGGTCTACGTGCCGAACGTGATGGCCGATCGCGGCCGGGACGACGAGTGGATCGTGCTGGACGCCGCGACGGGTGAGCCGCGAGCCCGGCACGAGCTGCCGACGGCCGGGCACGGTGGCGACCATGTCGCGCTGCCCGACGGCCGGATGCTGCTGGAGGTCGGCGAGGGGCAGGACGGCGTCCAGATCTACCTGGCCGGGCCGGGTGCGGCGCTGCACGACTTCGGCTGGGGCGACCGTTCGCTGCACGGTGTCTCGCCGGACGGGACGAGGTTCGTCACCGTCGGTCACGACAGCGACGACCTGATCGTGCACGCCTTCCCCAGCGGAGACACCCTGTTCACGGTGACGCTGCCGGATTTCGGTTTCGCCGGCGACGAGGACGACCTGTTCCTGGAGTGGAGTCCCGGATTCCTGGACGACGACACGGTGATCGCGGTCGTCTTCGGTGTCGACGAGGAGGAGGACACCGACTGGTGGCGGCACTTCCGGGTGGACGCCCGCACCGGCGAGGTCCTCGGCGAACTCGAGATCACCACGATCAACCAATACGATCTGGATGTGCTCGGTGACGGAACGTACGTGATTACGGACACCGACGGAACACTCCGGCGGATGTGATCTTGCCGGGCAGGGGCTATCTTTGACGGGTCCGCCGAGAGGCGCTGCAACGGACAACGACGTCCGCCACGCTCGGCCGGGCTTACTTTGACTCAAGGGCGCCTCCTGTCGAGGGAGGAGCCCTCTTTTCATGAGCGACAAACTTCGATCCATCAACGGTCTCGACTTCGCGGTCGCCGACCTGTCGCTGGCCGAGGCCGGCCGCCACCAGCTCCGTCTCGCCGAGCACGAGATGCCCGGCCTGATGTCGCTGCGCACCGAGTTCGGTGACAGCAAGCCGCTGCGCGGCGCCCGGATCGCCGGTTCGCTGCACATGACCGTGCAGACCGCCGTCCTGATCGAGACCCTGGTCGCGCTCGGCGCCGAGGTCCGCTGGGTGTCCTGCAACATCTTCTCCACCCAGGACGACGCGGCGGCCGCGGTCGTCGTCGGCCCGAACGGGACCGTCGACGCCCCCACCGGCGTCCCGGTCTTCGCCTGGAAGGGCGAGACGCTGGAGGAGTACTGGTGGGCGACCATGCGGCTGTTCGAGTTCAGCGACGGCCAGGGCCCGAACATGATCCTCGACGACGGCGGTGACGCCACCCTGCTCGTGCACAAGGGCGTCGAGTTCGAGGGCGCGGGCGCGGTCCCGGCCACCACGGCCGAGGACAACCACGAGTACTCGATCATCCTCGAGACGCTGCGCGAGAGCCTGGCCGTCTCCAAGGACCGCTTCACCAGGATCGCGGCCGAGATCAAGGGCGTGACCGAGGAGACCACCACCGGTGTGGCCCGGCTCTACAAGCTGGCCAAGGAGGGCACCCTGCTCTTCCCGGCGATCAACGTCAACGACGCGGTCACCAAGAGCAAGTTCGACAACAAGTACGGCATCCGCCACTCGCTGGTCGACGGCCTCAACCGGGCGACCGACGTGATGCTCGGTGGCAAGCTGGCCGTGGTCTGCGGTTACGGCGACGTCGGCAAGGGCTCGGCGGAGACGCTGCGCGGCCAGGGCGCCCGTGTCGTGGTCACCGAGATCGACCCGATCTGCGCGCTCCAGGCGGCGATGGACGGCATGCAGGTCGTCCGGCTCGAGGACGTGGTCAATGAGGCCGACATCTTCATCACCACCACCGGCGGCACCGACATCATCACCGTCGACCACCTGTCGGCGATGAAGCACAACGCGATCGTCGGCAACGTCGGCCACTTCGACGACGAGATCGACATGGCCGGCCTGGGCAAGGTCGCGGGCATCGAGAAGGTCGAGATCAAGCCGCAGGTGCACGAGTGGCGCTTCCCGGACGGCCACTCGGTGATCGTCCTGTCCGAGGGCCGCCTGATGAACCTGGGCAACGCGACCGGTCACCCGAGCTTCGTGATGTCCAACTCGTTCACCAACCAGGTGATGGCCCAGATCGAGCTCTGGACCAAGCCGGAGGCGTACGAGAAGCAGGTCTACGTGCTGCCGAAGCACCTGGACGAGAAGGTGGCCCGGCTGCACCTGGACGCGCTCGGCGTCCGGCTGACCACCCTCACCAAGAAGCAGGCGGAGTACCTGGGCGTGGACGTCGAGGGCCCGTTCAAGCCGGAGCACTACCGGTACTGATCTTCCGTACCACGACGCGCCCGGTCATCGGATGATGATCCGGGCGCGTCCCTTTTAGGCGTTTATGCTGCGAATATGTCTTTCCGTCACAAGATTTTTACGTTCGGTGCAGTGGCTCTGATCGGCCTCGCCGGCAGCCCGGCGGCCGCCACGCCGGCCCGCCCGGAGGCCTCCCGGCCGGCCGGGGTCACGGCCCGCCCGGCCAGCCCGGAGGCCGAGTTCCTGATCGCCGTGCACCAGGGCAACCTGGCCCAGATAGCGGCCGGGAAGCTGGCCGCCCACCGGAGTGAGAACCGGACCGTCCGCCGGCTCGGCAAGCGGTTCGCGACGTACCACAAGAAGCTGGATGCCCAGGTCAAGCAGGTTGCCGCCGCTCTCGACGTACGCCTGCCGAAGGAGCCGAACTCAGAACAGCTCGACCTCGCCGGGCAGTACCGGGCCGCGGCCGCCGCCGATTTCGACACGCTCTTCATCAACACCCAGCTGTCCGGCTACGAGCGGGCGGCCAAGATCGCGCGGCTGGTGCTGGCGGTCAGCAGCGATCCGGCGATCGCGAAAATCGTCGCCACCGTGACTCCGGTGATCGAGGAGAACCGGCTCGCACTGACCGCAGCCCGCGACCAGCTGGCCCGGGAGCAGCGGCGACAATGATCGGATGATCTACGAGCCGATCCTGCTGTACGCGCTGGGAGCGATCGCGGTGATCATCGTGGTCCACTGGGTCACGGAGAAAACCGGCCTCCCCGCTGCTGTCCTGCTGACATTGGTCGGCGTCGCCTACTCGTACCTACCGGGTGAAAACCTGAAGGTGAACGAGGAAGTCATCCTGATGTTCGTCCTGCCGCCGTTGCTCTACAACGCGGCACTGGATTCCTCCCTGCTCGACATCCGCCGCAACATCCGGACGGTGATCAGTCTCTCGGTGGTCCTGGTGCTGATCACCGCGCTGCTGGTCGGCCTCGGCTTCTCGCTCTGGGTCCCCGAGGCCACCCTGGCCGCCGGTATCGCCCTGGGCGCGGCGGTCGCCCCGCCCGACCCGGTCGCCGCGCTCGCAGTCGGTCGCAAGGCCGGGCTGCCGGGCAAGCTGATCACCCTGATCCAGGGTGAGGGCCTGCTCAACGACGCAACCGCGCTGACGCTTCTGACGGTGGCGATCGCCGCCCAGAACGACGGCGAGGAGATCGCGTTCGGCGGCACGGTGCAGCAGTTCTTCACCTCGGCGACCGGCGGCGTGATCATCGGCATCGTCATCGCCTATTTCGTGCGGTTCCTCAGGCCGTTCCGGCAGGACCCGCTCAGTGCCAACGCGCTGTCGATCATCACGCCGCTCGGCGCTTTCACCCTGGCCGAGCACTTCCACCTGTCCGGCGTGCTCGCGGTCGTGGTGGCCGGGCTGATCGTCGGTCATGACACGCCCCGGTACACCACCGGCGCCAGCCGCCTGCAGACCGCCGCCGTCTGGCGATTGATCGACTTCCTGCTGGAAGGCGCGGTCTTCCTGCTCATCGGGATGCAGGTCAAGAGCATCCTGAAGGGCCTGACCGACTACACGTGGCAGGAGGTCTGCATCGCGCTGGGGATCACCCTCGGCGTGGTTCTCCTGATCCGCCCGCTCTGGCTGGCCGTCACCCAGCTACTCCCCCGCCAGCTTCACCTGCGGCTGGGTGGCCAGCAGGACGACGACATGGACGTGCCCGAGGGCCGGACCAAGGAGGAGCCGCTGTCCGGTCGCGAGGTGACCGCCCTGACCTGGGCCGGCACCCGCGGCGTGATCACCCTGGCAGCGGTCTTCACCATCCCGGACTCGGTGCCGAACCACGACCTGATGGTCTTCTGCGCCCTGTTGGTCGTGCTGGTCACGCTGGTCGGTCAGGGCCTCACCTTCGCCCCGCTGGTCCGTCTGCTGGGTCTGCGCGCCAACCAGAAGGACAAGGCCCGGCTCCGTAACGAGGCCCGGTCGGCCGCGGTCGAGGCGGCGCTGGACCGGCTCGACGACATCCAGGAGGAGAAGCACGACCACGTCGAGGACGAGGCGATCGAGACGATGCGGCGGCAGCTCCAGTTCCGCCTGGACCGCTACCGGCGGCGGCTGGACCTGCTGGACCAGGTGGAATCCACCGAACTGCCGAAATCACCGCAGTACGAGGCGGCGCTGATGGTCCGGCAGGCGGTCATCGACGCCGAGCGTGAGGAGCTGCTGCGCTGGCGGGACGCCGGCCGTCTCGCCGACGAGAGCCTGCGCGTCCTCAACCGGGAGCTGGATCATGAGGAACTGGTCCTGCCGAAGCGACCAAAGGACTGATACATCCGTATTAGGTTGAAATAATGCGAAGATCGCCGACGCTCCTGGCACTGGCCCTCGTCGGCATGCTGACGGCGTGTGGGGGCGGCGAGGACGCCGCCCCCAGGTCCACCGCGCAGAGCGGGGTCCGGCTCGGTTTCTCCCAGGTCGGCGCGGAGAGCGCGTGGCGGCTGGCGAACACCAAGTCGATCGAGCACGCGGCCACGAACGCCGGGGTGCAGCTGGATCTGCGGGTCGCCGACGGGAAGCAGGAGAACCAGACGGCGGCGATCCGCGACTTCATCAGCCAGAAGGTCGACATCATCGCCTTCTCCCCGGTGGTCGAGTCCGGCTGGGACAAGGTCCTCCAGGAGGCCAAGGACGCCGAGATCCCGGTGATCATCACCGACCGGATGGTGGACACCACCGACACCTCGCTGTTCACCACGATGCTGGGCTCCGACTTCACCGCCGAGGGCCGCAGGGCCGGCGAGTGGCTGGTCGAGCACTACCGGGACTTCAACGAGACGGTCCGGATCGCCGAGATCGAGGGCACCACCGGCTCGGCGCCGGCCAACCAGCGCCGGGCCGGGTTCGCCGAGGCGATCAAGGACGACCCCAGCCTCCAGGTGATCGCCTCGCGGGACGGCAGTTTCACCCGGGCCGGCGGCGAGCAGGTGATGGCCGGCTTTCTCCAGGAGCACTCCGACATCGACGTGGTGTTCGCCCACAACGACGACGAAGGCCTCGGCGCGATCAAGGCGATCGAGGCGGTCGGGAAACGCCCAGGGGTGGACATCAAGATCATCACGGTGGACGCCAGCCGGGACGGGCTGACCGCGCTGGCCGAGGGCCGGCTCAACTACGTCGTCGAGTGCAATCCCCTGCTCGGGCCGCAGCTGATGGAGCTGGTCGGCAAGGTGTCGACCGGGCAGACCATTCCGCGCCGGGTGGTCGTCGACGAGACCGCCTTCGACCGGGAGGCCGCGAAGGCCGTCCTGCCGAACCGGCAGTACTGACGGCTAACCACCGTCGGGCAGGAGGGCGGCCAGATCACCGAAGGTCCCCCGATGGGACCTGATCACCGGTGCCAGCGCCGCCCGGAACGCCGCCAGGTCGACCTCCTCGAGGAGCCCGCCCTGCCGGCTGGCGAGATCGGTCTTCTGGTCGGTGGCCGCGGCCCACAGCCGCAGTTCCTCCTCCCCGGCGAGCCGGCCCGCCTCGACGATCGCGTCACGCACGCCGGACGGCTGCTCGTTCAGCCACTTCTGGCTCACCATCAGGGCGTCGACGGCGTGCTGGTGCCGGGTCCAGGAGTAGTGGGGCGCGTACGGCAGGTGCTGCTCGGTCACGTAGAAGACGATGCTGTTCTCCGCGCCGTCGACGAGTTTCTGCTGCAACGCGGACATGATGTCGTTGGTGGCCATCGGCACCGCGTCGGCGCCCAGGATGTTGATCATGTCGATCGACACGATGTTCTGCGGCACCCGGATGCGCAGGCCCTTCAGATCGGCCGGGGTGCGGATCGGGCGGATCCGGTTGTAGATGCTGCGGTCGCCGCCGTAGAAGTAGGTGAGCACCACGAGTCCGTGCTCGGCGAGGATCGCTGCGCAGCGTTTGCCCAGGTCACCGTCAAGACTCTGGAGGCACTGCTCCCGGCTGGCGAAGGCGTAGGGCAGGCTGGCCACGCCGAGTCGTTTGTCGTACGCGGTGAGGTTCGCCATCAGCGTCTTGCAGAAGGCGACCTGGCCGGTCCGGACCATCTCGGTGACCCGGTTGTCGTCGCCGAGCACGCCGCCGGGCATCACGGTCAGCCGGTACCGCCCGTCGGTGAGCTCGGCGAGCTGCTCGGCGAAGTAGTGCTCGGCGGTCACCATCGGGCTGGTCCGCTGCACCGGCTCGGCGAGCTGCACGTCCACCGACGAGCCGGGGCCGGTGGACGTGCCGGGCGGAGCGCACCCGCCGGCCAGCCCGGCGGCGGTCAGTAGGAGCAGGGATCGACGATCCACAGCCCCACGGTAATCGAGCCGAAAACCTCAGACCGCGCTTATCGCCATTCCGGATCCGGCCCCGGCCAGCCAGGCGGTCAGATCGGCGGCCGGCAGCGGACGGCTGATGTGGTAGCCCTGCGCCTCGTGGCAGCCGAGCTCGTCCAGCGCCCGGAGCGCCGACTCGGTCTCGACACCCTCGGCGACGACCCGCAGCCGCAGGTTCCGGGCCAGGTCGACGACCGCCCGCACGATGGTCTCGTCCCGGCTGTTCTCGCACATCTTCATCACGAAACTCCGGTCGATCTTGAGCTCGTGCGGCGGCATGTCCCGCAGGTGGGCGATCGAGGAGTAGCCGGTGCCGAAGTCGTCGATCGAGATGTTGACGCCCTGCTCGCGCAGTTCGCCGAGCACCTCGCCGGCGCGCATCATGTCGGCGATCACGGCGCTCTCGGTGATCTCCAGGGTGAGCAGCTCCGGGCGTACCCGGTGGCGTTCGAGGGCGGCCGCGACGGTCGCCGGGAAGGTGTCGTCGGACAGCGACCGGGCCGGGATGTTGACCGACACCGGCAGCTCGTGGTCCAGCTCCGCCCAGCGGGCGATCTGGGCCAGCGCCTGGTCCAGCACCTCGGCGGTGACCAGGTCGATCAGCCCGGTCTCCTCGGCCAGCGGGATGAAGGCGTCCGGCGCGAGCAGGCCGCGGGTGGGGTGCTGCCAGCGCACCAGGGCCTCGGCGCCGCACGGCATCCGGGTGGCCACATCCACCTTGGGCTGGTAGAAGACGACGAGCTCACCGCGTTCGATGCCGTGCCGGAGCTCGCTCTGCAGGGTGAGGCGGCTCGCGTCGCCCTCGTCGAGTGACGCGTCGTAACCGGTGACTCCGCCGTGCCGGCGTTTGGCCGCGTACATCGCGACGTCGGCGTGCTGGAGCAGTTCGGCGGCGTCGGCGCCGTCGGCCGGGTACATCGCGACCCCGATGCTGGCGTCGATGTCGACGGTCAGTCCGCTCAGCTGGATCGGCTGGCGCAGCGCCTCCAGGATGCGGCGGCCCGCCTCCACCGCCTCCGGCTGGTCCGGGGTGGTCGGCAGGATCAGCGCGAACTCGTCGCCGCCGAGGCGTACCACGACGTCGCCGCTGCGGCAGCCCTGGTCGAGCCGCCGGGCCACCTCGACCAGCAGGTCGTCGCCGGCGTGGTGGCCGAGCGTGTCGTTGACCTCCTTGAACCGGTCGAGGTCGAGGAGGAGCAGGCTGAACGGCTCGCCGGCCTCCTCGCTGTGGCGGATCGCGGCGTCCAGCTCGTCGTGCAGCATGGCCCGGTTGCCGAGGCCGGTCAGCGAGTCGTGGGTGGCCTCGTGCAGGCGGCGGGCGACCTGCCGCTCGGCCCGGCGCTGGTAGCCGACCAGCACGAGCGCGCACACCGCGAACAGCACCGAGACGATCAGGATGGTCACCTCGGCCACCAGCTGCAGCGTGACGGCCTGCTTGTCGACCGCGGCCAGGTATCCGGCCAGCGCCTCCTGGTTGCGGCGGACGTTGGCGAGGACCTCGTCGCGCAGCGGCGCGAACGCCAGGGCGGCCAGTTCGGAGTAGCCCTGTACCTTCGCTCCGCGCTCGGTCTGCGTCATGATCTCGACGACGATCCGGTTGTAGTTGGCGTACGCGCCGCGGATCGCGTCCAGCTCGAATCGATCGACCGCGCCGTTCGCCTGCAACCAGTCCAAGCCCCCGCGAGCCGAGTCGAGGACTCCGGCCAGCTGCTCGCTGCGGTACTCGGTGCCACCCGTCGCCAGGTACTCCCGTAGTGCGGCGTCCTGGGCGTTCAGCCGTACCGAGACGTCGTTGAGCACCCGGGTGACCTCCTGGGCCCGGCGGACCTCCTGGGTCGCCTCGGCCGTGCCGTTGGCGGCGAGCACGGCCGAGACGGCCAGCGTGACGATGCCGACGGCGGTGCCCGCGACTGCGGACCGGGCGGTGGCCCGGCGGGCCAGCAGTCGTCCCCACCGCGTTCGTGGTCCGGTCCGGCCGGTCGATGCAATCGTGTTCACGAGCACATCAGTCGGTCCCTCCGGCAACGACCTGACCTTTCGGCCAGGCCGCACCGAATTGCTACACAGGGAGGTCGCGGCGGCGCAGGGCGATCAGTCCGGCGCCGCCGAGGACGGCCGCGATCAAAGTCAGGATCAGCAGCGGTACGGCGGTGAAGCCCGCTCCGGGCAGGTGCGGGACATGGGTGAACGGGGAGATGTCGAGCACCCACTGGTCGGCCTGGACCAGCGGCCCCACGATCAGGATCAGGAACGCCACGGCGACCACCGCCCAGGCGGCCGCCGCCAGTTTCGGCACCGCCCCGATCAGCAGCATCGCGACCCCGGCCAGCACCCAGACCGCGGGCAGCTGGGCCAGCACCGACGCCACCACCGGGCCGGGATCACCGTGCACGACACCGGCCACCACGCCCTCGGCGAGCAGCGCGGCGGCCGGGCCGAACAGGGCGAAGACCAGGTGGCTGCCGGCCCACGCCCACCGGGTCACGTCGGTGCTCAGCACCGGCTCGGCGTGGCCGGTCTGCTCCTCGTCCCGGATCCGCAGCGCGGCCTGCACCGCGTAGCAGGAGATGATCACCGCGCAGGTCTGTGCGATCGACGCGAAGTAGGCGTCCATCACCGAGTCGGTCCCGCCGAGCTGGCTGAAGATCTTGCTCATCGAGTCGGAGTCCTCGGCGAGCTGAGCCACGCTGGTGCTCACCCCGCCGAAGACCAGGCCGAGCGCCGCGAACCCGGCGGTCCAGCTGAACAGCAGACCGCGGTGCAGCCGCCAGGCCAGGGTGATCGGCGATCGCAGGGACGCGGCCGCCGTCGCCGGTCCGAGCCGTCCGGCGAGCAGGCCGCCGCCGAGGTCACGGCGGGTCAACAGGTACGCCGAAGCGCCCACCGTGGCCAGCGTGAGGACGACGACGAGCGCCACCGGCCACCAGTCGTCCGCCCCGAACGGGAAGACCCGGTGCACCCAGCCGATCGGCGACAGCCAGGACATCCAGTCCAGCCGCCCGCCGCCGAGCGCCGAGATGTCGCCACCCATGCGCAGCACATAGGACACGCCGAGGACCAGCACCGCCATCGCACGGGCCTGGCGGCCGCTGTCACTGATCTGCGCGGTGACCGCGCCGACCCCGGCGAAGAGCCAGCCACTGACCGCATAGGACACCGCCAGCGCGATCGAGCCCTCGGCCGGCAGTCCTTCGCCGATCAGGGTGACCGCCACGATCACGCCCATCACCGTGCAGGCCAGCACGGTGGCCAGGACCGCGGCGGCCAGCGGCGCGAACCGGCCGACCACGCCGGCCCGGATCAGCTCGGTGCGCCCGGCCTCCTCGTCGGCGCGGGTGTGCCGGACGACCATGAGCAGGGCGGCCAGACCGATCATCACCGGCAGGAACCCGCCCCGCCAGACGGTCAGCTCGCCGAGACTGTCGCCGTGCAACGGACCGTAGAGGCCGATGAACCCGGCGTTGGCCGCGCTGATCTGCGCGTAGTGGATCCGCTCCTGCGCGGTGCCGAACAGCGTCTCGAACCCGGTCACATAGACGTACGGCAGGATGCCCAGCACGAGCACCCAGAGCGGCATGATGGTCCGGTCGCGGCGCAGCACCAGGCGGAGCAGGCCGAGAGTCCCGGTCATCGGGCGGCCTCCGAGTCACGGGTGTAGTGCCGCAGGAACAGCTCCTCCAGCGACGGCGGCTGGCTGACCAGGCTGCGCACCCCGGCCTCGACCAGCGATTTCAGTGCCGGCTCGAGCGCCTCGGCATCGACGTCGAAGGCGACCCGCCCGTCCTCGGTGATCAGATCGTGCACGCCGGCGATGGCGGCCAGACCGTTCACCGGGCCGGTCAGTTCGGCGCGGATCGTGGTGCGGGTCAGATGCCGCAGGTCGGCCAGGGTGCCGGTCTCCACCGCCCGGCCGGCCCGGATGATGGTCAGCCGGTCACAGAGCGCCTCGACCTCGGAGAGGATGTGGCTGGACAACAGCACCGTACGATCGCCGCGCCTTTTTTCCTCCAGGATCACCTCCCGGAAGACCTCTTCCATCAGCGGGTCCAGCCCGGAGGTCGGCTCGTCGAGGAAGAGCAGCTCCACATCGGAGGCGAGCGCCGCGACCAGCGCCACCTTCTGCCGGTTGCCCTTGGAGTAGGCCCGGCCCTTCTTGCGGGGATCGAGCTCGAACCGCTCGATGAGGTCGTCGCGGCGTTTCCGGTCGACGCCGCCGCGCAGCCGGCCGAGCAGGTCGATCACCTCGCCGCCGGTCAGGTTGGGCCAGAACGTGACGTCGCCCGGCACGTAGGCCAGCCGGCGGTGCAGTGCCGTGGCGTCGGCCCAGGGGTCGCCGCCGAGCAGCCGCGCCGAGCCGCCGTCGGCCCGCATCAGCCCGAGCAGCACCCGGATGGCGGTGGTCTTGCCGGCCCCGTTCGGCCCGAGGAAGCCGTGCACCTCGCCGGTCGCGACCCGCAGGTCGAGCCCGTCCAGAGCGGTGACCGCCCCGAACCGTTTGATCAGTCCTTCGACATCGATGGCATCCGCCATGACCCCTTCTCTCCCATCAGAGAATCCTCCAGCCGATCCAGCTCCTTGCGAGCCTGGTCGGCCTGCTCCTGGGTGAGTAGTGGCTGCGTGAAGATCTCCACGGACGCACGGATCATGCGCAGGTAGCCGGGCATCTCGCCGACGTCCTCACCGAGCACGGCGGAGAGCTGGTCGCGCATCAGGAACATGCCCATCTTCATGGCGCCGAGCACCGCCGCGAACGCCCGCGGGTCGGACGCGTCCAGCCCGACGGCCTCGACCCAGCGCTCCCCGTGCGTCACCGCCTGCGCGAACATGGCCGAGCCCCGGGGGGAACCGTCCATCAGGGAGCGAACCAGGTATTGCTGGAGGGCCATGGCCTCGGGGGCCAGGGCGCCGACCGCCTGATTCTCGGTGAAGCGCATCTGCATCTGGGTGATCTGGCCCATCGCCCACTCGTCGCAGGCGTCGCGGAGCCCCTCCTTCGACCCGAAGTGGTGCCGGAGCAGGCCGGAGGAGACACCGGCGGCCTGCGCGATGTCGCGGATCGTGGCGCCCGCGATGCCGCGCTCGGTGAAGAGCGCGATCGCGGCGTCACGGATCCGGGCCCGGGCGGTCAGGTCGCTGTCACTACTCACGCGTGTAGCCTACTACACACCCGTGTAGCCGCAATGCCTGTCTATCCGCCGTTGACTGTCGCCTTGCTGACCCCGCTGCCGGTCAGCTCCCAGCGGAGCAACAGTTCGCGGTAGGTGCCGGAGTCGATGAGCAGTTGCAGGGCGTCGCGCAGGCAGTCCCGCAGCGCGCCGTTGTTCCGGTTCACCGCGATCCCGAACAGACCCGGCTCGTACTGCCGGTCCGAGGCCAGCTCGAAGAAGGCGCTGGTCCGGTCGTCGGTGGTCAGGTAGGCCGCCGGCGGATAGTCCTGCAGCACGGCCGCCACCCGGCCCAGGCGCAGCTCCATCAGGGCATCGGCGTTCGTCGGCAGGCTGACGATGGTCAGCGGGGCGGATCCGCACGTCTTCCCGGTCCGTTCGAGCATCGCCTCCTGGATGGTGCCCTTCTCGGCCGCCACCGAGTGCCCGCACAGGTCGTCGAGATCGGTGATGGCATTCGGGTTGCCCCGCTGCACCAGGATCGACGTGCCGGTGGAGAAGTAGTTGACGAAGTCCGCCCTGTCTCGACGGTCCGCGGTATCGGTCATCGACGCCAGCACCCCGTCGTAGGTGCCGGCCGAGACCTCGTCGAGCGCGGTGCTGAAGACACCCACCACCATCTCGACCCGGATGCCGAGCACCTGGCCGAGCGCGGCCGCCAGATCCGGTTCGAAACCGATGATCGTGCGCCCGTCGGCGGCGAAGTACTCCATCGGCGCATAGCTGGCATCGGTCACCAGCCGCAGGAAACCGCGGGTCCGGACCGCCTCCGGCAGCTTCGCGTGCAGGGCCGGGTCGGTGGCCACGGCGCCGACCTCGTCCACCGCACCGGCCGGGACGACGGTGTTCTGCTCCTGGGTGCAGCCGCCCGCCGCGAGAACGAGGGCGGCCCCGGCAGCGGCCACGGCCCGGCGTAGGAAGGTCATCGCGGCAGCCCTTCGATCATGGTCGTCTCGGACATCTCATCCGGCACTCCGAACATCGCCGGATCGACCTGCGGCCACGGGACCGGCCGGCCGATCAGGTAGCCCTGTGCCTCGTCGCAACCCGCTTCGATCAGCCACCGGTAGACCTCGGCCGTCTCCACGCCCTCGGCGGTGACCCGGCTGCCCAGTCCGTGCGCCAGCTCGATCACCGAACGGACGATGGCCCGGCTCTGCGGATCGTGCGCCACGTCGGCGACGAATTTCCGGTCGATCTTGATCTCCGCGACCGGCTGCCCGCGCAGGTGCGACAGGCTGGTGTAGCCGGCGCCGAAATCGTCGACGGAGAGGCCGACACCGAGTTCCGCCAGCCCGGCGAGCACCCGTTCGATGGTCTCCACGTCACCGGCCAGCGCGGTCTCGGTCACCTCCAGCACCAACCGGTCCGGCGGGGTGCCGGTCTCGGCGAGCAGCTCCGCCACCAGCTCCGGGAACCCGGCCACCTCGAGGTTGCGCACCGACACGTTCACCGACACCGCCCACGACTGCCCAGCCGCGCTCCAGCCCAGCCGGTCGGTCAGCGCCCGGCGCAGCACCCACTCGGTGAGCGGCACGATCAGCCCGGAGTGCTCGGCGGCGGGCAGGAAGTCACCCGGCGGCACCAGCCCTCGTTCCGGATGCTGCCAGCGCACCAGCGCCTCCAGCGCGGACACCTCACCACCGGGCAGGTTGACCTTCGGCTGGTAGTACAGGACCAGCTCGTCACGTTCCAGCGCGTGCCGCAGCTCGGCCTGCACCACGAGCCACTGGTGCGGGTGGTCGACCCCGTCACCGGAATAGACGACGATGTCTGCGGTGCCGCGTTTACCCTGGTACATCGCGACGTCAGCACGCTGCTTGAGCTCCTGAAGGCTGTCGCCGTGCTCCGGGTAGAGAGCGATGCCGAAACTCGCCTCGATGCTCAGCGGCACACCGTCGAGCACCATCTCCTCGGCCAGCCGATCGCGGACCCCCTCCAGCACGGCGACCGCCTCCGGCCCGGTCCGGCCCGGCAGGAGCAGCGCGAACTCGTCACCGCCGAGCCGGGCCAGGATGTCGTCCGGGCCCAGGCCGGCCCGGAACCGCTCGGAGACCACCCGGAGCAGCTCGTCACCGGCGTGATGGCCGAGAGTGTCGTTGACCTCCTTGAACCGGTTGAGGTCGACGAGCACCACGGCGCCCGGCTCCTCGTCGCGACGGGCCTGGTCCAGGACCGACTCCGCCCAGGACCGGAAGGCGACCCGGTTCGGCAAGCCGGTCAACGCGTCGTGCAGAGCGTTGTGCCGCTGGTCGGCGGCGTAGCGGCGCAACGACCGGGTGGTCCACCAGGCCAGCAGTGCGAGCACCAGATAGAGGGCGGCGAGGCCGCCGCCGATGCGCCGGACGGTCTGGGTCACCTGGTGGTCCAGGCGGTCGGCGACTGATTGGTACGGCAGGTAGACCTCGAGTACCCCGACCGACTGACCGGCCGCGCCGGCGAACAGCGGCTGCATCACCCGGATCGTCTCGGTACGTCCGGTGATGACCTTGGCACGGGCTTCACCCCGCGCAGCCGCCTGGAAGTCCGGGTCGGAGACGGGCACGCCGTTGCTGGTCGAACCGTCGTCCGCGAAGATCACCCGGCCGGTGAACCCACGCAGCCGCAGGTGTTTCACCGAGCCCCGGAAGAGGGCCAGGCCGGTGGACTCGCGCATCTGGTCGTACTGTTCGGCGGTCAGGCCGCGCCGGCTCAGGTCGCCGCCCAGGAGGTAGGTCGCGCCGCTGTTCAGCGCGGGCGCGACCACCATCTGCGCGATGACGTCGGCCTGGGCCAGCCCCTGCGCGCGGCCCTGCTCGGCTGCGTCCCGCCGGTAGTCCTGCACCACGACCGCACCCAGGGCGACCACCGGGACGAGACTGGCCGCCGCGAAGGTCGCGAACAGCCGCGAGGTGCTCCGCACTCGCGGACGTGCCCGGCGTAACCACATGTCGGCCCAGATCGACGCGGCCCCGGACCGGTTGAGGAAAACCAGAGCTAAGGCGGCGGCGCCGCGCCCGTCATGATCGCCACCGCATCGGACATCGAGTGGGAACCCGGCGTGATCACCGCGATCCGGCGGCCCAGGCGCTGGATGTGGATACGGTCCGCGATCTCGAAGACATGCGGCATGTTGTGGCTGATCAGGATCACCGGCAGGCCACGGTCCCGGACGTCGCGGATCAGTTGCAGGACCCGGTTGCCCTCCTTGACCCCGAGCGCGGCGGTCGGCTCGTCGAGGATCACCACCTTGCTGCCGAAGGCCGCCGACCGGGCCACCGCCACCGCCTGCCGCTGACCGCCGGAGAGCGACTCGACAGGCTGGCCGATGTTCTGCAGGGTGGCCACGCCGAGCTCGCTCATGTGCCGGGCGGCCTCCTCCCGCATCCGTTTGCGGTCCAGCATCCGGAAGATCGATCCCAGCGGGCCGGGACGGCGCTCCTCCCGGCCGAGGAACAGGTTGTCGGCGATGTCCAGGCCGGGCGCGACCGCGAGAGTCTGGTAGACGGTCTCGATCCCGGCCGCCCGGGCCTCCATCGGGTTGCGGAAGAGCACCGGCTGCCCGTCCAGCAGGATCTCGCCGCTGTCCGGGACCAGCGCCCCGGAGAGCGCCTTGATCAGGCTGGACTTGCCGGCCCCGTTGTCACCGATCACCGCCAGGATCTCGCCGGGGAGCAACTCGAGGTCGCTGCCGTCGATGGCGACCACCCGGCCGTACCGCTTGGTCAGGCCTTTTGCTTGAAGAACCGGAGTCGTCACGCGCGCACCTTCCTGATCCACTGGTCCAGCGAGACCGCGATCAGCACCAGCAGACCTATCGCGAAGCCCTGCCAGACCACCTCGACGCCGGCCAGTTGCAGGCCGTTGCGGAAGACCCCGACGATCAGCGCCCCGATCAGCGTGCCGATCACCCCGCCGCGACCGCCGAAGAGGCTGGTGCCGCCGAGCACGACCGCGGTGATCGAGTCCAGGTTGTACTCCGTGCCGACGTTCGGGCTGGCCGAGGCGAGCCGCCCGATCAGGATCCAGCCGGCCACCGCGTAGAGCAGGCCGGCCGTGGTGTAGACCGAGAACAGCACCCGGCCGGTCCGGATGCCGGCGAGCCGGGCCGCCTCCACGTCGTCGCCCGTCGCGTAGACGTGTTTGCCCCACGCTGTCCAGCTCAGCGCATAGGCGAAGAAGCCGAACAGCAGCAGCATGATGATCGACCCGTAGCTGAGCCGGAAGTCCCCGATCGGGATCGCCTCACCCGTCCACGTCATCAGGCCCGGCATGTCCGCGCCACGGATCGTCTCGCTGTTGCTGACCACCGAGTTCAGCGAGAAGAAGACGGTCAGCGTGCCGAGCGTGACGATGAACGGCGGCAGTTTGATCCGGGTCACCAGGAACCCGTTGATCGCGCCCATCGCCGTGCCGCAGGCGAACCCGAGCAGCAGCGCGAGCGGTGCCGGCACTCCCGCGTCGGTCGCGAAGAGCGCCATCAGGATCGACGAGAACACCGCGATCGCCCCGGCCGACAGGTCGATGCCCGCGGTCAGGATGATCAGCGTCTGCCCCAGCGCCAGCGTCGCGATCACGGTGACCTGGAGCAGCACCAGCGACAGGTTGGCGGCCGAGAAGAACCGGGCGTTGACGATCGAGAACGCCACGATCGCCACCACCAGCACGGCGAGCGGCCCGAGAACCGGATTGCCGTGCAGCAGGTGTTGCAGTCGCAGCCCGAACGAGTCGTGCCGCCGTACCTCGAAGTCAGCGGTGGCGGTCATCTCACCCCCAGCAGTTCTGTTTGCCCCACGCGGAGTCCTTGGCCTCCACGCCGGCCTGCGGTTGGTCGGTGATCAGTTGCACGCCGGTGTCGACGAAGTCCTTGCCGGCGGTGTTCTGCGGTTTCACACCGGTCTTGGCGAAGTCCGCGATGGCGGCGACGCCGAGCTCGGCCATCTTGATCGGGAACTGCATCGACGTCGCGCCGATCACCCCGCCGGCGACGTTGTCGACACCCGGGCAGCCGCCGTCGACCGAGACGATGGTGACCTCACGCTCCCGCCCGGCCGCCTTCAGCGCCTCGTAGGCGCCGGCCGCCGCGGGTTCGTTGATGGTGTAGACCAGGTTGATCGACGGATCCTTCTGGAGCAGGTTCTCCATCGCGGTCCGTCCGCCCTCTTCATTGCCGTCGGTGACGTCATGCCCGGCGATTCGCGGATCGCTCTCATCCCCGATCCGCCCCTTGTCGGCGACGTCGATTCCAAAACCTTCAAGAAAACCCTGATCACGCTGTACGTCCACCGACACCTGATTGGCATTGAGGTCGAGCATCGCGATCCGCGCGTCCTTACCCTCGGTGGTGAACTTCGCCTTCGCCCACTGCCCGATCAGCCGCCCGGCCTCGTAGTTGTCGGTGGCGAAGGTGGCGTCCGCGGCATCGGCCGGCTCAACCGGCGTGTCCAGGGCGATGACCAGCATCCCGGCCTCGTGCGCCCGGTCGATCGCGGGCACGATCGCCTTCGAGTCGTTCGGGGTGATCAGGAAGCCCTTGGCGCCGAACGAGATCAGGTTCTCGATCGCCAGCACCTGCGCTTCGTTGTCGCCGTCCACCTTCCCGGAGAAGCTCTGCAGGTCGACGCCGGCGGTGGCAGCGGCGCCCTGCGCGCCGTTCCGCATGGTCACGAAGAAGGGATTGGTGTCGGTCTTGGTGATCAGCCCGACCACGGGCTCGCCGGTGCCGCGATTGCACGCGGCACCGGCGAGGACCAGCAGCAGACCACTCGCGGCCACGACGAACCTGCGCATTCCCCCTCCAAGACATCGAGGAAGACCGTTGCCTTGGAGTAGACGCTCAGGTCACCGGGCTGTCAACCGGAGGTTACGGAAAGTTGACGACGTAGGACGGAACGGTCGCGGTGCCCTGCGCCGGCGCACCGGTGCTGTTGACCACGTGGTCGATCACCCCGTTGCCGCCCAGCGAGACGGTCAGCAGGTTGTGCAGTTTCACTCCACTGTTGACCGGCACCTCGAAACCCCGGTCGGCGTGGATCGACGGGTTGACGTTGAAGTAGCAGTAGCTGCCCATGCCCCACGCCTCGTGGTCGGTCACGTTGTCCGCCACCTTGTACGCCGCGTACCCGTTCGCCCCGGTCCGCCAGGCCGCCTGGGTCGGCGGGTCGTACGGCTTCTCGTTCTGCAGGAAGTAGGTCCGCCCGCCGTTGCCGTTCCAGACCACCTCGTACTTCTGGTAGTGCTCGACGAACAGGCCGTACGCGGTGACGTTCTGACCGTTCACGATCAGACCCGAGTCACCCGTGTTGATCGTCCATCCGTAGGTCCCGGCGTTGCCGTGGTCGGCCCGCCACGCCCAGATGTGGTCGATGATCACGTCATTGCTGTTCACCAGCAGGCTGTTGGTGGCCTTGCCGGCGATGTAACCACCGAGCCGGAAGAACACGTCCTGCACCGTGGTCGGGTTGGCGGCGTGGCCCGCACTCGACCCGTTCGGGCCGATCACCAGTAGGTTCGCCGAGTTCGTGGTGCCCGCGTCGAACAGGACGCCGGCGATCCGCACACCGTCCACATCGGCCACCTGCATCGGCGTGACCCCGTTGACCGGAATGATCGTCGCGTAGCCGAGGCCGAGCACCACGGTGTTCGCCCGGGTCACGTTGATCGTCTGGTCGACCTGGTAGATCCCCGGCTGGAAGATCAGGTTCTGGCCGGCCGCGAGCGCCGCGTTGATCGTCGCCGCGCTGTCACCGGGCTTGGCCACGTAGAACTGCGACAGCGGCAGCGTGGTCCCCGGCGTCTGCCCGTTCGCCCAGGTCACCCCGGAGACGTTGGTTTGCAGGCTCGGCACGAACACCCCACCCTCGTAAAGGTAGGGCTTTTCCCGGATCCGCGGCGTGGTGGCGATGCTGGTGTACGGCGGGTTCGGGTAACCGCTGCCGGACGGGGCGCCCTGCACACCGACGAACATCTGGTTCCACACCGCGTTGGTGTTCGACCCGATCGTGCTGTTCCGGGTGAACCACTGCTGCTGCGAGTACTGCCCCTCCGAGCCGCTGATCCGGGAGTCGGCGATGTAGCCACCGGACGCCCAGCCGTAGCCGTTCGGGGCCAGGTTCAGGTCGCCGTGGATGTCCATCCGCCGGAACGGGGCGGCCTGCGAGACCGCCCACCGGTTCGCCCCGCTGACCGGGTAGACCGACAGGTTCTCCACCGAACGCCAGAAGTTCTGGGTGGCGTTGCCCTGGAACCAGCCGGCGTCCACGGTGATGTCGCCGTTGATCCGTACATCCTGCGGGTTCTGACCGAGACCGATCACCGACGTGTAGAAGCCGACCTGGATGTTCAGCCCGTTGTAGGTGCCCGGCTTGAACGCCAGCACGTAACGCCCGGTGCCGAACTGCGCCGACTCCTGCTGCGCGAAGATCTGGTCGGCCCGCGCCTGGATCGACGCGGCCGACATGGTCGGGTCGAAGACGATGACGTTCGGGCCCAGGTCCTGGTTCACCGGCGGCGGGGTGCTGCCACCGAAGACCTTGAACTCCCACAGCGAGTAGCCGTAGCCGGTGGTCCGCTGGGTGCCGTACATCCGCACGTACCGGCCGGTGCCGCTGACCGTCAGCGACTGGTTGCCGCCTGTCGACGTGGTCGTCGAGTAGACCGTGTTCCAGGTCGACGCGTTGTCCGAGACCTGGATCTGGAACGCCTTGGCGGCCGCGGTCTCCCAGTTCAGCTCGACCCGGCTGATCGCCTGCGAACTGCCCAGGTCGACCTGGAGCCACTGCGGGTCGGAGAAGGCCGACGACCAGCGGGTTCCGGTGTTCCCGTCGACGGCTTCGGATGCGGCGTACGCGCCGGCGGCCTCGGTGGAGAAGGCGGTGGCGGGCCTACCTTGGGACAGCAGAACCTCGGCGGCCGAGGCCCCGGACGTGGTGATCGCGACATGGCCGGCAGCGACGACGGCGATGACGCCGCCGATCACGCCGCTCCGCCAGCGGGAGCGTCTCATGGGGAACTCCTATTGGGACGGGGAGGAGAAAAGGATCTTGGGAGAGCGCTCACCCGACCCCGACGCTAGAAGTCGTGACCAATCGATGTCCAGGATGTTGCAAGGTTCCGGAACCGGTACCGGGCAACCGCTCAAAGGATCTACGAATCTCCGTTGCCGCAGCATTTCCCCAGCTCCCGACAGTGCGGGTGGAGGCTCGGAGGAGATTCACCAGGGCCGATAACAGCTCGGCCGGAACCGGTTCCGCCGACACTCGCCACAACACCCATACCGGAGGGAAGCGCGCATCACCTTTCGAATCGTCAGTCGGCGGCACCTCGCGCGTCGTCGAGGCGGATCCGCACCTCGGCGAGCAACTCCACCAGGAGCGCGAGCCGTTCGTCGGAGAGTCCGGCGAAGGCGATGGTCGCGTCCGGATGCATCGCCAGCATCGCCTCCATCAGCAGCCGGCCGCCCTGGGCGGTCAACCTGATCTCGCGGCGCCGGCTGTCGCCCTCGGCCACTTCGGCGGTGACCGCACCCAGGTCGGCGAGGGTGCGCAGGGTCTTCGAGACCGCCGGCTGATTGACCTCCATGGCGGCCGCGATCTCGCCGACCGAACACCCTTCGGGCGCCTGAGCCAGGTGCGACAGCACCGCGGTGTGCGTGAGGGTGACACCGAGCGGCCGCAACGCCCGATTGAGGCGGGTGGCACTCAGCTGATGAACGATGGCGAGCTCACGAATCGCTCGCCCTTGGGTCTCCGGGCGCTCCATGGGACAAGAATATTCCACGGAATGCTTGACGCCGACCGCCATCCGACTCGAAGATACATTCCATGGAATGGAAATGGGTCAAGCCTGCCGCCTTCGTCGTCCTCGGTTTCGCCGCTCAGCGCATCACGCAGACGGTGCTGGACGGTTTCTACGCCCGCTCCGGTTACCCGGTGCCCTACTACGAGGGCCAACTGTCGTTCAGCGCCGACAAGCTCACCGGTTGGTACTCGACGATGCAGGCCAATGGCACCCTGGGCATCTACTGGCAGACCCAGTTCGTCGACTTCGCCTTCATCGCCGCGACCCTGCTCTTCTTCATCGCCCTGCTCAGCGCGGTCGCCCAGGCCTTCCCGGCCGGCACCAGGGGCCGCCGCCTCGCCCGCAGAATGATCTGGCTCGGCGCAGCCGCCCCAGTTTTCGACGTACTGGAGAACCTCCTGTCCTTCCTGATGCTCCCCGACCCCACCACGATCTCCCCGACGATCGCCCTGCTCTACTCGACGGCCGCCGCCCTGAAGTTCACCTGCTTCATAGCGGTCTACCTGTGGGCGATCATCGCCCTCCCAACCGCAGCCACCCTCCGCCGCCGCGCATGACGCGTGGCAACCTGCGGCGCATCCCAGTCCAGACCGCGTGGCAACCTGTGGCGCAATCCGGCCCACAGATCACCACACCGGCCCGAAGCTGAACCGCGTGGTGACCTGTGGCGCAATCCAGTCCACAGATCACCACACGCGGTGTGTTGCGATCGGGCGGGAACGGCGAACGCCGCCCGGCCGGGGAGGCTGGGCGGCGTTCGGGTGTGGTGCGGAGTGTCAGCCGAGGTCGACCGACGGGTAGAGCGGGAACGGCGACAGCAGCTCGGTGGCCTGCTTGCTGATCCGGTCGGCGAGGGACGGGTCCAGGTTGAACTTCGCCTTCGAACCCTCGGCCGGGCTGGTGGCCGCGAGGACGGTGTGGATCAGGTCGGCGATGGAGTCCATCTCGGCGACGCCCAGGCCACGGCTGGTCAGGGCCGGGGTGCCGACGCGGATACCGGATGTGTACCAGGCGCCGTTCGGGTCGTTCGGGATCGCGTTGCGGTTGGTCACGATACCGCTGTCCAGCAGGGCCTGCTCGGCCTGGCGGCCGGTGATGCCGAACGGGTGCACGTCGAGCAGCACCAGGTGGTTGTCGGTGCCGCCGGAGACCAGCTGCACGCCCCGCTTCAGCAGGCCCTCGGCCAAAGCTTGGCTGTTGGTGACGATCTGCTGGGCGTAGGTCGCGAACTCCGGCCGGCGGGCCTCGGCGAACGCGATCGCCTTGGCTGCCATCACGTGCGGCAGCGGGCCACCGAGCACCATCGGGCAGCCGCGGTCCACCTGGGAGGCGAGCTCCGGCTGGCAGAGGACGGCACCACCACGCGGGCCACGCAGGCTCTTGTGGGTGGTGGTGGTGACGATGTGCGCGTGCGGGATCGGGTTGTAGTCGCCGGTAAACACGCCACCCGCGACCAGACCGGCGAAGTGCGCCATGTCGACCATGAAGGTCGCGCCCACCTCGTCGGCGATCTCCCGCATCTTGGCGAAGTTAACCTTGCGCGGGTACGCCGAATAACCGCCCACGATCACGGCGGGCTTGAACTCCTTGGCGCTTTCCAGGAGTGCCGCGTAGTCGATCTGACCGGTCGCCGGGTCGACCCCGTAGCTGCGCTGGTCGAACATCTTGCCGGAGATGTTCGGACGGAACCCGTGGGTGAGGTGACCGCCGGCATCCAGCGACATCCCGAGCAGACGCTGGTTGCCGAACGCCTGCCGCAGCTCGGCCCACTCGGCGTCGGTGAGGTCGTTGATCTGCCGCTTCTCGAACTTCTTGAGATACGGCACCTCGACCCGGTCGGCCAGGATCGCCCAGTAGGCGACGAGGTTGGCGTCGATTCCAGAATGCGGCTGGACGTACGCGTAAGGCGCACCGAACAGAGCCTTGGCATGCTCGGCCGCGACCGATTCGACAATGTCCACGTTCTGGCAGCCGGCGTAGAACCGGCGGCCGACGGTGCCCTCCGCATATTTGTCGGAGAGCCAGTTACCCATGGCGAGCAGCACCGCCGGGGAAGCGTAGTTCTCACTCGCGATCAGCTTCAGCGACTCACGCTGGTCGGTCAGCTCCTGCGCGATCGCGTCGGCGATACGCGGTTCGACGGAACGGACCACGTCGAGGGCGGAGCGGAAGGCGACGGATTCGGCGTTCAACTCAGGCATGGGACCTCCCTATCACGTAGCGAAGAGGCCCAGGCGCACGGCATGCGTCATCTCGACGGAGCCGCTCCACGATGGTCAACCATCCGAACGCGCCAGTCACGGCCCGCCCTCAGCATACCGGCGTACGGCCGGGTGCCCGCACCCCATTGCGATGCTGCTCACCGCCTGTCGTCGTGCCGCGCCGGGCCGGGCGTCGCCTCCTGCCAGTACCTGACAATCGCCTTCTGCAAGTCGTCGGCCGACACGGTCATCCCGGTCATGACGATGTTCACCCCGTGGAAGCCGATCTGCCGATTCACCTGCTGGAGCATCCGCTTGCCACCGGTCAGGTACTGCTTTTCGAAGCTCTCCTCCACCAGGACCACGACGAACCGCTGCCGCTGTACGACCACCTGCTCCACCCCGCGCACCACGTGCCACGGAATGATCTGCGGTGACATGCGGACGTCACGCACGCCCTCGATGGACACCTCGACGACCGGCCCACGCCGGAACATCTGCTGTCCCACCCGCACCGCCCCGAAGCCGAAGAACAGCACCCCGAAGACGCCGATCACGAAGAGGAGCACGTCGAAGGACGGACCGGGGCGGCTCCCCCAGGCCATGAAGGCACTGGCGGCGATCAGGGCGAACGCGGCCACCAGGAGGCCGGCGGTCTTCGGCAAAGACCGGTATACGAGCACGGTTCTCTCCATCGACGTAGATGCGAGGCACTGACGTAGGTGCGAGGCACTCTAGTGGACGGGCACAAAAGAAAGGCCCACCCGTTACCCGGGTGGGCCTTTCCATACGTTGAGTCCGGCGGCGTCCTACTCTCCCACACCCTCCCGAGTGCAGTACCATCGGCGCTGGAGGGCTTAGCTACC